>JAIROA010000028.1 GCA_031257775.1 Synergistaceae bacterium
GTGGAAGCCTATTACGGCGGAAGTACCCTTGATACGTTTTCAGAAACACATGAAGACGAAACAATAACGATCACACGCACAGACGACAATAAATTCAAATGGGCAGACCCCGATGGAGGAGGAACTACGGAGTTAACGATAACTGGAGTTGGACAGGCGGATGTGACGCAAAGCGGCAGCTTTTACTACAGCGGAGATTACTATCAATACACCCTTACTTACAGCATGACCAAAACTTCTTATTAATATAGCAGCTGGGACTATCCGAAATACGGCAAATAAAAAAGCAGTTGCAAGAATTACTAAAAAAGATAATTAATAAATGGAAACCCCCGGCTTTGCCGGGGGTTTCTGTGCCTATGGGAGGGTGTTAGTGTGACACCCGATTATTTTAATATTGACTTTATTGAATATTAGTATTATATTTAATGTACATTAATACCCTGAAAAATCTTAATTTATGAATCACAGTTGCTTTTCCTCTTTCGCGGATTCGTAATATTCAATCAATACGATTGGGGGGGTGCCGTCTGCCAGGAATGTAGGCGATTTTTCTCTTGCAGCTGTTTTTTGTTTAATTTCGCGATAGTTTCGATGGATGAATGAGGAGGATGGTCAGGAATGAGTTTGCAGGAAAAAATGATAAAGGAATGTATCGGAGCTGCTGAGGCTGATTTTGGGGTAATCAAGGAGAAGAGAGGCGGGACGTTTAAGATAACTGACGCCAAGCCCTATGTAGATGCCGTTAACGCGATGAAGCCAACGGACGGGCAGAGCAAAGAGATCTTTGACCTTCACGTCCAGTCCGTCAACGCCCACTACGAAGTGCTGAAAGAGATCACCGACACCATCCGGCCGGAGGATGATCCGTTTATCGAACACCACCAGACTCCTCCCATCCTTGAGATCCTATTCGAGCTGGATCCCTCCTTCAAGGAATCCACGAAGAAATTCATAGACGCCATAGGCGCCAACAAAGCCCTTATAGGCCTTGAAGCGGTACGCCGCTACGGCGGGATGTACGGGCCGACCTGCGTCGTGGACTTCGGCTTCTCCGTAGGTTCCGTGCCGAACCTGGTAAATCGCATACTGAAACCGCTGGACATCCCGCAAAAGGACAAGGAGACGCTGCTTGCCTCAAAATCTTGGGGAATGAACACGTCTTATGGCCTTGGCGGCGCGTTCAGGGCCGCCATTGAGTCCGGGAAAACGGCGGGAGAGGGCGAAGCCGCGGAGGTAGCTCAGCTGCAGCGCCTGTATGATCAGCCGGTAGCCGCGCAAAAAGAGCTTATGGCCACCCATAACCTCGGCGGGCATGGCCCTCACTCTTCATTTGACCTTGGCAAGTATATGGATGGCTACAGCAAGAAGATGAAGCCGGTCATAGAGGCGGCCTTCAAAGCTGGCGTTCACCCGGCCAACATCGTGACAGTGCCTGCCTACTGCGTAGGGGACATCGGCCATCATATCGCGCAGTCCGCGTACAATATGTTCAAGGATGACATGGTCTTCGCGATATATGAGGCTGTGACGCAGGTGTTCTCAGCCACTCTGAAGAAGGGCCTCGAAATGGATGCCTTCAAGAGCGGATGGGACGTAGTCGCCGCCGCCACAGGCGCTCCGGCCGCCGCCGCCGCTTGCGTCCTGGCGCTCGACGCGTTTAACGTGCCTATACTCGTGGATTTGCTCGTCAAACGCTTCCACAACTACGCCGCCATCAACCCGAAGCGCGGCGAGGCTGACGAGCTGCACAACGTCGATTTCATGGACATCTTGAAGCGCGGCGAGGCCATAATTGATGGCGGCGGCAAGATCAAGGGAATCGAGATCGACTTCTCGCCGGTCACGAAGCACCCGGTCATCTCCAACCCGCAGCGCTATACCTACCCGGCCTGCGCCATCACCCAGCGCTTCGCGGCGCTTATGTCCCTGTCGGACTTCCCGTGCTACCTGACGCCGGAGTGCGTCACGGCTACGGCCATGACGAACATGATGGCGCTCAAGCCCGGAACTCCCGGGGCGCCGATGAGGGGCTGCAAGGACTGCGCGGTCAGCACGCTCATCAAGCGCTGCGCTCCGTATGCCAAGGGCGCGCTTGGCTCCTTCGAGGGCTACTGCCAGTGCAAGGAGACAATATAGTAAAATAGCCTGAAATACATTAAACTTGCCCGATGAGGATCGCCCTAGGCGCCATTCCGGCCGGCAGGGCGATCCTCCCAAAAGGAGATGCTATAATGCGGAAAATTCTGCTTCAGCTTGACTCCGATTCGCAGCCGAGCGTCTTTGATGCCGTAACGGCGCTTGACTCCGTTGATTGCGTCATGCTGAGGCATGGCGCGGTGACGTCGGAAAATGTTGAAGGGCTCGTACACGGATGCATGTTCACCCGCAGGCCGAATGACTTGAATTGCACGGCGATATTCATCGGAGGGTCGAGCGTCGAGGAAGCCGGAAAGGTGCTGAAAAAGGTCACTGAAACGCTGTGGCCTCCGCTTAACGTCTCCGTCATGTTCGACCCGAACGGCTGCAACACCACGTCGGCCGCGGCGGTATATAACATGGCTTCCGTATGCGGCCTGAGCGGGAAAAAAGCCGTGATACTCTCCGGCACGGGCCCGGTCGGGCAGCGGTCGGCAGGGCTTTTGCTCAAGCTCGGCGCGTCTGTCACGATCACGTCGCGGAATATCGACAAAGCTAAGAGCGCCGCGGAAGCCATAGGCATCCGTTTCGGCCATTCGCCTGAGTGCGCCGTCATGAAAAGCGACTCGGACATACCGCCGATACTTGACGGAGCGGAAGCGGTGCTATGCTGCGGCGCGGCCGGAGTCCGGCTCATCTCCGAGAAGCTATGGAAGGAGCATCCGACTCTCAAGGTCGTCGCCGACGTGAATGCCGTGCCGCCGCTCGGAGTGGAGGGGAGCGACGCTTTGTGGCAGGCTCACGAGTCTGAAGGGAAGATCGTCTACGGGGCGATAGGCATCGGAGGCCTCAAGATGAAGATTCACCGCCTTGCCATAACGAAGCTTTTTGAAACGAAAGGCCTTCTGCTGGACACTGAGGCCATTTATGACCTTGCCGTGGAGGCAGCGAAATAGCTCATGAAAATCCTCGTGCTGGGCGCCAGCGCGCGCGCCGTTGCCCAATCTGTCGCGAGAGCCGGGCATGAAGCGGTCGCGATGGATTCGTATGGCGATTGCGACCTCAAGGAGATCGCGCGGTGGCACAGGAGGGACAAATCAGAGCCGCTTGGAGAGATCGTAAAAGAGTTTGATGTCGATGGCGCCGTGTTCGCCTCCGGCGTGGAAAACCGCCCGGAGGCGATTATCGAGCTGGAGGAAGCCGGAGTGCGCGTATACTCCTCGCCCTACGCGTCAATCAAGCGGTGCAGGAGTTTGAACGAGCTTGAAAAGTTCTGCGCGGACTGCGGGCTTTCGCGGCCGAAGGTTTTTTTGCCGCAAGCCGGGGACGACCTTTCCGGTTTTTCGGGCTTTCTCATAAAGCGCTTCAAAAGCGGCGGAGGGATCGGCGTTAGGGACTGTGACAAAGACACGGCGCTTCGCGAAGGGGAGTACCTCCAGGAGCGCATCGGCGGGACATCCATTTCCGTCGTTTTTCTGGCAGACGGCAAGAATGCGGCCTTATGCGGGGCCAGCAGGCAGCTTATAGGCAATCGCGCCCTTGGGGCGGATGGTTTCGCCTGGTGCGGCAACATAATGCCATTCTCGGCTGAAGCCGGCAAGAAAAATGCCCTCCTGGACGAGTTCAGGAGAGTCGCTTCTGCTATGGCGTCGTATTTTGGGCTAAAAGGCGCAATCGGCGCCGATTTCATTTACGACGGCGTCAATCTCTGGCTTCTTGAAATAAACCCGCGCATCAGCGCTTCATTCGAGCTTGTGGAGCTGTTGAGCGGGGTAAACATATTCAGCCTTCACCTGAGCGCCATATCGGGCCATCTTCCGCCGGAACGGGAAAACTTGCTTGATGGCCCGTTCCGGGGCAAGGGGATCATATACGCCCCCAAAAACCTCACCGCGCCCGACACTGGGGCATGGTACAATTATTCAAGACGCGATATACCGCAGCCCAGAGCTTCGCTGCCGGCGGGCGCGCCGATATGCACTTCCATAACGCCCTCGCTTCCAAGCGACGCCGATGTCATGGCTTACCTTAGCGGCGAGGCCGTAAAGGTGTGGAGAGATTGCGGATTATGAGATATATTTTTGCGTCCGGCCTAGTAACCGGGGACGCGCGGCGGGCATGACGCCAGAGGCGCCTTGCGGCAAACTGAATATAGCCTGGGCCTTTACAGGCGCCGGGCATTTTTTGCGCGAGTCCGTTGAAATGCTGGGCTCGCTTGACGTGCCGGTGGACGTTTTTTTGTCGCGGGCAGCTTCCGAGGTGCTGGCGATGTACGGCCTAAAGGGCCGCCTTGACGGATGCGCCTCGTCCGTGACGGAGGAGGATACCTACAGCTTCGCCGTGACTTCAAGGCTGGCCGTCGGTAAGTACGCGGCCCTCATCATATCTCCAGCGACGAGCAATACCGTCGCGAAGTGCCTCTGCGGGATAGCTGATTCCCTTGTTTCTTGCATGTACGCTCAGGCTGGCAAAAGCCGCGTCCCGATATGCGTCCTTCCGACGGATGTCGCTCCTGACATCGTTTCCCAGGTGCCGAACGGGAATAGGATCCACGTCTACCCGAGGCCGATAGACCTGGAACAGACGGCAAGGCTCCGCGAGATACGCGGCGTCACTGCCGTCTCGTCTCCTGATGAGCTTCACTCATGGCTGGAACTGTTCATAAACAAAAAATCCTCCTAGTGACCGGGCGGCTCGCGGCGCCCTCTCTTTCCGCAGTGGCGGGCTTGCTTAGGCAAAATGGCGCGGGCTCTGAAATAGACGCTTTAGTCCTGGAGCTTCCGATATCGGTCGCGGCGCTGATGACGCCGGAGTGGGCTCTGGGGCAGATTTTGAGGATGCGGAAGGAAAAGCACGGCGCGTTAAAGGAATTGCCTGACAGGATAGTGATGCCAGGCCGCATGACAGGAAACCTCGGCACGATGGAGGACTCGCTTGGCATTCCGGTGACGCGCGGGCCTGAGGATCTTTGGGATGTGCCCGAGTGGCTTGGGGTTGGCGGCCGCGCTGCCGGTTTTGACGATGCGGGGCAAAGCGGACGCCATGACGGCTCAGGCAAAACATTCCGGATAATCGCGGAGATAGTCGACGCGTGGCGGATGCCGGCTGAAGCCATAATAAGCCTGGCCGAAGCGTTTCGGCAAAGCGGCGCTGACGTGATTGACCTTGGAGGCAATCCTGATACGGGCGTGCCGGACGTTGGCGAAAAAATCGCCGCGCTCAAGGACCGCGGATTTCTGGTATCCGTGGACACGTTCCACGCGGAGACTATTTTGAGGGCAGTCGATTCCGGCGCGGATCTGATACTGAGCGTTAACTCGTCCAACATGGGCCTGCTGGGACAGGCTGTGCAAAATAGGCAAAATGGGCAAAAGTGCAAGTTTGTGGCCGTCCCGGATTACGAAGGCACGGAATCAGGCTATATCGTGTCGCTTGAGGCTAACGTCCTGGAAGCCAGGAAAATGGGCTGGGACGTGATCGCCGATCCGATACTGTCCGTGCCTCTTATGGGGTTCGTCGGATCCCTTTGCAGGTTTTACGAATACCGCTCCCTGCATCCCGACACGCCGATGCTAATGGGCTCTGGCAACGTGACGGAGCTTCTGGAGGCTGACAGCGCCGGAGTAAACGCGCTCATCGCGGTCTGCGCTCAGGAGCTTGGCATAGAGTATGTGCTGACGACGGAGGTAGCGAGGTGGGCCATTGGCACGGTGAGGGAACTTCGCGCGGCGCGGGATATCATGAGCGAGGCTTCCAGGCGCGGGGCGCTGCCGAAGAGGATATCCAGGGCCCTGCGGGAGCTGAAAGGGCCTCCGCCAAGGTATGGTGAGGATCGGCTGCGCGAGATGCGGTCCGCCGTGACTGACGCGAACTGGCGGATATTCGTCACCGAGGACGCGATCTGCGCGTTTAACAGGGATCGTTTCCTGCGAAGCCGCGATATAGCGGAAATTTATGCCGGGATGGGGGCTATGAATCCGTCTCACGCTTTTTACGCGGGGCGAGAGCTTCAAAAGGCCGCGATAGCCCTTAGGCTCGGACGGGACTACGTTCAGGACGACGAGATGTCCTGGGGCGCGCTTTCGTGATATACGAGGCGATTCTTGGCGCAGGGGCGAGATTCGCCCCTATGGGCGTGATGACGGATTCTTTTTTCGACTCGCGGCTCGTCGAGCTTCGGCCGTTTTTTTCGAGCAGGACTGGGCAGGCTCTGCTTGAATCCGGCGCAGGGACGCTTAATTTCGCGGACGACGCGCTCCTGTTTGCCGTAACGGCCCTCACTGACGAGACGCCGCCATCGCGGGGGCAGGTGATGGATGACGTTCCATGCTGGTGGGAGATAGAGCTTGTATCGTCCGAAATTATGCCGGGGGAAGCCCGCTGGAGCGTAAAATGCCGTGTGCTGGGCAAGAACGCCGCGAGGGCTTTTGTGCCGTTCAACAGGGCAAAAAACGCCGCGCTGGAGGCCGTGATACTCGCTACAAGATTCCGCTTAGGGCTCGGCAGGGAAGACGCGGCGCGGAAAATCAGCGAACTGGAAATAATAGCCCAAAAAACCGGGGGGAAGAGGGAGTCCGATGCCTTTAAACTTATACGGTCAGCAATCGAACAAGCCGAAACTTCGCCTTGCGCGGATCAATGACCGCAACCGCGCCGAGTCTGTCGAGATCGAGACAGAGTCGGCGGCTCGCCTGCACTTCGGGTTTCTTGACGTTTCCGGCTCGCTCGGCAGGATGTTCGGCAGCATAGGGCTTTCCATATCCGGTCCTCGCGTAAAGGTCAGAGCCAGGTTCGCGGACAGGATGTCCGTCAGCGGGCGGGATGCCGATGCCGTAAACGCGGCAACGAAATACGCGCGGATGTTTTACGGGCAACCGGAAATCCGCGATGCCTCGGGCCTTCCTGGCGCCGAAATCTTTCTTGATGACGCGATACCCTTTCACTGCGGCTTCGGCGCGGGGACTCAGCTTGCGCTGTGCGTCGTGTCATCGCTATGCCGCCTGTACGGGCTCAAGCGCTCTTGCGCGGATATGGCGCTTATGACCGGGCGCGGGAAGCGTTCCGGAATAGGCATAGAGTCGTTTGGCAGGGGCGGTTTTATCGTTGACGCCGGCGCTCCTCCAGGCGGTGCCCCGCTGACGCTTTTCAGGGCTGATTTTCCGGCAAGCTGGAGGGCTGTCACTATACTTCCTCCCGGCATGGGCAAAGGGCTGAACGGCATGGATGAGAGCAGCGCTTTTAAAAACATGCCAAAGCCTGATCCGGAGCGATCAAGGGAAATATGCCATATCGTGATGATGAAGCTGCTTCCGGCGCTGCTTGAAAATGAAATAGCCCATTTCGGGGATGCGCTTGGCAGGATTCAGGAGATAACGGGGGAGGGCTTCGCGCCTTTTCAGTCCGGCAGTCCCTTCGCGTCTCCGATAGCGCGGGATGTCTTTAGGAAAATGGGCTCGCTCGGCGCTTCCGGCATGGGGCAGAGTTCGTGGGGCCCTGTTCTTTACGGCTTCGTCGATGGACAGGATCGGGCCCGAGATCTGGCCTCGTGCTTGCGGGGATATTTTTCGCTGTCGGACGCCCTCATGGGAGAGGATCTTGCGGTAAGCGTCGTTTCCGGAAGGAACCGCGGCGCCGTGACGAGGGTTCTAAAATTTTAAAAATTTAAGGCGTATGAGCGGCCCGGTTCGCGTAACGAGCCGCTAGCTCAGTGTCTTGGGCAGACTTCTGAGGCAACTCGATAGCCGTGAATTTTAATTACAGATTAAGGAGAGTGTTGAAGCCATGAAATATTCTCCAAAACTTAACGAGAGGGCGCATAAAATCGCTAAAAAAATGATCCGGCAATCGTCAAGCCTCGGCATTGCCGTGAGCCGTGCGGATTGCGGCGCGGTGCTGATCGACGCTGGCATAAGGTCGCCTGGAAGCCCGGAGGGCGGGAGGCTCTTTGCGGAAGTATGCCTTGGAGGGAGCGCGAGCGTGACGCTTGGGCTATGTGAGACGGGAGGGAACTGGATGCCCTCCGTTACGGTCGTCGCGAGCGAACCTGTGCGCGGCTGCATGGCGTCTCAGTACGCGGGGTGGACGATAAAGACGGAAGGGGAACGCCCGTATTTCGCGATGGCCTCCGGCCCTGCCCGCGCCCTTTACGGTGCTGAGGAAATATTTAAACAGATAGGCTGCACAGAGGACTCCGACGTTGCCGTACTGGCGCTTGAGACGAGATCCTACCCTCCTGAGGACGTTCTTCAGTATATTGCCGGACGGTGTGGCGTCGAGCCGGAAAAGCTGTTCGTCCTCATGGCGCCGACAGCTTCTATAGCCGGCTGCGTCCAGATCGCGGCCCGAATCGTCGAGACGGGCCTGCATAAGCTTCATGAGCTTGGCTTTGACATAAACAGCGTGACGGCGGGCTGGGGCGTTGCACCGGTAGCCCCTGTCGCGGCAAACGACGGGCTGGCTATCGGCTGGACGAACGACGGGATACTCTACGGAGGACGAGCGTATTACACGGCAAACTGCGACGACGGCGAGATAATCCGGATTCTGGATAAACTTCCGTCTTCGGCTTCGCTTGATTACGGGACGCCGTTCTTTGAGATTTTGAGGCGTTATGGCTGGGATTTTTACAAAATTGACCCCATGCTGTTCAGCCCGGCCGCGATATGCGTTAATAACGCGAGGTCGGGGCGGACATACCGCGCCGGAGCGGTAAACCCGTCTATTCTGGCGGCGTGGACGGAATCAGGGGATCGCTGATTAATTTGAGCTTGCGGATATCCAGGACCGCCCAGCTTGCCTGCGCCATGGAGATGCTTGCGCCGAAGCCGGGCAACGTAAGCCCTGGCAAGCCGTTCAGGTATCTGAACGAGATGACGTTTATCGCAAGCGCAGCCGGAATAGCCGAGGCTTTCGCCGATCCGGGGCTGTCCGTGGGGAAACTGACGGAACGGGCCGTCATGACGACTAAAAGCCTGACGGACAGGAACACTAACCTGGGCATAATACTTCTTCTGGCGCCTCTTGTGAGGGCATGTGGCGACATCCTCACAAAAAATATCTCTCAGGCGGACGGGGCATCGGATCTTCGCGGCGCTCTTTCGCTCGTGCTCGCCGGGCTTGACGCGGACGACTCCTCGTCCATATACGCCGCCATACGGAACGCGTCTCCGGAAGGCCTGGACAGGAGTGAGAAATACGACGTGATCGATTTTGACGCGAGAGGCGCCCCAAGCGCGCCGCCTATTTTAGAGGCCATGCGCTTTGCCTCTTCGAGGGACTCTATCGCAAGAGAGTACGTCACCGATTACGGGATAACGTTTGGCCTCGCGGCGCCTAAGCTTGCGGCGCTCTGGGAGGAAGGGCGCCAGCTAAGGAGTTCCGTCGTGCAGACGTTTCTTTTCCTGATGAGCGAGGTTCCGGACACGCTCATAGAAAGGAAACTGGGGCGGAAGGCATCTTTAGGCGCGTCGGAGGAGGCCGGCAGGGCGCTCGCGCTTGGCGGGTGTTTCACGGATGAGGGGAAGAATGCCTTGCGGGATTTGTCCCTGATGCTCGATGATCCTGACAATCTCATGAACCCGGGAACGACCGCCGATCTTCTGGCGGCCGGGATATTCGTCTTCCTGGACTCCGAGCTAAAGCGGACTCCATTGGCGGAAATTCTGGACAGATGGGACAAAAAAGATATAAAGGATAAGGGTTAAAAGACGTAAAATATACGCGGGGAGGAGAGAAAGATGACGGAGGATATTTTGGGCAACGACATGCAGAAGAGCATCCCAAGAACGAGACTCTCTCTTTCCAGGGTTGGCGTGACAGGGCTTAAGAGGGTTTTGCGCCTAAAGGGCTCGTCCGGGCACGAGTCACTGTTTTTTGCCGAGATGAACCTCTACGCTTTTTTAGACGCGAGCCAGTCCGGGGTTCACATGTCGCGCTTCATTGAGAATATTGAGGACATCGCGTCCGAGATCGCCATGTCCCCCTCGCCGGACTTCGAGACGCTCACTGACAGGATGGCGCTTTCCATCGCGAAAACGCAGGGCGCCGCAAGGGCAGAGGCCGGTATAAGGGCACAGTACCCTATGACGAGGCACACGCCCGCTTCCGGCAAAGCCGTCGAGAACCTCTATACGTTTATCGGCGTTTCCGTCAGCGACGGCGTGTCGTCGCGCAGGGCTACCGGCGTCGAGGTGAACGGCTTCACCGTATGTCCCTGCGCGAGGGAGATGGTGGCGGAGCGGGCGAGATCCGCCCTGCTTGGCGCAGGTTACAGCGACGCGCAGGCGGCAGAGATACTTTCCATCATGCCAGTGGCCTCGCACAACCAGCGCGGGCTCGGAACCCTCCTGATAGGCTCTGAAAGCCGCATCAGTGCGGATAAACTTGTGCGTATCGCTGAGGACTCCATGAGTTCGGGGATCTACGGCCTTTTAAAGCGCCCGGACGAACTGAACGTCGTATGGGGCGGGCATATGAGGCCGCGTTTCGTCGAGGACGTGGTGCGGGAGATGATAAATGGCGTGGCTGAACACATGCCGGGCCTTGAAGACGGCGCGTTCGTCCTCGCGCGGCAGGAGAACTTCGAGAGCATCCATGTTCACAACGCCTACGCGGAGCGTTGCGGCCTTCTCGGCGACATGAGGCGCGAGCTTCACGGCGAGCGCGTCGCTTCATCCGCCCCGATGTCGCTCGATTCATGGCTGGATGCCAATTTGATTGGTCATAATTCCGGATGAGAATGTTTTTTGATGATGGAAATTTTTTGCAGATTGAGTTATCATTGTTCAGTATAAAACCACGCATATCCAATGTGTAAAAATTTAGAGTGGCAGAACGCTAAATCATCCGCGAAGACAGGGGTATCAGGCATGAGCGTTGCAGAAGGCCGCATTATGGAAACAATCGAAAAAATCACGTCAGAAGTGATTGCCCGGCTTAACGCGGGAAACCCGCTTCCCGGAATTCCCGCGGGCGTGTCCAACCGGCACATTCACTTGAGCCAGGAAGATCTTGAATCCCTTTTCGGAAAGGGCTTCTCGCTCACGGAAATGAAGCCTCTTGGACAGCCCGGACAGTATGCCGCGAAAGAGACGCTATGCATTGCGGGGCCGAAGGGCGCCATTCCCGGAGTCAGGGTCTTAGGCCCTGTCCGGAAGGAGAGCCAGGTCGAGATAAGCAGGACTGACGCGTACCAGCTCGGCGTAAATCCCCCGGTGCGCCTGTCCGGGGATCTTGCCGGAAGCGCGGACATCTGCGTGATAGGGCCCGCCGGGATGCTCGTTTTAAAAAGCAAGGCCATCATTGCCCAGCGGCATATCCACATGACTCCGGAAGAGGCTCGCCTGTTTGGGGTTTCCGACGGCGATCTTGTGGACGTGACCTGCGACAGCGAGAGGAAATGCGTCTTTTCCGGCACTCTTATCCGATCGACATCAACATCGGCGCTTGAGTTCCATATTGACACGGACGAGGCCAACGCGGCTGGGATCAAAAACGGCATGCTGGCCCGGATCGAGGGCAGGAGCTGAAAAACATGGACGAGAATATCCTGGAGCGAATTAAGGGCGATTTGCTTGAACAGATAATAAGCTGCATAACGCCGCTTTTAAACAGGCAGGCTGCGGTGATTTTCACTGGCGGCAAGGCTGACGCGGCGGGGCTTCTCAAGGTTATCGACGGGCTTTTGGCCACGAAGGCCAAAATAGTCCTTTCCGAAGGGTTCGCGAGCGTCATGCCGGAGTTCAAAGCTGCTTGTCAGGACAGGCTCCTTGCCGATTACGCGTCGATGCAGAAACATATAGCCGGATCCAGCCTCGTAGCGGTTCCCATCCTTACGAGAAACACGCTCGCCAAGGCTGCCACTGGGGTACAGGATAACCTGGCGACGTGCGGGATCGCCGGTGCTCTTATGAGAGCCATCCCAGTGATAGCGGTCAAGGACAGTTGCGACCCGGATGGCAGTCACTTTAGGGAACTCGGCATCGACAAGAATCCGGCCTATTGCGAAATGCTGAGGGATCATGAGCGGAAGCTGGCCTCTTTCGGAGTGAAGCTCGTCGATTCGGGCGAGTTCTCTGTCGCCCTCGAAGCGGGGCTTTACGGAGATATCTATAGCGTAGCCGCCACGGCTTTTGCCACGGCAGGCACCGCGCCCGCGCCAAGCGCGGCGCCTGCCGCCAGGCGTGACATCCCTAGCGAGGCAATATCGGCGCCCCAGCCTGCCTCCATCATCAGGCTGACGGACTCTTTTATCACTTGCGAGGATCTGATGAGCATACGTCCCGGAACCAACGTGGAGATTGGCAGGAACGCCGTTCTGACCCCGCTTGCGAAGGAGTACATAGAGCGCCGCGGGATAATCCTGACTTTTGCCTGATAGATAGGTTTTAGCGGGTGCGCAAAGCTCTCGATATCTCCCCTGTGCAGGAAACGGCGCGCATTCAGGATCTGATACGCGATCTGTATTCCTCTGTTCCTGAGATAGAGTCCGAGAGGGCTTTGCTGGTGACTGAGGCATACAGAAAGCATGAGGCTTTGCCGGCAGTCCTGAAGCAAGCCAAGGCGCTCGAACATATCCTGGCTAACATGACGGTCGTCATCCGTCCCGGCGAGCTGATCGTCGGCAACCTCACGACGAAATCCCGCTCCGCGTCCGTTTTCCCGGAATATTCATGCGCATGGATTCCCGGCGAGCTTGACCGTGCCCGCGGGCCTGACGCGGAGATTCTGAGCGTCCTGCCATATTGGGACGGACAGGCGGTCTGCGACCTGGCTGAACGCCTTATGGCCCCTGAAGCAAAACTTGCGATGGATCACGCCGTCTTTAATGCGGATGATTGCCTGTATGGCGGCATCGGGCACATAGGCGTCGATTACGGAAAAGTCCTGAAGTCCGGATTCGGAGGCATTATCCGGGAAGCGCGGGCCGCGATAGAAAAGACTGATGTGGCTAGCCCCGATTGCATAAAAAAACGCTGCTTTCTTGAGGCCGTGATCATCACGTCAAAAGCCGCAGTCGCGTTTGCGGGGCGTTTTGCGGATCTCGCCGCTCGTCTCTCATGCCAGGCTTACGGCAGAAGGTCGCAGGAGCTGCGCAGGATCGCCGAGAACTGCCGCAATGTCCCGGCTCGCGGCGCTTCTAGCTTCTACGAGGCGCTTCAGTCCTTTTGGTTCGTCCATTCCATCATCCAGATCGAATCGAACGGACATTCGATATCCCCGATGCGCTTCGACCAATACCTATACCCGTACTACAAGGCCGACATCGAATCAGGCGCCATTAGCAGGGAAGCGGCGCAGGAGCTGCTCGACGCGTTATGGGTCAAGTTCAACGATGTGAATAAGTTAAGGCCCGGCTTTGCCCGGGAGATTTTCGCCGGCGCCCCGATGTTCCAAAGCATCACGCTTGGAGGGCAGGGCAAGGACGGCGGCGACGCGACGAACGAGCTTTCCATCGCGTGCATCGAGGCCTCGCGCCACGTGAGGCTTCCCGAGCCATCGCTATCCATCCGTCTATGGAACAGAAGCCCGAAGGAGCTTATCGCCAAAGCGTGTGAATTGTGCTGTCAGGAGTCATCGCCGCCGCCGGTTTTCTTTAACGACGAGGCGGTGATCCCGGCCCTGACGAGCAGGGGATTACGGCCGGAGGACGCTAGGGACTACGGCGCAGTCGGGAACGCCGCGCCGCAAAAGGGCGCAGGCACGAATGCCTGGAGTCACGCGGCGTTCTTCAGCATGGCCAAGGTTCTGGAAATTACGATAAACAACGGGTGCTGCGGCGGCGTCCAGGCAGGGCCGCGCACGGGGGATTTCACCTCGTTTACGGCATTCGGGCAATTGCTGAACGCTTATCGCGAGCAGACAGGGCGTTTCGTCTCTTTAATGGCGAACGCGGTCAACTCTATAGACCTCGCGCATCGGGAACGCGCTCCGATGCCGTTTGCCTCGTCTTTGCTTGACGGCTGCTTTGAAAAGGGGATGACGGCGCAGGAGGGCGGCGCGCTATACAATTTCACAGGCGTCCAGGGCCTTGGGCTCGCGGACGCCGCCGATTCCCTCTACGCGCTTAAGCGCCTCGTCTTCGACGATAAAAAATACTCAGCAGAGCAGTTCGGGGAAGCCCTCCGCTCAAACTTTGGCGGCATTGTTACCGACATATCGAAAAATGTCTTACGCGAGGTGATACGGCAGCTCCTTGCCGAAGACGGCGCGCTGTCGCCGGAACAGGCCGCAAAGCTGGGAGGCCTCGTTTTTAACACGCCAGAGCCGTCGGAGCGCTCAAATGACGGGCCATCGGAACTGATGCGCGACATAGCGGAAGTTCCGAAGTTCGGAAACGGTTTCGAGGATGCGGATCTCTTTGCCAGGGAAATAGCCCTGATATTCTGCAAAGAAGCGGAAAAACATCAAAACGCGCGCGGCGGCGCCTTCCATCCCGGTTTCTGTTCCGCTTTCGCCAGCGTCCCCTTCGGAGAGGCGACGGGTGCCATGCCGGACGGCAGGAGGGCCGGTGCGCCTCTTTCAAGCGGTTGTCTGCCCGCAAACGGCAGCGATAATGCATACGACGCGGCAGACTCCGTGGCGGCATTGGATCTTGCGATTGCCACCGCCGGAGCGGTTTTTTGTCAGAAATTCCACCCCTCTTCCCTTAGCGGCGCGTCCGGCCCGGAGAGGATCGCAGCGCTATTGCGGAGTTTCTTCGGGAAAGGGGGAATGTGCGTCCAGTACGCCGCCGCAAGCCGCGAAGCGCTTATGGTGGCCCGCGTCTTTCCGGATCCGCGCCCTATTCTGATCACGATCCCAGGCTACAGCGTTTTTTTTGCCTCCCTCGAGAAGAGCCATCAGGACGATATAATAAACGCTCCCATATATAGGATATTATCATATTGAAGAAAACGGGCGATCTGACAGGGTAAAAACATAATTTTTATATCCGGAATCGAGGGCTGGGAATGGCGAACGTGAATTACGAGCTGACCGCTGTTTTTACAGAGGATGGTTTTGCTTTGGACACTGCGCCCGTTCGGGGCAAGGATTATTATTTTGATCAGGCGTTGCTCGACAGCTTCATGCGCGATAAGTACAAAACCCTGTACGATCTTGGGTTTGCGGCGAAAAAAGACAAGTTCCCGCCAACGCTCGCGTACCTTCAATACATATCGTCCGAATTTGCGGAGGCGCTTTCCCGCGACAGCGACATAGATATCACGAGAAGGCCGCCCGGCATCGCGGAGGCGGCGAAGGCAGGCATATTGCGGGCTATGCCGTACGGCGTCGGGAATGAGTTTGTGAACGGGGGATGGGTCGAAGGATTGTGGGCTAACCTCAGTGCGATATTCGGCAGCGAGATTGAAGGTTACCCCGGTTTGGCGAGCGAATACCTGAAAAGCAAAAACTCGGCGCTGAATGTGGCGGGGCGTGTGTTTTTTCATCTGGTTGAGAACAAGCGCGACGATGCCCAGTTCGCTTTCCTGTCCACCTACAGCACAGGCGACAGGGAAAAAGTAAATCACCTTCCGCTTAAAAACGCGCTCCTGGAATACAGGGATGATCAGGATCGTCTGCTTGCCCTGCTCGCGACCGTGAGCCGCGCCGCGGACAGGAGTGAATTCGTATCGGAGTTAGTCGAAAACGGGGAGCTTTTCTCACCGCTCATGCTTGACGCTGACGAGGCTTATACGTTCCTGAAGGAAGTCCCGATATACGAGGAGTGCGGGATAATCTGCCGTATCCCGGACTGGTGGAAAAAAAGGGGCCGCGTCCGAGTCTCCGTCTCGGTAGGAAATAGCGAACCGGCTATGGTCGGCATGGACGCGATATTGAAGTTTGACCCCGAGATTTATTTAAACGACCTGAAAATGTCGAAGGATGAGATAGAGTCCCTGCTCACGCAGACGAACGGATTGTCCTTTATAAAGGGCAAATGGGTGGAGGTCGATCGCGACAAGCTGAACGCCGCGATTGCCGCTTTTGACAGAGCCGCTGCTATGGGGAGCGTCACATTTGCCGAGGCAATGAGGATGCAACTGAATGCCGGTGGGGATACGGGAGCGGATGAAGGCGCCCTTGTGGAAATTACGAACGGCGAATGGCTGGATGCCGTGAGAGGGCGGCTGGCCCATCCGGCAAAAATAGGCGACATTTCAGCGGGAGACTGTTTCCGCGCCACGCTGCGCCGTTATCAGCAGGTCGGGCTGAACTGGCTCGGGCAGATGAAATCGCTCGGGTTCGGCTCGCTGCTGGCGGACGACATGGGACTAGGCAAAACCGTCCAAATCCTGGCTTTTCTCGAATATATCAGGAAAAACAGCGCGGGAAAGACGCTGCTTGTCATTCCCGCCTCCCTGCTCTTCAACTGGCAGAGCGAGGCGGATAAATTTGCCCCGGATCTGAAATATTCTGTCATTCACGCCGGCAAAAAGCAGTTCGACATAAACGATGCCGATCTTTTCATAACGACATACGGCATGGTTCCGCGCCTGGATTCGCTGAAGGACACGGAGTGGGATCTCATCGTTCTGGACGAGGCTCAGGCAATTAAAAATTCCGGCACGAAGCAGACGAAAGCAATCAAAGCCCTCAAGGCGATAAATAAAATAGCCATGACCGGCACACCGATAGAAAACAGGCTATCCGACCTGTGGTCTATTTTCGATTTCCTCAACAGAGGTCTTCTGGGCAGCCCGAAGGAATTCGAAAATTTCGCAAAGGGCCTTAAAAACGACGTGAGGGGCTATTCGAGGCTTCGGGACATAGTGAGCCCTTTTATACTGCGCCGGCTGAAAACGGACAAGGCCGTAATATCGGATCTTCCTGACAAAGTTGAGGTAAAAGCGTTCGCTAAGCTCACTAAAAAGCAGACAGTGCTGTACACGGCGCTCATTAAGGATATAGAGCGCGCTTTGGCCGACGCGTCGGGAATTGCCCGTAAAGGCTTGGTTTTGTCGAGCATAATGAAGTTCAAGCAGATTTGCAATCACCCGGATCAGTACCTGGGACAGAGCGCGTTCGATTCCTCGCACAGCGGCAAATTCGAGAAACTTGCCGAGATATGCGAGACAGTAGCCGAAAAGAGGGAAAGGGCGCTGATTTTCACCCAATTTAAGGAAATGACCGCGCCGATCGCCGATTATCTGGAGGGGGTTTTCGGGCGCAAGGGCCTCGTGCTGCACGGCGGCACCCCGGTAAAAAAGCGCGGGGAGCTTGTCGAGCGGTTTAACGGGGAAGAGTACGTCCCTTTTATGGTGCTGTCCGTAAAAGCAGGCGGCACCGGGTTAAATCTCACGGCGGCCAATCACGTCGTGCATTTTGACAGGTGGTGGAATCCCGCTGTTGAAAACCAGGCCACGGACAGGGCGTTTCGCATCGGGCAGAAAAAGAACGTCATGGTGCATAAATTCATCACTTTGGGCACCATTGAGGAAAAAATAGACGCCATGCTGGAAGAAAAACAGCGTATGGCGGGCGATGTGATCGCCGCGAGCGGAGGAGAGGCCTGGGTTACAGAGATGAGCGACGCTGAACTCTTGAATCTCTTCAGATTGGAGGCCATAGGGTAATGTGGGGCTACTATGACTATAAGCCTATAGCGCAGAGAAAAGCCGAGGCGCAAAGGCAGCTCGCGAAATTGATGAAGAAAAACCCCGGCATCTCTCCCGTGATCATTGAAGGGCGAAAAATAGCCAGAACCTGGTGGGGAGAGGCGTGGAACAAAAATCTTGAAAGTTACGCTGATTACGCCAATCGCATCGGGCGCGGGAGCGCGTATGTCAAAAACGGCATGGTGCTGGATCTCCAGATCGCTCAAGGGGAGATAAAAGCGCTCGTGCAGGGCTCCCGAAGAGCGCCCTACGACGTGCTGATAAGGATAGACCGTCTGCCGGATGCCACGTGGGGCTCCATCGTCGAGCAGGTAAGCCGCAAGATCGGAAGCGTGGAAGACCTTATATGCGGGAAATTCCCCGAGGATCTGTCGCGGGCATTCCTGTCGCGCGGGAAAGGCCTGTTCCCAACGCCTGACGAGATTCATCTCGATTGCTCCTGCCCGGACTGGGCCGACATGTGCAAGCACGTCGCCGCCGCGCTTTACGGGGTAGGAGCGCGCCTTGACCGCGACCCTCTTTTATTTTTTACGATGCGCGGCATTGATTTTTCCGCCCTTATAAAGAAATCCGTCAGCGAAAAGATGGAGAGCATGTTCAAAAACATCGGCAAAAAATCAAAGCGGATTATCGAGGACGCCGACATAGGGAAGATATTCGGAATATAGGCAAAACGCGCAGGGGCAGACACATAAGTCTGCCCCTGCGTTGCGCCCAACGCGAAGCGCCCGAGGTTTTTTCCAAATCAACTCGTCTGTCATGAGTTGATTTGGAATTAGAATTATATTATGCGGAAAGCCCCGCTCAAGACGCACCTGCGCATACGGCAGAACGACTCCGGCGACGTGGCGCCCTGCCCTGTGGCTGTCGCTATCGTGAGGGTGACGGGGCAGTCGGAGTCCGCGCCCAGGCTGCAATACGCCGGGGCGTTTTTCACGAACATCGTCGTATTGATCTCGTGCGCCATCTGGCTCATGTGATCTATGTTCGTGCTGTAGATCACGGCGGAATGGCGGAAGTCATGCTCCAGCCTCAATGCCATGGCCAGCGCGTCATTGAAATCGGCAACCCTTATCATGGCCAGCACTGGCATAAGCAACTCTTCCTGCGCGAACGGATGATCCTCCGTCGTCTCCACGATAATCAGGCGCACTGAGGCCGGAACCTTCAGCCCTATCTTCTCAAGTATGTACGTGGCATCCTTTCCGACGAAGTCCTTATTCGGGGTGTGGTCGTCGTTTAAGATCGTGCGCTCCAGCAGCTCTATTTCGTTTTTGTCCTTGAGTTCGTAGGCGCCGTTCTCGAACATGCGCTTTTTCAGCTCGTCCGCGATGCAGTTGACGGCGATCAGTTCTTTTTCGCATACGCATAGCAGATTGTTATCGAAGGACGCGCCGTCGACCACGCCCTTGCCGGCGATGTCGAGGTTAGCCGTCTCATCCACGACGACGGGAGGATTGCCCGGCCCGGCGCCGATAGCGGGCTTCCCTGACGTGAGCGCGGCGTGGACGACGCCAGGGCCGCCTGTCGCGGAGATAAGGCGCACCTTCGGGTGCTTTATGAGCTTGGCTAGGTTATCCATGGATGGCTCGGTGAGCGCGGAAACCAAACCGTCCGGCGCCCCGCAGGCCCG
>JAIROA010000061.1 GCA_031257775.1 Synergistaceae bacterium
CAGTAATCGGGATCGGTGACGCCGCCCGGATAATACGTCGTGTCGCCGTCGCGCCAGATTGTTTCCTTGGATTCGGCGTCCGTCAGCACCTGCATCGTGCCGACGAGCATGACTCCGCGAAAAGCGTTGAATTCACGTGCGATGGCGCATATAATATGCGTGTGACAGAAAGCCATATTGACGGGGTATGATGATGAAGATAAACCGGAAGAACGATTATTTTTTTAAGCGTGTCTTCGGGCACGAGGACACCAAAGATATACTGGCGCGTTTCCTGACGGTGGTGCTGTCGGTCCCGATCGAGCCTGACGAACTCACGCTCATACACACTGAACAGAGCCCGGAGTATTTGGCGGACAAGGCATCTGTCCTTGATATTCAAGTTCGTAGGAGCAAAGCGCACGAGAAGTTTAACGTGGAAATGCAAATTGCTGACAGTGGCAACTTAGAGCGGCGCATTCTTCACTATTGGGGGCGCGGCTATACCGAGGAGATAAAAGAAGGGGATGATTACTCCAGCCTGCCGAGGATGATAAACATCGCGGTAGTGGACTTCAATGTCTTCGAGTGGCGTGACGAGACGAAATTTCACAGCGTTTTTCAGGTCTTGGAAGTGGACGAGGGGACTTTGTTTTCGGACGCGCTTGAGATCCATGTATTGGAATTGCCCAAACTGAAGCGGCAGCCGCTGCAAAAAGACTGGTCTCCGATAGAGTGCTGGGGGCTTTACTTGAACAACCTCGAAGGGGAGGCGATGGAGATGATAACGGCCAAAGAACCGATGATCGGCAGGGCGCTCTTAGTCGAGGACGTGTTCGTTAAAAACGACGAAGAGCGCCGCCTTTACGAACTGCGCGAAAAAGGACGGCTGGAGTTCGAGAACGCCATGTTCACCGCCGAACGCAGGGGCGAGCTAAGGGGCAGACAGGCGACAGCACGCTCCATGCTGGCCAGAGACTTGCCGCTTGCCATGATCTCTGAAATATCCGGGCTCTCGATCGAAGAGATCAAAGCCCTTAAAGAGGCGGGCGAAAATCACAACGCCTGATTGACAGGACGGCAAAAAGCGGGCGGTAAAAACACCCCGCCCGCCTGATCCCGCATTTAAACGTCTCCCCTCTTGACACGAATGCCCCTAAACCACCTCGCAAGCGGGCCGGCCGCACTCGTAAGATTGAAGTAGTAATTACTTCTTTGTCAGCATAAGTCTTTAGACGTGGGAGTATCTCAAATAAAAATAAATCTTTTTGTATTGAATCGCAGATTTGCTTAATACTCAGGCTAAACGAGAGGGTTAATTCCCATGCAGCATCTCGCTCTCGAACTGCATCGAGTACAGCTCTTTGTAGTATCCGTTTTTGCGCAGCAGTTCCCTGTGAGAGCCCTGCTCGATGATTTTGCCGTCCCTGACGACAAGGATCACGTCGGCCATTTTGATCGTGGAGAGCCTGTGGGCTATCAGAAACGACGTGCGCCCCTCCAGCACCTTTGAAATCGCGTGCTGGATTTTCCGCTCCGTATCTGTGTCGATTGAGGACGTCGCCTCGTCGAGGACGAATATCCTCGGGTCGGCAAGCACTGCCCTCGCAAAAGATATGAGCTGTTTTTCCCCAGTGGACAGCTTGTCGCCGCCCTCCCCTACGTCGCTATCCGCGCCTTGAGGCAGCTTCGCGATTACCGTATCGGCAGAGACGAGGCGGGCCGCTTCCAGTATTTCCTCGTCCGTCGCGTCCAGCCTGCCGTAACGGATGTTTTCCTTCACGCTCCCGGAGAAAAGGTGCGGGCTTTGGAGGACATACCCGATATTCGAGTGCAGCCAGAGCTGCGAGCGCTCCCTTGCGTCCCTTCCGTCAATCAGCACCCTGCCCGAAGTTGGCTCATAGAAGCGGCAGACGAGGTTGACGAGCGTCGACTTCCCCGCGCCCGTCTCGCCCACTATGGCGACGCACGAGCCGGCTCTCACGCTGAGGCTGAAATGCTCCAGGACATTTTCGTCTCCGTCCGGATAGCGGAACGTGACATCGTCGAAGGTTATGTCTCCTTTAATCGGCTCCCAGTTTTCGCGCTTTGGGTCAAAGCTGTCACCGTATTTCGCAACGACTTCCGGAGAATCCACTATATCTGGTTTCCGGGCTAAGAGGGACATCACGCGCTCTATGTTTGCCTGCGTCGCCGTTATCTCGCCGAAAATCATCGCCATGCGCTGAATCGGCTCGAATATGCTGATTGCGTAGGTCACCATCGCGGAAAGCGTCCCGAACGCCATCGTCTCGTTAATGACGCTTATGCTGCCCTGAACCAGTATTATCGAGACAGCCAGCGCGCCAAACATCAGCATAAGCGGCGTATAGGCCGCGCCAAGCGCGGCGGCTCTGAACGTTTCCCTGTACATCTCCTGCGTGATGGCGCCGAACTCCGATATGTTTATGTCCTCGATTACGAGAGTCTTGGAGGTGCGCGCCCCGAGTATCCCCTCGTTAAAAGCTCCAGTGATGCGTGAATTTGTCCTTCTGACCTCGCGGTTGTGCCGGAGGATGCGCCTCTGAAACCATGACGTTATAAGGCTCATCGGGACGACCATGATGATGAGCCAGATCCCAAGGCTGAAATTCAGGAGGAGCATCGCGGCTACTGAAAAGAGTATGTAGCCCGTCCCCCAGAGTATCTCCACAAGCCCCCATGACAGCATCACCCCGATCCTGTCGGTGTCGGACATGACGCGGGATATTATCTGCCCCACCGGCGTAGTGTTGTAGTACGGGAGCGAGAGTGTCTGAAGATGGTCAAAGCAAGATTTTTTCAGGTCGCGGGAGAATCCCATCTCTATCTTTATCGCTATCCTGGCGAAGATAATCGTCACGGCCATGGCGGACGAGATCATAAGAGCCCCGAGCGCGGCTGACCGTCCGAGGCCTTCGATGGAGCGGGGGACTATAAACGAGTCTATTATGTATTTCTGGTAGATAGGTATGAGCGCGTCGATGACGCTTCCCGCGACCAGCATCGCGGCAAGGCGCGAGACAAGTGCGCGATACGGCGTGAAAAACGGCAGCATCCTTGACCAGATCTCAAGGCCGAACGGCTTGTCGTAAAAATCCTCATCATGCTGCGTCATCGTCGTCACCTATGCTCTGCTGCATGTCATGAATCCTGCGGTAAACCCCGCCCCGCGACATGAGTTCCTCGGGTGTGCCCATTTCCAGGACGCGCCCCTCGTTCATAACCATTATCATGTCTGCTTTCGACACGGACGTTATCCTGCAGGCGATGATGATTGTGGTCGCTTTTTTCGTGTTTTCCTTGCCGGACACTCTTCCGGCGAGCGCCGCCCTTATGCGGGCGTCGGTTTCCGTGTCCACCGCGGAGAATGAGTCGTCGAATATCATGATCTCGGGTTCCTGCAGTATGGCCCGCGCTATCGCGACGCGCTGTTTCTGCCCGCCTGAGAGCGTCACTCCCCGCTCGCCGACTACCGTGTCGTATCCTGACGAGAGGGAGTCAATCGTGGCGTCTACCTGAGAGACGGACGCCGCCTCCCTGATCCTCTCGATCGGCAGCCCCGGCTTAAGCGACGCCACGTTCTCCCTTATCGTGCGCGAGTAAAGGAACGGCTCCTGCAGGACGATGCCTATATGCCGCCTGAGCTGCCGCCTGTTGAATTGCCGTATATCCATCCCCCCGATTTTAATCTGCCCGTTCCCTGGCGCAAGGTCGTACAGCCTGCAAATGAGGTAAGCCACGGTCGTCTTGCCCGAGCCTGTCGCGCCCAGTATGCCGAACGTAGTCCCGCCACGTATCGTAAACGAAATATCGCGGAGAACCGGTGCCTCTCCATATGAAAACGTGACATGATCGAAGACGATGTCGCTGTTTGCGGGCAATTCCGCGCTTTCGGCAATCTCGTCTACGCCTGTTTCCGTATGCGCCTCCATAATCTCCGCCAGCCGCCTGAGCGACACGGCGGTCTTGCTCGCTTCGGATAGGACGCGCCCGAGCCCGCGCACGGGCCATATAATCATGGAGTTGTACGAGATGAATACCATAAACTCGCCCACAGTGACGCCCCCTATGGAGGCCTGCCACGCCCCGGCGGCGCAAAGCGCCAGCATCTGGAGGCCAGTCAGCAGGTCTCCGACCCCCCAGTATGTGCTTAGGATTTCCCCCAGGCGCATCCACAGCGACGCGAAATGCCTGTTCTGCCTGTCGAACCTGTCGACCTCGTAACGCTCGCGCCCGAAGGCCCTGACGACACGGACTCCCGTGAAGTTTTCCTGAGCGATGGTCAAAAGCTTGCCCTCCGCCTCGTCCGCCGCCAGGAATCGCTCCGCCGCGCTCTTGAGGAATGCGAAGGAATAGATGGATATCACAGGCAGGAACGCGAGCGAGGCTACGGCCATCGGAGAGTTTATCGGGAAAAGGAAGCTGTACGCGAACGCGACGAGCCCCAGTGCCCGGACTATTTCAGTAAGCTGGCTTGAAACGAAGCCGCGCACGACCTCGACGTCAGACGTGCATCTCTGTATTATGTCCCCAGTCTGGATACCGACGTGCCATTCGTAGGGAAGGCGCTGTATGTGCGAATAGAGCATGTCGCGCATCCGTTTTATCATGCCCTCGGCGCTTGCCGCGAGGCAGATGTGATGCCCGAAATTGAAAATTCCGCCAATGGCCGCGAGACATAACGCGAGCAGCCCGGCCCAAAAAAGGTTAGCCCGAAGCGCCGAACGGTCCGTGAAGCCGTAGGCCGAAAAAAGCTTTGGGATTAATGGAATGCCTGAGGCAGGAAGGCCCCCGACGACGCTGTCGACGACGAAACGAATCAGCTGAGGCAGCAAAAAACTGCAGCAGACTGACAGCAGCATGAAGACGAATCCCAAAAAATAAAGCGCCCTGCCGCCTCTGGAAACATCCCAGAGCAGAAAAAATGGATTTTTTCGGTCTTTTATAATTTGCATAGGTGAATTTCTCAATCCGGACAGGCGCGTGAAGATCTACGAGTCCGCTCCTTTATATTTTTATACTGTATCGTATAAAGTATATACGCAAAGTCAAGGGAGTTGTTGCTTATGAGGCTGAAGGGGATGAAACGAGAAAACCAGGACGGCGCTGTTGCGGGGTATCGCGTTCTGGACCGCGGCTTTTATATGTCAGGCGCGGTGTCTTTGGCAAGGAGGCTTCTCGGCATGATCCTGGTCAGCAGCCTCCCGGATGGCGTGGCGTCAGGGCGCATCGTGGAGACGGAGGCTTACGCGGGAAGGGATGACGCCGCCTGCCACTCTTATGGGATGTCCGCGAAAGACCCGCTGCGAAGAACCGCTCCAATGTTTGAAGCCGGAGGGCATGCTTACGTGTACCTGATTTACGGCATGTACTGCTGTTTTAACGCCGTCGCTAACGCCCCCGGCGAGCCGGAGGCAGTGCTTATCCGCGCCCTTGAGCCCATGGAAGGCATTTCGCTCATGAGCGGCAGGCGGCGCGTCCATGACGTCGAGCTGAAACGGGAAAGCGGGCTCAAAAAATTATGCAGCGGCCCGGGGAAGCTGGCGATGGCCCTTGGAATTTCCGTTGCCTGGAACGGGCTGGATCTGACACGCGGGAAGGGGCTCTTTATAGCCCAGGGCGACGAAGTGCCCGAGGGCGGCGTTCTCGCCACGCCGCGGATAAACGTGGATTACGCGGGGGAAGCCGCGTTTTATCCATATCGGTTCATAATCGCGGGCAGTAAGTATTTGTCACGAAGAAGAAGATAACTCATCTTGCCGCTCCGGAGCGTCGCATCTGTCGAAGAGGATGGCTAGTTCGCGGAACTCGTCCGTTTTTGCCTTGAGGCTGTCCAATGAGTCCATGCGCCATGTCCAGTTGCCGGAGGGCGTCGATGGCGTGTTCATGCGCGATTCGCTTCCCAGCCCGAGCGCGTCCTGCGCCGATATTATCGCGAGATCCGCGGGGCTCGCGGCGGCCATGCGTATCATAGCGTCCCGTGCCTCTGACGCGTCGATTTCCCCGGCGGCGAGGTATTTTCTGAAATTCTCCCTCTCGAGCGGGCTCGCGTCCTCCCTCCACCAGCCCGCGGTAGTGTTGTTGTCGTGCGTTCCGGCGTAGACGACGCAATCGCGCCTATGATGATGAGGGATATAGGGGTTGGAGGGCATTCCCTGGCCGAACGCGAATTGAAGCACCTTCATTCCCGGCAGGGCAAAACGCTCCATCGCCGCCATGACGTCGTCCGTCATCACGCCGAGATCCTCAGCGATAAAGGGCATTGTACCGTCCTCTCTGGCGCAGCAGTGTTTAAGGGCGCTCAAGAAGTCCTGTCCCGGGCCGTTTTTCCACCTGCCGTTCTCAGCGGTCTTGTCCTCCGCGGGTATTTCCCAGTAGCCCACGAAGCCCCTGAAATGGTCTATCCTGACCCTGCCGAGATAGCGCAGCGCGTGGCGGAAGCGGCCCAGCCACCAGAGGAAGCCATCCTCCCTCATTGTGTCCCAGCGATATATCGGGTTCCCCCATCTCTGGCCCGTCTTGCTGTAGTAATCCGGCGGGACTCCGGCCACGCAAACCGGCCTGCCAAGAAAGTCCAGCTCGAACAGCTCCTGGTGCCCCCACACGTCAGCGCTGTCGTAGCCGACGTATATCGGCATATCCCCAATCAGCTCGATTCCAAGCTCGCCGCATGTTTTATAAAGCCCCTGAAGCTGCCTGTAAAATATGAACTGCTCGAATCGGAGCGCGTCGAGTTTTTTGGCTATCTCCGGCTTTGCCTTGAACCGGTCGAGGACGCTCCAGTCCCTTGATCTGTATTCTTCCGGCCACTCGCTCCATGACACGTCGCCGGTCGTTTCCTTTAGGACGCAGAAAAGAGCGTAATCCTCCAGCCAGTACGCCTCAGCGGCGCAGAAATCCCAGAACTCGTCTGAGAGCGCTTTAAAGCGCGTCTTATACGCTTCATCCTTTCTGAATGTCTCGTAAGCCTCGCCGATGATTTTTTTCTTGAGCCTGAACGCTCCTTCGAAATCAGCCTTGGAGGAATGCTTGCCGCCGCCATGCGCCTCAAGCGCGCTCAGGCGCCCTTTTTCCAAAAGCCCCCAGTCAGCCAGAATGTCGGGCGAGACGAAAACAGGGTTCCCGGCGAACGCGGACGGGCTGCTGTAAGGGGAGTGCCCGGCGGCGGGCGACGTCGGCCCGAGCGGCAGGATCTGCCATGCGGAGAAACCCGCGTCCGCGAGGAAGGACGCGAAATCGCACGCGGCGCTGCCCATATCCCCGACGCCATACTTGCCGGGAAGGCTCGAAATATGCGCTAACATGCCGAATTTGCGA
>JAIROA010000086.1 GCA_031257775.1 Synergistaceae bacterium
GTAAAAATGGCCGCAGGCGTAGCAGAGCTACGGTGAGGATCATTTTTGCGGCTGACATAAAGGGAGCGGGCGAAGATGCCCATTGCAGCCAAAGGTTATTTAATCAGCGGTTCCTTAAACCCTTGCAGCGCCTGGGCTCTTAAACGTTGAAATGTCGTTCAGGCGAATTAATCAACGTTTCCTTGATTCTAATCCTGATGCCAAGCCGCTTCAATGCTGGCTTATAGCTGCAAAGGCATATATCTTGGAATAGGAGAGGATGATCGGTTATGGCAATGAACCGCTGCAATCAAGGGCATTTTTACGATACCGACAAGAACAGTTCCTGCCCGTGGTGCGGGGTGCCGGATATGGCCGCGCCCGCGGGAGAGGATTCGTTCAAGACTGTCGTGGTCAAGCAAAACATCCCGGCCGCGGGCATGGATGCGCGGACGGCGAGGCTCGATGAAAGGTCGGAGGCAATCCCGGAAGAAGGGCACACTATAGCCCTTGTGAAGAAAAAGACAGGCATCGATCCGGTGGTGGGCTGGCTGGTATGCGTGGATGGCCTCGAAAAAGGGAAAGACTACCGGGTTCACTCCGAGAAGAATAGAATCGGCCGTTCCGACAGCATGGATATCGTGGTCAAAGATCCGACCATATCACGCGAAAACCACGCCTTTCTCGTTTTTGATCCCAAGGGCAGGGCGTTCCATATCCAGGAGGGGGATGGCCGGGGGCTGGTGTACGTGAACGGAAACCAGGTGATCGGCTCACGGGAGATCGCGCCCTACGACCAGATTGAGACGGGCGAGAGTAAATTTATGTTCGTGCCATTCTGCGGGGAGAAATTCAACTGGGAAAACTGTCCGCTTCCTGATGAAGATAAAAAATGAAAATCAAAGCGGAAATAGCCGCAGCCGGAATGCTCCTGGCTTTGCTGGCGTTTTTTTGCCCGGTGCCGCGCGCGTTAGCGGGCGATACCGTCAAAATTTACACGCCGGGGCATGAAACGGTCCCGCTGAACGACAAGGGCGACTACGTTGACATCGTCTATGACGGCGATCCTGGCGGCGGAGTCCAGGCGTACCGGGAACGGGACATATCCCCTGAAACGCCGGGGCTGGCTGCGGAGGGAGGGGCGGATGAAATTCCTGAGCCGGAAGAAGACGAGATCCCCTTGTGGAAGTCACGCGCCGCTAAAATCGCCTATGCCTGCATTGGGGCGGTATGTCTCGTTGCCGCGCTCTGGCAAGCCGTCAGGGGCCTCAAAGCTATTCACGCCCGGAAGACGGCCATTGCTGCCGAGGAAACACTTCCGGCCACGCATTCTGCCCAGCCGAGGTCTGTTCAGCCTCTGACCGTCCGCGCTGAACCCCATCAGCCCAGCCAGTCCCCGGCGCTGCCCGCGAAGGCCGAAGTCAGGCTCACGACAGTGAGCCCCACCGACGTGAAGCAGTACACCGCAAGGGTCGCGGATAAGATTGAAATTGGCCGGGGAGAGCAATGCCAGATCCGCATCGAAGACGATGCCTCCGTTTCCTCGCGCCATTGCGAGATATCGTGGGACGAAGGAGCGCTTCATCTGCGCGACTTGGGTTCCAGCAACGGCACCAGCGTCAACGGCGTTCCCGTCAGGGGGACGCGCAAACTCGAACCGGATGACGTCATCGAGCTGGGCAGGGTGAGGCTGCGCCTTGGCGAAGTCAAGACGCTGTAGGGGATGAAGGTGTTTGAAGTAACGCCATCCAACGCACAGCATCAAGGCTCGCGCGAGGAACAGCAGGATGCGTTTGCCTTCTCAGATCCTAATGCGGCCAATGTCAGCCACGCAGGCTTTCTCGCCTTGGTCGCCGATGGCATGGGGGGCATGAGTTCCGGGCGGGAGGCTTCCCGCGCCGCCGCGCGTCTTTTTCTTGAAAGTTATGCCGAGAAAGAGCCCGGAGAGCCGATTTTCAGCGCGCTAAGGCGTTCAGCGTTCCGGGCGAACGAAGCCGTCCGGGAGATAGGAAACGGGGCGTCTGGGGTTGGCGAGGCTGGGACGACACTTGCGGCGGCCGTCATCCATGAGGACGCCCTTTACTGGCTTTCTGTCGGGGACAGCCGCATCTACCTCCTCAACGCCGGATCGATTGCCCAGTTGAATGAGGAACACAACTTGAAAAGCAGGCTGCTCCGGCTGGCACGGCAAGGGCTCGTGGGCGCTGACGAAGCGGAAACCCACCCCCAGCGCGAAGCGCTGACCAGCTACATCGGCATTGAGGATCTGACTGAGATTGACATGCCGGACGATGCTTTGCGGCTTAAAGGAGGGGATCAGGTCATCCTATGCTCCGACGGGCTTTACCGGGCGCTGTCTGAGGACGAGATATTCGAGACGGCGCGCGGCGCCTTCGCCGCTGACACGGCCAGCCGCCTTGTGGAGCGCGCGGTCGGGAAAGGGTTCGCGCATCAGGACAACGTTACCGTGGTGACGCTCTCCGTCGATGAAAGCGGGGGCGTAAAAAAAACGCTTCGGGCAGGGGAACTCCAGAATGAACGGGACAAGCGCGCCTGCCCCGCGAAAGATACCGTGACCTTGAAGCCTGACAAGGCGGAGACAGCCCAAAAAAAGAAATTCCCGTGGAGGTTTTGTCTCATGCTCGCCATCGCTGCCGCTGGAGCGGCCCTTGCGGTGCTTTTACCCTATTTGAAGGATTATTTCGGAGGAGGCAATTGACATGTCAGCAAAATTAGTCTGCGTGAAAGGCCCTTACGCGGGGCAGGAATTCGCCATCGGCGCGCGCGGGGCAGTAATCGGGAGAGACCCTGCGTCCGCCAGCATTGTTCTGGATTTTCCCACGATCTCACGTTCTCACGCCAACGTATTCGTGGCGCCTGATGGCCGTATCGTCGTGCAGGATTTGGGCTCCACGAACGGGACCTGGGCGCTAAGCGAGACAGGGGAAAAGAAAAGGATCTCAGGTGAAACGATCCTCCCCGACAAAGGGCGTTTCGCAGTGGGGGAAGCGGACGCTTTCATTTTCGAGGCTGTTTATGCTGCCGAAGCGCCAGTTGGGAGCGAGATGATGTCTGCCGCCGCGGGATTCAGCCCGCCAAGTTCTGCCGCGCCAGCCCCAGCGGGCGACACGTGGTCTGACACCCTGCGTATTTTAGCCAAGATCGTGTTCGTGCTCGTTGTTATTGGCGGATTTGCCATAGGCTGTTCCGCTTATCAGATGGTCTCGCTCAGCGCGTCTTTTTTAGGCCCCTTCAGCAATAACATAAATTCGGGGGGCATGAAACTGGCGGCGTTCCTTGCCCCTTTTCTCGCGTCGGTCATAGGCGCCTTTTTCTCTGCGGCATACCTGATTAAGGCTGCCGATGTAAGGGAAATACGTAACTCCCTGACTAAAAGGTGATGTGAGGAAGGGTATCGGCATGTGCGCGACGCTGTTTTGCGTAAAAGGTTCCTGCGAGGGGCGGGAATTTCCTCTTGGCCGGCGCGGGTTCGTCATCGGAAGGGACGCGGCGCTGTGCGGCTTAGCGCTGAATTCCTCCGCGATATCCCGCTCGCACGTCAATATTTTCGTGGCGCCTGATGGCCGTATCGTCGTGCAGGATCTCCAGTCCACGAACGGCACCTACCTCTTGCAGCCATCCGGCGAGCGGATCCGCCTGCTGGGGGATACGGCGGTATCAGGCGGACAGAGGATCGCGCTGGGGCAGGGCAATGACTTTGTTTTCGAGGTCAGGGCTGCCGCCCATGCGCAAAGCGGCGGTTTTTTTCAGGGTTTCAAAAATACGGCGCCGGTGAGGAAAGCACGGGCGTTTATCGCCCAGATGCCCAAGAGATCCCGCCAGTATGCTTTGATCGGTTTTTTGATCGGCATTCCGCTGAGTTATAATTTCCAGTCGCCGATTTTGAAGAAGGCGCTGTCCTGCATGGATTACATGCTGTCTTTGCCCAGGATTCTGTTCGAGGCGCTTTTCGTCTTCAAATCGCCCGCGCAGAGAGCGCTGGAAAATTTCGTGGCTGGCGACGTTGTTGCCGTTTTAATCTCGGTCTGCGTCGGCTGCGCCCTGATAGGCGGCTTAGTTGGGTATTACGTCGATCAGCTATCGCGGCGCCGCCGCTGACCGGGGATCGCAGCCGCGGCAATTAAGGCGGGCTCTGGCGGCGTCGGCTGTCATTCTGTTCGCCGCATGGCTGTGGCGTGGCGCCGGAAATGAAACTCAGCGTGCGGCGGAGTGGACCTTCCAAAACGGCGACGTGATTTTTATCCGGGCCCGGACTTGGAGGAGTTTAGTCATGCGCGCGGCGGACGGCGATTTTTCTCACGCCGGCATCGTCCGGCTTGTGAACGGCCTTCCCTGCGTCATCCACGCCGAGCCCGCGTCAAAGGCCGTGAAAATGGCGCCAGCGGCGGATTTTTTCTCAGGCGCGGACCGCGCGGCGGCATACCGCCCGCGCGGATGCCGGACAGCCGAAGCAGCGAGCCGGGAAGCGATGGGGTATTTCGAGCGGCAGACGCCATTTGACAGTCAATTCGATATTTCGGACGGAGGCCGCCTGTACTGCACGGAACTTGTCTGGAGGGCCTACAAACACGCGGGCCTTGATCTAGGGGGAGGATCCGCGGACTTTCTGAGCGCCGTTCCGCTTTACGGCAAAGTCCTGCTGCCATCGCGCCTGAGCGAAAGCGCTTGCTTGGAGAAGGTCGCGGATACAGCCGGGCTGGGAAAGGAGAAATTCGAGTGAGAGGAAAATATGTCATGACGGAATGGAAACACGCCTGGAAACATCCGTGGATGCGCGTTGGGATTTTGGCATCAGTCATCCTTCTCGTCTGCGCCGTTGCCTTTGCCTGGCAGGGAGAACGCTATATCGAGGCGGCGGGGATCGGGCTCGCTCCCAATGGAATGTCCGGCGCGCAGGCCAAGGCAATGACACGGCGCGCGGCCGTAGTGGATCTTCAGCGCAACTTCGTTAAGATCCTCGGGGAAGGCAGCCCTGACGGTTTCATCCGTGGGGTCGAAATTCTCGAAGGCACGTGGGACGGCACGTCATACAAAGTCTCAGGGCGTGTCAGGCTCCCCGCGTTCTGAGCATTAGAAAAGCAGTAATCTAACCCATAAGGAGAGTGTTCGTGCAATGAGAAAGAACAGATTTATAATTTGGCCTGTCCTTCTAATCTTCTTGCTCGTAATTATGTCCGGCGGCTGCGGTGGAGGCGGGGGCTCCGTAGCTACTAC
>JAIROA010000112.1 GCA_031257775.1 Synergistaceae bacterium
CCTTGTCGGTTTATCACTTGTCACAAAATAAATATATCAATCAGTGTTGAGACAACATCGAACTTCAAGACTATGCTTTTCTTCATGTTATCATAATCCCGTTCGCGCATGATTTTCAAGTGTTCCCCGGCATATTTCTCTCTTTGTTGCGGTTCGCCCCCAGCCGCCATCATCATACGGGCGGCCATCACGACAGGGCGAAAACTCTCTTGTTTTGTTTGAAGCGTTCTACATCCTGCTTCATGAGATGATACGTGTTGTACTTGAACGATAACTCCGTGCCATAGCTGAAATATGCGTAATCGTCCCTTTCCTTCGAACTGCCGGTGAATATCGCGGCACCCGGCGCGCCGCATAGACATTTCAGGTATTGGCATATCGCGAGCTTGCCGTTATAATAATCTGCGCCCTTGGGGTGTAGCCAAGAGGCAAGGCAGCGGACTTTGGATCCGCCATCGATGGTTCGAATCCATCCACCCCAGCCAAAGGAAATTCGGAGGGGGAAGTCGCAGGGCTTCCTCTGATTTTTGTCACGTTTTTGTTGCGTTCTTAAGGGTGTGGTTTGCCGGAAGGGGTGTAAGGTTTTTAATGAGCACAGAGTCAGATTCCGTAGCTGCGCTGATTTTGGCGGCTGGCAGAGGTGTCAGGATGCACAGCGGCAAGCCGAAGGTTCTGCAATCCCTCTTAGAAGAGCCGGTTGTTTATTATCCTCTCAAAGCAGTTCAGGACGCAGGGTTGAAAAATATGGCGTTAGTCGTAGGTTACGGCGGCGAGCAGGTCGAGGCTTATCTCAGGAAGGAATGGCCCGGCACCGGAGTGATCTGGCAGGCGGAGCAGCTTGGGACCGCCCATGCCGTGATGGCTGCCGAGGAGTGGTGGAAGAACTACAGGCATGTGATGGTCGTGTCCGGGGATGTCCCGCTCATTCAGGCCGCCACGCTCAGGGATCTTGTCGACAAGCACCTGCGCGCTAAGTCCGAATCTTCCTTTATAAGCTACCTGACGGACGATCCTTCCGGGCATAGCCGCGTAGCGCGGCTGGCTGACGGCGCGGTGCGGATCATAGAGGACAAGGACGCCATAGAGGAAGAACTGGCGATTCACGAGATCAACTCCGGAATCTACATATTCGAGACAGCCCCGCTTTCGGCCGTCATAAAGAAAATATGCCGCTCCAAGGCGCTTGGCGAGTACAACATCACGGACGCGGTCGCGCTGATCGGCGAGACGGAAGGCGACGTGAACATCGTCGTGAACGAGGACCGGTCAGAGCTTTTGGGGGTGAACACTCCCAATGACCTCGCTGTCACGGCTGAGGCATTGAATAGAAGGATCATCAGCCGCCACATGCGCGACGGCCTTAAATGCATGGATCCCCGCAGCACGTGGATCGGCCCGCAGGTCAAGCTTGAGCCGGACGTATTCATGGAGCCGGGCGTTCAAGTATGGGGCAAGTCTGTCATCGCTTCCGGCGCGCGGATCGGTGCCTATTCCATCCTGCGCGATGTCGTCATAGGAAAGGACGCGACAGTGCTGGGGCCCTCCGTAGTGAGCGATTCCAGCATAGGCCGGAATGCCGAGGTCGGCCCCTTTGCCTGCCTCCGCGGGAAAGCCAGGCTGAGCGACGGGGCGAAGGCCGGGCGCTTCGTGGAGATAAAAAGCAGCGAGATAGGCGCCGGCGCCAAGGTGCCTCATCTTTCATATATAGGGGACACGGAAATAGGAGAGGGGACCAACATCGGGGCAGGAACGATCACATGCAATTACGACGGACGGAAGAAGAACAGGACAAAGATCGGGGCAAGGTGTTTCGTCGGCAGCGATACGATGTTCGTGGCACCCGTCTACATGGGGGATGACGCGTCCACGGCGGCGGGCTCTGTCGTCACGAAGGACGTCCCGCCCGGGGCTCTTGCCATATCGCGGCCTCGCCAGGATAACGTGGCGAACTGGTCGAGCAGGGTGAAAATAGAAAGAGAAGAGAAAAAGGACAACGAGGAGAACTGATAATGGAGGCTTCGGCACGAGGCATCAAGATTTTTTCCGGCAGCGCGCACGAGAAGTTCGCGCGGGATATATGCGAGTCACTCTCTCTGCCGCTCGCGGAGCGCCAGATTTTCCGCTTCTCGGACGGCGAGATCGGGGTATCGCTGCAGGAGAGCGTCCGCGGGATAGACTCTTTTGTGATACAGCCAACGTGCGAGCCGGTCAACGAGAACCTGATGGAGCTTTTGATTATCATCGACGCGCTTAAGCGGGCATCGACATGGAGGATCAACGTCGTGCTGCCATATTTCGGCTACGCGAGGCAGGACCGCAAAGCCCGCCCGAGGGAGCCGATCACGTCCAAACTGGTCGCGAACCTGCTCCAGACGGCAGGGGCTGACCGCGTCGTGACGGCGGATCTCCACGCCGGGCAGATTCAGGGTTTTTTTGACATCCCAGTGGATCACCTGACAGGAATACCGCTCCTTGCGATGCACTTCAAGAGAATATTGAAAAATGAGCTGAAAGAGGGGCGCGTCGTCACCGTTTCCCCCGATATAGGCGGCGTCGTGAGGGCGCGGCGCTTTGCGGAGCTTCTGAACAGCGAGATAGCGATAGTGGACAAGAGACGTTCGCATGATGTGGCGAACAAGAGCGAGGTAATGGACATAATAGGCAAGGTCGGGGGCAAGATCGCCATACTGGTGGACGACATAGTCGATACGGCCGGAAGCATCGTGAACGCCGGAAATGCCCTCATCGAACACGGGGCATCCCGCGTCTATGCCTGCGCCGTGCATGGCGTTCTCTCCGGAGGGGCCGTTCAGAGAATAGAAGACTCCTGCTTTGAGGAGATGGTCTTCACGGACACGATACCTCTGCATGACGAGAAGAGGATCCCGAAGATAACATCCCTCTCCATAGCACCGCTCTTTGCGGAGGCCATAAGGAGGGTTCACCTGGAACAGTCGGTCAGCATTCTCTTTCACTCGAAAACGAGGCGCAAGCAGGGCGAGCTTTTCGACTGACTCCGGATCTGCGCTATGGTTTTGATTTTCAAATTAGAGTTACGTAATTCCGAGGAGGAGTAAATTAATGGCAATAAGAGAAGCGGTAAAGATCAAATTCGAGAAGCGCGCGGACACCGGCAAGGGGACTTGCCGCAAGCTCCGCGCGAATGGGACGGTGCCCGCGGTTTTCTACGGCCCCGAGTACAAGGAAAGCATCGTCGGCACGGTTAACGCGAAGGATCTCTCTCAGGTGACGGATTCGCCGAACTGGGAGACGAGCATGATCGATCTGGAGCTGCCGGACGGGAAGGTCGAGATGGCTCTCCTTCGCAGCGTCGACCGTCACGTCGTCACTCAGAACATCCTGCACGTAGACCTCTACCAGCTCGTCAAGGGACACAAGGTCAAGGTCGCGATTCCGATCAGGGTGATCAATAAGGATCTCTGCGCCGGGGTCAAGATGGGCGGGGTGCTGGAGCATCCTATGCGCGACGTGGAGATTATGGTCCTTCCAAGGGAAATACCGTCGGAGATAGTGATCGACACGATAAAAATGCCGATGGGCAGCGAAATATTCGCCCGTGACCTTGATCTTCCTGAGAGCGCGGAACTCATCTCGCCGCAGGACTCAGTGGTCGTCATGATCTCGCGCCCGAGGTCGCTCGCTGAGGCGCCAGAGGAGGAAGAGGAGACGGCAGAGGTGGAGGTCGTAGGCAAGGGCAAGCGCAAGGAGGGCGAGGAGTAGCGGGAATTGAAGCTGGTCGTGGGGTTGGGGAACCCCGGTCCCGAGTATGCGTGGAGCCGTCACAATGCCGGCTGGCTTCTGATCGACTCCTTCATAACGAGAGCTAATCTTCGCGAGCCCCGCATGCAGTTCAGCGGGGCATTTTGGTCTTCCTCCCGCGTATCGGGGGAAAACGTCGCTTTCCTCAAGCCCTTCACTTACATGAACCTCAGCGGAAAGTCGGTCGTTGAGGCCGCGCGTTATTTTGACATTTCCCCGTCCGACGTTCTCGTCCTCTTTGACGACGCGGCGCTTCCGTTCGGGAAGCTGCGCTATCGCGCGAGCGGGTCGGCAGGTGGGCAGAAAGGCATGATCTCTATACTGGGAGGCCTCGGGACCCTGGACGTGCCGCGCCTTCGCGCCGGAATAGGCGGGCCGGACGCGGGGATTGACATGAAAGGATGGGTGCTGGGCCGTTTCACGAATAGCCAGCGCGATTCGTGGCCCCTGCTTGAGGATCTTGCCTGGGAGAGCTTCCTGAAATGGCTCGCGGGCGGCGCGGGGGACGGATTTACGGTGCAGATACCGGACAGATAAAGACTTTGCGAAACATTTTTTATGAGCCAGACTAATATTTATAACAGCCTTCAATCGATTGATCCTCAGAAGTGGGCTGGCAACAGGGTATTTCACCTTCCTGTGGCCGGAGCGGCTAGGCCGTGGTTCTGCCGGGGCTTCAGCCGCCATCTTCTTGTCATACTCCCGGATTCCAGGCAAGCCAGGAATTTTATCGCGGACGCCGATTCGCTCATACTGGGCGGCTTGGGCAGTATTCCTGACGCCAGGGCGCTTACGGAAATAGCCATAGCTTCCTTTGCCGACAACAGGCAGATGCTGGAGGCTCAGAAAGCGGAGCGAGGCGAGGCCATGTCCAGGTGGGCGGACGGCGGCGGAATGCTCCTTGCGACTCCCGGGGCGCTCATGGGCCCCATATCCTTCGGCGGGGACAGGCTAGCTCTGCGCAAAGGGGAAGCGGTAAGCAGGTCGCGCCTTATCGAATGGCTTGCGGCCAAAGGCTACGAGCGCACTGACATAGTGTGGTCGCCCGGGCAGTTCACATATCGCGGCGGCATAATAGACCTGTTCGACCCGAAGGACTCGTACCCGATCAGGGTGGAGTTCTTTGACGACGATATAGAGAGCATGAGGTATTTCGCGACAGATACCCAAAGAAGCGTCAGGATATTCACACAGGGCGAGATACACGCGCTTTCGTCGAGGACAAGCGCGTTTTTGGACCGTTTTTTCCCCGCCGACATGCATGTCGTGTTCGTTGAGCCGTCTGAACTTGAAAACGCAGCTGACAGCTACGCGTGGCTCCGCGCCGGCGTTTTGGGCAAGTCCGGCGAGGCTGATGAGTGCCTCACGGAGTGGCGCGATGTCGAAAAATCGCTGTCCCTCTACCCTAGGATAAGGATCACCGCGAGCGCGGCCAAGGGAGAGAACGAGACGAAGATAATGGGCCTTCCGAACTTCCGGGGCAGGAGGAAGGATCTTGAAGCCTACTGCGGCGGTCTTGCGTCACGAGGGGTGTCCGTCCATCTCGTCTCGGAGGCCGCTCATTTCAGGGATTGGGCGGCAAGGGAAGGATATAAGGCATCCGATGGCGCCATATCGGAGGGCTTCGTCGATCTCACGGAGGGCATCGCGATCATAGGCGACCTCGAACTGTCGGGACTTTCGCTCTCCGGCGGCTCGCTTGAGAGGGCAGTCCCCCTTGACTGGGGGGACCGCATCCTGCCCGGGCAGTGGGTCGTTCACGAGGATTACGGAGTGGCCCGCTTCATGGGATCGGAACAGCTTGCAACGGAAGACGGGATTCAGGAATACCTCGTGCTGGAGTACGCCGAGGAACGCCGCCTTAAAATCCCAGTCATGCACTTTCACAAAATATCGCAGTACAGCACATATCCTGGCATCACGCCCGTAGCGGACAGCCTTCGCGGGGGGCACTGGAAGAAAATGTCCCTTCGCGCCAAGGAACAGGCCGAAGCGGCGGCGAAATATCTCATCGAGGTCTACGCGAAAAGGGAGATATCGAAAGGCCACGCCTTCAAGGGCGACAGGGAGCAGGAGCTGGAGTTCGAGAGGACGTTCCCGTACAGGGAGACGGCAGATCAGTTAAGGGCGATAGGCGACGTGGAGCGCGACATGTCCCGCCCCATCCCGATGGACAGGCTCCTCGTCGGGGATGTCGGCTTCGGGAAGACCGAGGTAGCGCTGCGCGCCTCGGCGAAGGCTGCCTTCGACGGACGTCAGATCGCGATGATGGCGCCGACGACTCTGCTCGCTCATCAGCATTACGATACGTTTTGCGGGCGTTTTGATTCCTTCGGCGTCCGGGTCGAGGTCATTTCGCGCTTCGTCGCGCCGTCGAAACAGAAAGCCATACTGGAGGACACGGCGTCCGGCAAGGTCGACATACTGATAGGCACCCACAGGCTCTTGAGCCAGGACATAGCGTTCAAGGATCTCGGCCTTGTGATAGTGGACGAGGAGCACCGCTTCGGCGTCATGCACAAGGAGCATCTGAAAAACCTGCATCCCGCGGTCGACGTACTGATGCTTTCGGCGACGCCGATCCCGCGATCTCTCCACATGTCGCTCTCAGGCCTACGCGACATGTCTCTGCTCCAGATGCCGCCACGGAAACGCCTGCCCGTCATAACGGCCATCGGGCCCTGGTCGGAGGTTTTAGTAAAAAACGCCGTGATAAGGGAAAAGGCCAGGGGCGGTCAGGTTTTCTACGTCCATAACAGGGTTCAGACCATAGACCGGGAGGCCATGATGGTGCGCAGGCTCTTCCCGAAGCTAAAGGTCGGCGTGGCTCACGGGCAGATGCGGGAGAAGCAGCTTAAGAGCGCGATGGACAAATTTTCCGAAGGCGCCACCGACATACTTGTCTGCACGACGATAGTCGAGAGCGGGCTCGATATGCCGAGGGCCAACACTATGATAGTGAGCGACGCGCAGGAGCTTGGCCTGGCCCAGATGCACCAGCTTCGCGGGAGGGTCGGCAGGAGGGACGAGCAGGCTTTCGCGCTTTTTCTGCACCCGGCGGAGGCCATGCTTACGAGAGAAGCCAGCGAGCGCCTGGAGGCCATAGCGGCGTTAGGCGAGTTCGGCGCGGGGTACGAGCTTGCGAAAAAAGACCTGGAAATACGCGGAGGCGGCGAACTGGTGGGCATATCCCAGCACGGCAACCTCGGGCGCGTCGGCTTTCAGCGGTACTGCGACCTGCTGGAAGAGGCGATAAAGCGGGCAAAAGGCGAGTACAGGGAGCGCCCTTCAGTCGAGGTTGGGATGCCGTCCGCGATCCCATCGGAGTATCTGCCTCACGAGAGCGTCCGAGTCGCGCTTTACAGGAAGCTGCTCTGGTCCTGCGACATGGAAACGCTTGAACTGCTTCGCGAAGAGACCATAGACAGGTTTGGCCCTATGCCGAAAGTGCTTGAATTTTTATTCGACGTTGCCAGAATTAAGATCATCGGGCCCGATTTCATGATCTCGAAGGTCCTGTGCGGCAGGGATGAGACGGTGATAGAGTGCTATCCCGAAGGCCCGCCCGCCGGCATGAAGACGCCATCCGGCTGGTTCAGGAGGATGAACGGCTTCATCGGCCCCGGCGGCTTTGCCGCTCTCGGCGCCTTCATCCGCTCCGTCTCTGGCGGCACGTAAGGTGCCGCGATAGATTATTCCGGCAATCTACCTGTCTCAGATTTGTCTTGTCAATGCCGGACGAGTATGCTATAGCGTACAAATGATCGAAACCGCTGAAAAGCTCAACCCACGACATTGACTCCGCCTGGATGAAATCGGCCCGGACAACGTCCAACCTGAAGCCCGGATCAGCGGATTTGGCCACATCCCCGGCATCATCGAAAAGGAACGTGTTGTTCGTCCTCTCGTTCTTGCTCACCTACGTCATCCTCAAGGATTCATGACAAACTCAAGGCCCGCGTTCCTATATCTTCTGCCCAATCTTTGCCGTCTTGAGGCTGCCTGGGATCAGGTTAGTCAGTATGTTAGTCTCGAAGGAGAACGAGACACTGGCGTCGTCCCTTTCCTTTTTGAGCGCAAGGCCTACGAGCTTGTCCAAAAGCTCAGGATATGACACGCCAAGCGGCGCCCACAGGTAAAATGAGAGCGATCCCGGGATCGTGTTTATCTCGTTCAGCCAGATATCGCCAGTTCCGGCATCCATCAGGAAATCCAGCCGCGCCACGCCGCTGCAGGAGAGCGCCTGAAACGCCCTTACCGCCAGATCCCTTATCCTCTCCCTCGTCTCGGGCTGTATATCGGCGGGAAGTATTCTCTTAGCGGAACTCATGCCCTTAGTGCCGGGCTTGCCGCCTGAGATATATTTATCCTCGTAGCTCAGAATCTCGTCCGCGCCTATAGGCGCCTCGCACTCCGAAGCTTCCGCGGAATCCTGGTCGCCCAGGACGGCGCAGTTGATCTCGCGCAGGTTCGCCACGGCCCGCTCGGCCAAGGCCGTCCTGGAGTAGAGAAACGCGTAATCGAGCGCGTCCTTCAGGCCCTTTGCGTCGGACGCTTTCCTTATGCCGATGCTAGACCCGAGATTGACCGGCTTCACGATCGCCGGGTACCCTATCGCGCTTTCTATGTCACGGACGGCCCCGTCGGGATCAGCGAAATACGCCTTCACGGAGACCCTCCGGCAGTCGAGAACCGGTATGCCGTTGTCCCTCAAGACCAGCTTCTGCATATATTTGTCCATTCCGACGGCGGAAGCCGTGACATCCGGTCCGGCAAAGGGAACGGCAAGGATCCTGAAAAATCCCTGAAGCGCGCCGTCCTCGACGTTCGTCCCATGCATGATCGGAAACGCCACGTCAATCTCGGAGTGGACGGAACTCCCGAACAGCCTCGCCGGATGATACATAAGCCTAAAGCGCCCGCAGTCGCTGACGCAGACTACCTTTTTGCTCTGCCGGACAAGCGACGGGATATCCCTGTACTCGTTTATGTCGGCGACCTTTCCGCCAACGTACATGCCGCCGTCGCGGGCGCAGTATACGGGGACGACATCGTATTTTGAGGCGTCGAACGCGCCTATGGCCTGAATGGCCGAGATTATGGAGACCTCGTGCTCCACGCTCCTGCCGCCGAAGAAAACCCCGACCCTAATGCCCATCATATGCCTCCGTTATTATCAATAATTATCAGGAAGGTCGTTTTCTATCAAAACGACCTTCTGCCTGTCTGCCTTAAGAGAGTTTACCTTCTCGAAAGCCGAAGCGACGCTTTTGGCTATGAAAATCTTTTCATTAGGATACGACGCGCCATTTAAGCCCGAAAGGATGCTTTTCGTCACGCGCTCGCCGACTAAGATGACGAAGTCGCAGACTGCCGCGGCGGACATGCCGAACTTGCGGTTCAGAGCATCCTGCTTGCTGCCCAGCTCGACCATCCCTGACGTGACGAGAATCTTAAAGCCGTCGAAGCCGCTTAAGACCTCCAAGGCTGCCGCCGCGCCCGTCTCGTTCGAGTTATAGGCATCGTCGATGATAATCGTATCGCGACTGCTTATAAGCTGCAATCTGTGCGGAACGGCTTCCAGTCTGCGGACGCTTGCCAGGGCGCTCTCATGAGGCACTCCCATATAATCCGCCACGGCCAGGGCCGCAAGCAGGTTAGTCACGTTGTTCCTCCCAAGGAGCTTCGTGGAAAAGTTCCGCTCTGACCCGTCGGGGTACCTCGCTGTAAATTCTGACCCGGCGCTCGACACTGCGACACGTTTTCCGACATAGTCGCACCCGTCTGACATCCCGTAAGAAACTACTTTGCCAGCCCCGCAAACCATGCTAGGATTACCGGAATCTCTTCCTGCGATCATGTCGCGTATAAGCCCGCTGTCGAAATTCGCGAAGAGGACGCCGTCCTCCGGCAGGGCGTCCGCAAGCTCGAACTTCGTCCGTACGACATTTTCGATAGAGCCGAACGATTCCAGGTGCTGCGGGCCGATAGAGGTCAGCACGCCGATACGCGGGCTCACTATGCCGCATATCTCCTTTATATCTCCGATGTTCCGCGCGCCCATCTCGCAGATAAACACGTCGTGAAATGGGCGCAGATCCGTCCTGATGGTCTTGACGACGCCCATCGTCGTGTTGTAGCTCTCAGGAGTCATCAGCACGTTGAAATTCGGCGAAAGCAGCCTGCGCAGGAAATACTTCGTGCTGGTTTTCCCGTAGCTTCCCGTGACTCCGATAACAGTAAGGCGCGGCATATCCTTTATTATCGCGCGCGCGTCGCTGATATACCTATTGTTAATGAACTTCTCCATAGGCGCGTTTATGGCGTTCGACATCAGCGTTACGAGCGGCGTGGCAAGAAACCAGAGCGGCAGGGCGGCATACAGGCCATAACCCAGTGAGAGCGCCAGGAGCGCCGCCGTCAGGGCGAAATTCGTTATGAGCATCCGCTTGACGCGGTTCGTGTAAACGAGCGGTTTTTTTGCTTTCTCCAGAGGCCAGTTGCGCAGATCCTGGATCGACGAACAAAGAACGAAGAGCATCAGAGCCGCGGGTTCGGATTCTCCGCCCAAAAGCAAGCAGGCAAATCCCGCCGCGTACAAACCGTATCGCGCCAGGTATTCCGCCGCGAAGCCGCGGCGCAGCCATCTCAGATGAACGGCCGGCTTATATGAGTTGAGCTGAAACATATGGTAGTCGTGCAGGGATGTAATGGCCCACGAGGCTATAAAGATGAAGACAGCGAATATTTGAGCCACTGCGCCATGTATATCTTCAGGCGTGAGCCGCCAGACGCAAATTAAAAACAGCGGCACTGCCGCAATCCCCGTGGTTTTGCGCGAAATCATTACTGCCTCCTTATGCCAAGAAACGAGTCGAGCACCCTTCCGAACGCGTAGCCCTGGTCAAGGAACGAATAATGCCCGGCGTTTTTTAAAACAACGAGCCCAGCGTCCGGGATAAGGCGCTCCATGACGCGGGCGTCGGCAAGCGGAGTGGCCGTGTCATTCTCGCCCCATATCAATAGAACCGGGCATTTGATGTCCGGCAGGCACGGCGTCAGATCCTCGTTCACGGTTTTCACAAGGCACTCGCGCATCCTTGGCGAGGCGTTCCTGTAGTCGGCGGATCCGTTCCTGATCCTCCATTGTTCCAGCAAAAAAGGAAACCTTTTCTCGATCGCGCTTGCCGAGATCACGCGCTTGACCGCCTTGTAGAAATATGACCGCAGCTTATGCCGCGTCATGTCGCTTCGGATTCCAGCGCAGTCCACCAGCACGGTCTTTACGATCCCGATCCGCCCGGTCTCCGACGCGAGCTTTATCGCGACGCGCCCGCCGAAGGAGTGGCCTATCATTATCGCTTCTGAAATTTCCAGTTTTTTAAGAAAATCCACGACAAAATCCGCGTATTCCCTGACCGACCAGCCAGACGGAGGCTCATCGCTCCCCCCGAAGCCCGGCAGGTCAGGCGCCACTACGCGGAAAAAACCGGACATGCCCTCCAAAAAACGAAAAAACGAGCGGTGATCCGTGCCCCAGCCATGGAGGAACAAAACCGCGTCTCCCGCGCCCCTGTCGTAATAATCTATATTCATTCCATTTATCCGAATCATGTCTCCCCAACCGACCCATAATCTATTCGATAATTATAAATTTCTAAACCAAACGTCCTCATATCGCGTCGATTATAGCATATCGCGATCTGAAGGCTCATATGGGTTCGCGATCGCCCGCGAAAGGGCCAAAATTTCTAATGCCGCTTTTCAAAATTTGACCTTTTTTGATATAATGTCTGCGCGACGTTACGGCGGCATGACGCGCCAGCAGCGCGATACGCGCTGACAGCGAAGATGGTGTGCGCCTAAATACTGGTTTTTATATAAATCAGCCCGTCATGGGCGAGTTGATTTAGAAACATAATAGGGAGGCTCTATTGATGCAGCGGGAAGAAACACCAGAGGAAAAGATCGAACAGTTTGAGTTTCAGAGCGAGGCGAAGCAGGTTCTGGAGTTAATGATCCATTCAGTCTACTCGAACCCGGATATTTTCTTGAGGGAGCTTGTGTCGAACGCGTCCGATGCCATAGACAAGCTCCGGATCGAGGGCTTGAAGGACGATGCCCTTTCCGGGCTCGCTAAGGACGGGAAGATAACCGTGACGGTGGACAGGGAACAGCGGACGATAACCGTCTCGGACAACGGCATAGGGATGTCGCGCGACGAGCTTGTCTCCTACCTTGGCACGATAGCGAAAAGCGGCACGAAGGATTTCATCCGCGCCATGCAGGAAGCGGCCGCGTCGGACAACGCGGATCTCATTGGGCAGTTCGGCATCGGTTTTTACTCAAGCTTTATCGTCGCCGATAAAGTGACTGTTATCACGAGAAGCGCCAGGGGTGAGGAGTCGTGGATATGGAACTCGTCCGGCGACGGGACGTATACCATCAAGCCGGGCGGCCGGGAAGCTTGCGGGACGGACGTCGTCCTCCACGTAAAGGAGAGCGGCGCGGCGGATGGCGCTGACGATTCCGGGGAGGGCATGAAGGACTACCTGTCGGGGTGGACAATCCGCGAGATAATAAAGAGATACTCGGACTTCGTGAGTTACCCGATATACGTCGACGACACGGCCAAAGAGAAGAAAGAGGACGCGAAGCCGTCGCCCGTGAACTCCATGAAGGCGCTCTGGGTCCGTCCGGAGAGCGAGGCGACGGAGGACGAGTATAAGGATTTTTACCGCCATGTGACCCACGACTGGGAAGACCCGATGGAGCGCATCGTTTACAGGGCTGAAGGCACGACCGAATTCCACGCCCTCCTTTACATCCCGTCCCGCCCGCCCGTGGATCTCTTCTATCGCGAGGGCCGTCACGGCATACAGCTTTACATCCGAAGGATATTCATCATGAACGACTGCCGCGACCTCATCCCCGAATACCTGCGCTTCATAAAGGGCGTCGTGGACTCCGAGGACCTGTCTCTGAACGTTTCCCGCGAACTGCTTCAGCAGGATCGCAGGACCGCCCTGATAAAAAGCGGCGTCACTCGCAAGGTTCTCGACGTGCTGAGGAAAATGAAGGAGGACCGGCCTGACGATTTCAAAAAGTTCTGGGACATGTTCGGGGCAGTGGTTAAAGAGGGAATCATCTCGGACGCGAAAAACAGGGAGGCCATAATGAAGCTCTGCCTCTTTGACGCGTCCGAAAGCGGCGGGCGCGTCTCGCTCGACGGCTATGTCTCATTGATGGGTGAATCTCAGAAGGGCATATTCTTCCTCTCAGGCGGGACTTCCGAAATGCTCGCCTCGTCCCCGAAGCTTGAGGCTTTCCGCAAGCGCGGCATAGACGTCCTGCTGCTGGGCGACCCCATTGACGAGCTGTGGATCCAGGCCGCCGGAAGCTTCGGAGGCCACGATTTCGTCTCGATATCCTCCGAGGACATAGAGATACCCGGAGAAGGCGGGGACGCGGGGCATGAAGCGGCAAAAAAGATAGAGGAGAGCGGAATAACCTCGAAACTCAAAGAGGCCGTCTTAAAGCTGGGAGGAAGCGCCGCGAACATCGAAGATGTCAAGACCTCGTCCCGCCTGGTGGATTCGCCTGTTACGTTCGTCCAGAAAGGCGAGCCCATCTCGCTTCAGATGAAACGGCTCTTTAAGTCGATGGGCCAGGATCTTCCGTCAGACAAGAGGGTGCTGGAAATAAACCCGTCGCACCCGCTGATAGAAAAAATCGCGGCGGAATCCGGCGATTGCGGCCCGGACGAACTGAAAGAGTGGGCAGCTCTCCTGGTGGGCCTCGCGTCGATAGCGGACGGAGAGCCGGTGGAAAACGGCAAAGACTTCACTAAAACATTAGTGGGACTGCTGGGAAAATAGATGCTTCCGATTTTAAAGGGGCCTCTAGCGTAAAGAGGCCTGCTCTAAAGACTTATGCTGACAAAGAAGTGGATTCTACTTCTATCTTACGAGTGCGGCCAGCCCGCTTGAGGAAGTGGTTTTGCGGCATTCGTTGTTATGAGAGAGGTGTTTAGATACTGGATCAGGCGGGCGGGGTATTTTTTACCGCCCGCTATTCCGTTCCTTGGATATCCCGTCTGGCCGCGCCCTTTTTCAGATCCGCCCCACACATGGATCACATCTGCAATATTCTTCTGTCACATGCTTCTCACATCCCGGGAAAAGAACATCACCCCTTATCCACCTGTCTGCCCTTCCGGATTTTATAGCCGAACACAGCCCTCCCAAATAATTGTGGGGCCTCCTGCCCGATTGCAGCGTAATCCGCGCGGCATGACGCTAAATCGATAAAAAGGCACTATGCTGTTCATCCTCCGCTAATCATGTGGATTATCTCCACCTCTCCCCCGTCGGGGACAAGCGAGGAGGCGTAATCGGCACGGTTCTGGACAGCTTCGCCGTTTATCCATACCGATATCATCCTGAACGTGAAGTTTTTCGCGTCCAGTATATCCTGAACAGTCAGGCCTTCCCTCCATTCAAACTCGTCCCCATTCACCATTATCATAGGAATGCTTCCTCAGGCTCGAGATTGCGCTCCAGCAGCTCGACTACGTCAGGGTAATCTATGCCCAGCCGCCGGATGGTATCGAGCGTCGGGATGCCGTTGCGGTTCCATCCGCGCCGCGCGTAGACTTTGTCCACAAGCTGCTCCCACTGCGACCTGCGGTGAGCCTGGAGGTGCCCTATCTTTTCCCTGACGCTCAGGCCCTCCGGATCGATCCCAGCCTCACTCAGCTTGCCGTCGAAATAGTCGGGGCGGACCATCCACTCGTCCTCGAACACCGGGCCGAGCCCCCTGCTCGGGCAGTTGTGGTCGGCGCGCTTGCCCTTGCCCATCCGCAGGTTGAAAATCCGCTCGAAGTTATATACCCGCTCAGACATCGTGATCAGATCCTCCTTGACCACGCTCTTGCCCGTTACGGCGTTGTATATGTCTACATAGTTCTGCACGTGCTCTGGCACCTTGGCCGCCTCAATGCCTTTGTACTTTGTGTGGTTGTCCTCCGGCTCTATGTCGTTCCACGGCAGCTTGCACAGCCCGACGAGCGAGAACCACAGCCGGAAATTGGGGAAGTAGAACAGCGCTTCCGCCTTGTCCTCATACGTCGGGAGCTGCTTGTTTACCATATCCATGAATATCAGCCACGCCTCGTCGTGCTGCGGCCCCTTGAGAGTCAGGAAGTATCCGCCCCACTGCGCGATGGATTCCTGGCAGCGATACTCCGAGGCCTCAAGCCCCTGCCCTTCCATCGCTATGTCCTCCATGATCTTGCTGTCGGCGCCGTACTTCTCGGCGAAAAGTTTTTTCATCTTCCGCGTCCCGAGCGCAGCTATGCGCGAGAACTCGTCGGCACCCCTGGCTATCCTGTGGATCAGCTCCATGATGCCGTCCTTGCTGCCGAAGCTGAGATCCAGTCCCCCCGTGTCCTCCCTGTTTATCAGTCCCAGCTCGTAGCACTCGCACACGAAAGCGAGGCCTGTCCCAAGGGAGATGGTGTCCAGGCCATAGTGGTCGGCGTAGAAATTGGCCTCTATCGTCCATTCCGGGTCGAATATGCCGACGTTCGATCCCAACCCTGCCGCCGTTTCGTACTCAGGCCCGTCGACTATGACGCTCCGGCCCTTCCACGGGCCGGTCGTCAGCTGAAATGGCGGGGTGGCCTTGGCGCATGAGAGCGTGCAGCCGTACCAGCAGCCGTCAGGCAAGCCCTGAGTGAAGCGTTTCCTGTACTCCTCCGAGTGTATCCTGGCGATGCCGTCATTGCGGCCGAACTTGTAGTTGTGGACGGGCAGGAGGTCATAATCGTTCATTATCTCGTTCAGGTGGGCCGTCCCGATGCTGCGCATCTTGCATTGCACGTCGTCGAAGTCCCGTATCTCTTTATGCACCTTGCCGCCGACGCGGGTCAGCGTTTCAGCATCAGCCGGCCCCGTCGAGCTGCCCGTCACGCGGCTCATCTTGACCACCAGAGCCAGCACGCCCTTGTCGTGAAGAACCGTCCCGCCGCCTCCCCGCCCTGCCTGCTTGAGCCTAGCCACCTTGCGTCTCGGGTCATAGAAGCTGAAGTTCATGCAGCCCCAGAAGCTGTGAGCCGCAGCCTGCCCGCTTGATACAACTGATATGTTTTTCTTGTCCTTTTCATCGATAGCGAAGTACTCGTGCAGAAACTCGGTCACGGCGTAAGCATTCCTGTCCTCTAAATTTGATTCCAGGATGCTGACGCAGCCATTGTCGCCGTCTATATAGACGATGACCTCCCGGTCCGAGCGTCCCTGAAGCTCCATCGCGTCGAAGCCGGAGAATTTCAGCAGGGGAGCGAAGTATCCCCCCGCGTTGCTGTTGTAGGTCTGCTCAGTGAGGGGCGACAGAAACACCGAGTAGCACTTCCCGGCACCGGGATACTGCGTTATGCCGCAGATCGGCCCGCCCGATATCACTATTTCGTTCTCGGGGTCGTCCCATCTGGTTTCAGGCGTCACGGCGTCCCACAGCAACTTGAGCCCGAACCCGCGGCCTCCGATGAATTTGTCTATCATGTCGTCGGTTACCTGACGTTTCTCGAACCTGTAATTGCCGTCGCGATTGCCGAGCCCGACGTAGAGCGTCTCCCTAGTGTACCCCAAACGCGACGCGGACGGAACGTAATCCCACTTAGCCAGAAGCTTCATTTTGTCCACCTGCTTGCCCTCCCTGATTTTATAGTCAGATATCCATTTCCCAATAACCGCGCTTACATTATACTATATACTATGGATCGCCCGCTGAAAAGGCAAATTCTCAGGCGAAGGAATGATGTGCCGAGGAGCATCCTGATGCCTGGCGCCGAAAAATATGCGCTGCCCGCCTGCCACGCAAACCTTTGGATGATATAATTCAATTAGACTGTTTGAGAGAGGAGAAAAACAGTCATATGATCGCGGTCTGTGGATTAATGAAAATTCATATATTCAACCTGAGGTGTTTGCAATGTCCGGTTTTGTGGAGGAAACAAGGCCCATTGACGACTGTTTAAATTTCGTGGCCGGCAGGCTCGGTTTTCCGTGGCATGTGCCAAGCCGTGAGGAGCGCGTCATGGATGCGCTGTATTCCCGTTCCTCGTCCGATGTCACATGCCCCGAGCCTTATCCGCCATTTACCCGCAGCATGCGCGACGGGTATGCGCTGGATCACGTTAATACGGCCGGAGCATCCGCAAGCTCGCCTGTTTTCTTAAAGCCTGCGGGGGAGGTGACTATGGGCTCGGCGCCATCGTTCAGGCTGGCTGATAACGAGGCCGCGTCCATACCGACCGGGGGGATGCTGCCTGAAGGCGCCGATGCGGTGGTGATGGCGGAAAACACGTCCCTCTCCGGCGGCTGGGTCGAAATCCGCTCGCCAGCGCAGCGAGGAGAGAACGTGATGAGAGCGGCCGAGGAGATATCAAGCGGCGATATTTTGCTGCGCAAGGGCGAGGTGATAGACAGATCCCTGCCGGGGCTCCTTGCCGCGTTTGGAATCATCTCGGTCAGCATCATGGACATATGCATAGGGGTGATCTCCACCGGAGATGAAATCATCTCGGCAGAGACTCCTAGGCTTCCGGACGGATTCGTCAGGGATGCCAACACGTTCATGCTTCAATCCATCCTCAAGAGATATGGAATGCGATCCAAATCATATGGGATAGTGCCGGACAGCTTGGAAGCTCTCAGGAACCGCTCGGAAGACGCAATCCGCGAATGCGGCGTCGTCCTGATCTCCGGGGGCTCGTCTGTAGGGGCGATGGATCACACGTCAAGGCTGATCGGCGAGCTGTCGGATCAAGGTCTGCTGGTGCGAGGCATAAACATGACTCCGGGTAAGCCAACGCTCATCGGCGGGTCGAAGAAGATGGAGAAATTGATCATAGGGCTTCCAGGACACCCCATGTCCTGCGTGGTTTCGTCGATTTTCGTAGCCATCCCCTTGATAAACGCCATGTGCGGCTCAAGCAGGCGCGACGTTGGGAAGTATTGCATGTTTCCCCTCTCCGAGGATGTGCCGGGACGCACGGGCCCGGACGAGTTCATACCCGCCATAGTTGATAAGGATGGCGTTTGTCCTATCGCTGCAAAGTCGGGATACGTGTCCGCTATGAGGAATGCAGACGGGTTCATAAGGCTTCGTCCTGACACCGAGACGCTCAGGAAAGGGGAGCTGGCGGAGGTATGGCTGTGGTGAGGCCATCCAGGCACGTAGAGCACTGTTCGCTAGACGAAGCCTTGAAAATACTTCTGGACGAGTTTGCGTCCGTAACTATCAAAACACAAAGGATGAGGGCGCGCGACGCGCTTGGCTTCACGCTTGCCGACGATGTATACTCCGAGAGGAATGTGCCTCACTACACGGCTTCCGCTGTGGACGGCTACTCGGTGCAGTCACGCTTGACGGCCGGCGCGTCGCCCGCCACTCCTGTAATGCTGGGCCAGGACGGATTTTCCTGGGTCAACACCGGAATGCCGGTAGGCAGCGGCGACTCCGTGGTGATGGTGGAGGATACGTCGCTCGAGACTGCCGCGCCGGACGGCGGTGAGCGGCTGAAAATTTTCCGGAGCCTGACTCAGGGCGAGAACGTCAGGGCAGTGGGGGAAGACGTGATGAACGGGCAGCTGCTCGCCAGCCGCGGCGAACGTGTGACGTGCGCCCTCGTCTCCCTGATGCTGTGCGCAGGGGTCGCGGAGGTCGCTGTACGCGCGAAACCGAGGACGCTGTTCATACCGACAGGCGACGAGATAGTGTCCGGCGAAAAATGGCTCTCCAGCGTCATGCCAGCCGGCCTTGTGGCGGACAGCAATTCCCTCTACGCCAGATCCATTTTCAAAACGTGGGGCTATTCGCTGGACGTGGCCCCTATCCTGCCTGACAGGCCTGACGCGATAAAGGAGGAGGTGCTGCGTGCCGCGCGCGATTATGACCTCGTCCTTGTAAGCGCCGGTTCGGCGAAGGGGAAGCGGGATCACTCGGCGGACATACTCTCCGGCCTGGGGCGCATGCTGTTCAGGTATGTCCGTATGAAGCCCGGCAGGCCCGCGATGGCGGCAAACGTAAGAGGCACGCCAATCATAGTCGTCCCCGGATTTCCGATGTCCTGCGCCGTCACGCTGTGGTCGCTCGTCTACCCGATCCTGAAACGGATTTCCGGCGAGGAGATACCCGAAGACTATATTTCGGAGGCGATAGGCTCGAAGGGCTTCCTTGACGCGTCGTTCATGACTCAACATTCATCGCCTCAGGGCATCGCGGAGTGGCTGAGGGTGAAGTGCGCGTCGGTAAACGGGAAGATGCTCTGCTGGCCGCTGACTGCAGGGGCAAGCGTGCTATGGGCGCTCGCGGAGGCGGACGGCATCGCGGCGCTGCCGGAGGAAACGCTGGAATGTCCGAAAGGGACCAATGTTTCGGTGCGTCTTGTGAAACAAGTTGATTTTTCGAGGAGGATCCTCTTCCAAGGGTCGGACGACCCTGCCGTCGGGCGCCTCGTGCCCATAATGCGCGAGCTTGGATTCGACTTTGCCATAAGGGCGGTGGGAAGCATGGGCGGGCTTGCGGCGCTTGGGCGCGGCGAGGCGCACCTTGCCGCCGCGCATCTGCTGGACGCGTCGGACGGAAGCTACAACACGAGCTGCATTGCGCAGTTCGCAGCCGGGAGGAATTGGATCCGCAGACTGATCTTCCGCCGTGAGCAGGGGATAATAACCGCGCCAGGCAACCCCAAAGGCATACGCGGTTTTGAGGGCCTGGCCGGCGGGGTGATGTTCGAAAACCGCCAGCCCGGCGCCGGGACGAGGGTGCTGCTGGATTACATGCTCAAAAACAACGGGCTGAGATCTTCGGATGTTCTTGGATACGACAGGATATCGATCACGCATATGGAGGCCGCCAACAAGGTTGCTTCCGGCGTGGCTGATGCCACGCTCGGCATCGCCTCGGCCGCGTCAGCGCTGGGATTGCATTTCATCCCCATAGCGACGGAGCCTTACGAACTCGTTTTCTCGGAGGAGTTCTTCGATCACCCGGCATCGGGGGCGCTGATTAAGGCCATCGAGAGCGACGAGTGGAGGGCATCGGTTGTCCGCATGGGAGGATATGAGCTGCCATAAGGGCGGGTGATTTTTGTTGGGCAAGACCGGCATGGAACGTTACTCCAGGCATATCGTTCTAAAAAAAATCGGGACGGCGGGGCAGAAACGTCTGCTCGGTGCTCGCGTGTTGGTTGCGGGAGCGGGCGGGCTCGGCTCGCCGGCGGCATTGTATCTGGCCGCGGCGGGGGTTGGCACGATCGGCATAGCCGACGGCGACGTCGTTGAGCTGTCGAACCTCCAAAGGCAGATACTCTATCGGCCAAATGACGTGGGCGGCAAGAAGGCCGAGTCGGCATCAAGGATTCTCGCTGACTTCAACCCGGACGTGCGGGTCGATGTTCATGACGGGTTTCTGACTACGGGCAACATCATGGATGTCATCGCGCCGTATGATTTCATCCTGGACGGCACTGACAATTTATCATCGAAATTCCTGATAAACGACGCGTGCGTGACGGCGCGAAAGCCCTTCACATTCGCCGGAATCGGTAGCTTCGGCGGACAGATGATGACGTGCATCCCGGGCAAGGGGCCGTGCTGCCGATGCGTGTTCGGCGAACCGGAGAAGGGCGCGCCGAATCGCAGAGGCGGCGTGGTGGGGGCCGTATGCGGCGTGATGGGCAGCCTCCAGGCTATGGAGGCAATAAAGTTCATACTTGGCATAGGCCAGCCTCTCGCAGGGCGCATGCTAGTTTACGACGCCCTGTCCTCCGAGTTCAAGTTGCTCAGGATACCCAGCGTATCTGACGATTGCCCATTGTGCGGGCGCAACCGGCCATTATATGGAAGAATATGACGTGGCCGTAATCGGCGGAGGCTTGCTTGGTTGCTTTGCGTTGAGGGCACTGGCCCGGCATCGGGTAAGAGCGTTATTACTTGAAGCCAGAGAGGACGTATGCTCAGAAATCAGCAGGGCAAATACGGCGATTGTCTACGCGGGTTACGATATGAAGCCTGGGTCGCTCAAAGCCGCGATGACTGTCAGGGCGGCGCGGAGCTTTGAAACCCTGTGCCGCGAGCTGGACGTGCGCTATTCGCAGTGCGGCGCTGTAATGGTGTGCTTTGGAGAGAACGGCTATCAAAGGCTGCAAAAGAAACTCAGGCAGGGCGCGGAAAACGGCGTCGCGGGATTGAAGCTGCTATCAGGCCGAGAAGTTCTGGAACTTGAGCCAAACCTTTCCCCGAACGTTCGGGCCGGGCTGTACGCGCCGCAATGCGGGACTGCGATTCCGTGGGAACTCGGGCTTGCCGCCGCTGGAAACGCAATAGCCAATGGCGGCAAGATACGGCTGAACGCGGCTGTGACTGATATCCGCGACAGCGGCGGCGGCTATGTCGTGACATACGGCAATCAGCGGCTATCCGCAAAATCAGTTATCAACTGCGCCGGGATGAACGCCGCCAAAATATCGGAAATGGCATTTGCGCCAAAAGTGCGGATAGTCCGCACCGCGGGAAACTACTATGTCTTAGACACGAAAGCCGGCGCTTTTGTAAAACACGTCGTGTTCCACGAACCGGAAAAAAAAGGCAAAGGGCTGACGCTTGTGCCGTCTGTCGGCGGCAACATCCTAATCGGCCCGACTGAACGCAAGTACGATTGCAGCGACGATTACTCAGTGACCTCGGAAGATCTGCGGCAGTTGCGGGAGCTTGTATTCGAGGTCATCCCCAGCCTGCCCATGGAACATATTATCCGCTCGTTCGGCGCAGTGAGGCCGAACCCGTATTATGTCGAAAACGGCGGATTGTCCGAAAAAAGCATTAACGACTTTTGCGTTTTAGAAAACGCCCCGAATTTCGTCAGTTTAATCGGCGTGAAAACTCCTGGAATGACTTGCTCCGCTGAACTTGGCCGGCATGTCGCGGATAAAATAGCCGCATATCTCGGAGCGGCGCGAAACGGAAATTTTAATCCCGCGCAACGACGATCTGCGCATAGAGCGCAGGAACTGACGTTTGACGAGCGGAGGCAATTGGTTGCGGCAAATCCTGCGTATGGCAGCATTGCGTGCCGCTGCAGGGAGGTTTCAGAGGGGGAGATCATAGAGGCCATTCGGGGACCGCTCGGTGCCGCAACCGTTGACGGCGTCAAGCGCAGGACGGGGGCCGGAATGGGCCGCTGCCAGGGCGGATTCTGCCAGCAGCGCGTCATTGAAATATTGGCGCGTGAGCGGGGCCTGTCTAAGGCAAGCGTCACGAAAAATGGCGGCAAGTCGTATATCCTGCGATCATGAGATCCGCGGCGTGGAATATGACATCGCGGTTATCGGCGGCGGCCCGGCGGGAATGGCGGCGGCATTGTCAGCAGATGGACAAGGCTGTTCAGCATTGCTTATCGAGCGGAGCCACAAGCTGGGAGGGATACTCAGCCAGTGTATTCACAGCGGATTCGGGCTGTCCTATTTCGGCGAAGAATTAACCGGGGTAGAGTATGCGGCACGATTTGCTGAAAAAATTAATAAGTCTTATGTCAGAGTGGCGCTAAACACGTCTGCGGTATCTATGAATTCGGATAAAACAATTATTCTAAGCGGATGCGACGGCCTGTCAGATGTTCACCCAAAAGCGGTAATTCTCGCATCCGGTTGCCGTGAGCGTCCGATTGGGACTCTTGATATCGCTGGGACACGGCCGTCCGGAATCTTTACGGCGGGCGCTGCACAGAAAATGATAAACGTCGGCGGATACGATATTGGCGATCGCTTTATCATTCTGGGATCCGGCGATGTCGGGCTCATAATGGGGCGGCAGTTAAAACAATCTGGGAAAGAAATTGTTGCGGTCATAGAAAAGGAAGACCATTGCGGCGGTTTGGAGCGCAATAGGATCGGCTTTTTTGAACATAACGATATTCCGCTGTGGTTACGCTCGACTATCAGCGTGGTTCACGGCACGGAGCGAATATGCGGCGTTACAGTGCGTAATTTGGAAACAGGCATGGAATGGTATGCCGAGTGTGACGCGTTGATAACGTCAGTCGGGCTTATTCCCGAATGCGAGCTATCCGAACAGGCAAGCGATGGCGGCAGGCTTCCCGAGTGGCTGTTCCTTTGCGGCAATGCGTGTTATGTTCACGATTTGGTTGATGATGTTGCCATTGAAGCGGAGCGGCTTGGAAAAATAGCTGCGCAATATGTTCGTAGCGGCATGAGAAAGGATGATTTGCCTGAAGCACGGGTGAAACATTCAGCAAATGGACTGTTCTGCATTGCCTGCCCTAAGGCGTGCCCTCTGACTGAAATCGAAAATGGCTATAGCGGGGCGCTATGCGGCAGAGCGGCCCCGGTTCCAAACATAGTCAAAGCATCATAACGATTGCCCCTATAGCAATTTTTAGACTGCCTCCGAGCAAGAATATCAGCGAGGAAGCGTTTTTAGTGGCAAGAGCGGGAAAACGCACAGCCGAAGAGCGGGCGCGACTGGTATAGGAGCAGCGGTCAAGCGGCATGGCGCAAAAAACATGGTGCCCGGCTGAAGACAATAAATCAGCCTTTTCAAAAAAGGAGCGGGGCGGCCCGTTCCTTTTTCGAATTAAAATAAATATTTATATAAGAAGACGGGGCTAACGCCGTTTTTAACGGCGCTGCCCCGATAGTGACTGGATTTGTGAAGGGAAATGTGAAGTGAAAGACAACAGAAAAGTATTATAGCATGAATTTTGGGTTTGTCACTACCCCAAAATTAACCTCGGGTGCACGACATAGAAATAAATAGAAATAGACATAGGAAAAAATGTCCCAGGAAAATTCAGTAAAGGGCTTGAAAGCAAGGCGCATAAGCGGTATATTGCATGAAGTAAAATTACTTCATGGAGATGATATTAATGATGCAAGCAGGATCA
>JAIROA010000009.1 GCA_031257775.1 Synergistaceae bacterium
GCTATTCATCAACAACTATGACGCCCCGTTCACGAACAACCAAGCGGAGCGCGATCTGCGTTCGAGCAAGACGAAGCAGAAAGTGTCGGGCTGCTTTCGTTCATGGCGAGGCTTAGAAACATTTGCCGCAATCGGCAGTTATTTTTCCACCCTGAAAAAATCTTCTCGTAACCTGCCTAAAGGGCGTAGCATAAAAAACAGTGTTTAAGCGCGCTATTAGTGATAAATCCCATACAATACATCATCGCCTCCGCGCCTCTTCCAGCCCTGGCTGGAGGTGTCTGCGCATCTGCTTCAGCACCTCACGGAAGTCCAGAGGCTTGCCGACATGACCGTTCATGCCCGCATCGATGCATTTTTCTATATCTTCTTTGAAAACATTGGCCGTCATCGCGATTATCGGGATTTCCTTAGCGCGGGGAACGTTCAGCGCGCGTATCAGGCGGGTGGCTTCGTATCCGTCCATCTCCGGCATCTGCACATCCATGAGTATCATGTCATACTTGTCGGGCGCATCGCTGAACATCCTCACCGCTTCCGCGCCGTTCTCGGCGCAGTCGATGGCGGCTTCGCTCGGCTCAAGCAGCGTCATCACGATTTCGCGGTTTATCTCAAGATCCTCTGCCAAAAGCAGGCAGCACCCCTTGAAACCTCCATTGTTTTCCTGATTCTCCGAAGCGGCGCCTGATGTTTCCTGGCCCAGGCACTCGTTTATTATGCCGGCTATCGAGGAGGCGAATATGGGTTTCGAAAGGAATTTGAGGATGCCCGCCGCCGTCGCCTCGTCCTTTATTGGGCCCCAGTCGGCCATCGATACCATTATGATCACGGACGAGGAATCCTCCCCCTCTATCTCCTTTATGCGCCGCGACAGCTCTATGCCGCCCATGCCAGGCATTTTCCAATCCACGAAATATATGTCGTAAGGGCCGTTCCGTTCAAGCATGGCTACCGCTTCCCCGCCCCCTGAAGCCAGGTCGCACGACACGCGAAGATGCTCGGATATCTCCTTGAAGCACTCGAGGACTTCCGGCGAGTCGTCGACCGCCAGGATGCGCACGTTGCTCCAGTTGACGCCCGGGCTAAGAAGATCACGCCGCCCTTCCTCCTCGCCTCTTTGGGCGCTTATGACGAATATGAAGGACGATCCCTGGCCGAGTTCCGATTCCACCCATATCCTGCCGCCCATCATCTCTACGATCCGCTTGGATATCGCGAGGCCCAGTCCGGTGCCGCCAAACTTGCGCGACGTGCTGATCTCCGCCTGCTCAAAGGACATGAAAAGGCGGGCCTGCTGTTCCTTAGAAATGCCTATTCCCGTATCCCTCACGGAGATCCGTATCTCGCAGATGCCCTCTTTTTCGCCCTCCAGGGACGCGCTGAGGCTTATACTGCCCCCCTCGGGAGTGAATTTCACTGCGTTGCCCAGCAGATTCGTTATGACCTGCGTCATGCGCTGGTCATCGCCAAGCAGGAAGGGGGGGATGTTCTTGTCGAGATGGACGGCCAGATTCAGCCCCTTCTCCTCGACGCGGAAGTTGACGATGCTCACAGCTTTTTGAAGCATGTTCTCGAAGTTAAAGTTTACCTCCGACAGCTCAAGCTTGCTCGCCTCTATTTTCGACATGTCCAGGACGTCGTTGATGACGCCCAGCAGGTGGACGGACGCTTCCTCTATCTTTTTAATGCAGTGGTCTTTTTTCTTCACATCCGCGGATAATTTCGCTATAGTCGCCATGCCGATGATCGCGTTCATGGGAGTGCGCATCTCGTGGCTCATGTTTGAGAGGAAGTCACCCTTAGCGGCGCTGGCCGCCTCCGACTGCATGGCTTTTTTCTTATAGAGGGAAAAACCGCAAAAACCGCTCACCATCACGATGAGCAACGTAGCCAACATCAGGATCACGAGCGTCTGAACGCGGCTGCGGATCAAAACGGTGCGCTCGTCGATGATGTCCACCCCGGCGATTACGGACACGCGCCCGTCGTTGCCGAAAACGGGCGCGAAAGCGGACAGAAGATTGTCATAGCCTACGGAATAGTTCCCGAGCCCGGCAGTGGAGGCCACTCCATCCAACGCCATTTGGGGGCTAATCTCCGCCGAAAGCGGGGGAGTCGAGAGGTTGACCGTTTCTTCCGTGAAATCGTTGTCAACGATAAACTGCATGTTGCCGTTGCCTATGTCGCGCATGAAATAAGCATACGTAAGGCCGGTTTCATCAGCGAATCTCACGAGGCGCTGCTTTATGTCCCCGAAGATCGGTTTTCCCATGTCCTCAGACGCAACTAGCTCGTCCAGCTCGTCTGGCGTCGCGACCGCAGCCGCCAGACGGCTCAAAGCGATCATGCGGCCTTCAATGTTATATTTGAGAAAGTCGGCGGTCGATTTCATCATTATGCTGGTGTAGGCGGCGATGACTAGCACTGACAGAGTTGATGCGAAAAACATAAAAATTATTAAACGGCTATGAAGATATCTCTTTATGCCGGACATCTTATCGCAAATCAGATCTTTTAAGGGAATGCTTGTCTATTGTCAGAAGCCTGAAGGGCAAAGATTTCAACCCAGAGGGAACAGGCATTCCAAGGCGGCCATATGTCGTCATTTGATCAGCGATTCCTTAATCATGGGCTGATCAATACCTTCGTCCCGACAGCTATCAGCCCCCTGAACTCCAGAAGGTCGCCGTTATTGAGGCGGACGCAGCCTTCAGTCACGTCAGTCCCAATGGAAGCCGGGTCGTGAGTGCCGTGTATGCCGATGCCTTTCCAGGGATCCGTATCGAGCCTTATGAACAACGGGCCATATGCGTTTTTGATGGCCCCTTTCCCGTCGCGGAAATCATGCGTCCACTTTGACGCATTCTCGATGCGCTGAACGGGAAACACGCCCTCCGGCGTCCTCATGTCTCCGACGCGCTTTTTATCCCCGCCGTTCTTGCCGACAGCGATGCCGTACTCTTTGAGCTTCACTCCGTCCCGCATGACGGTGAGGCGATGCGCCTTTTTTTCTATGAGCACCGCGACGCCGCTTTGACCCGATATCCTCGCAAACTCGGCGCCTGCTTCTGGCAATGTATCTTCTTCCATCACGACATCCTCCGGCTCGCGAACCAGGGGGGCTTTTTCCGCGCCGTCCCGCGTGTCTCTTTCATAATCGGCTATTTCTGACGTGCGATTAAAAGCAAACGTCACCGCGCCGACAATAACGAAAAACAGGCTGATCCACAGCAAACTTCCGCGTTTTCTGAAATTTTTATCATTCATTGTTTTTCATTTCGGCACATTAAATTTAACATCGCTAACATTCCCGTCCGTCAACGCACACGCCAGAGGTTAGTTTATATCGCCTACGTATTGGCCGTACATCCATCCGACACGGCCGTTTATCCTGATATTATACCACGGGTGCTCCTCGCGGGTCGATACGTAGCGCTGCGTTATCTCCACCTTGACGCCTTTATTGTAATGATTGATTATCCTGGAATCCGTATTGGGTGCCGAGCGAAGCCGGACTCTGTCGCCAGTCACGGTCCCTCCGAGCTTAGGCTCGCCGCCTGCTGACGGATCGGACGCTATCAGCTTGCTGTAGCCCTGCGCGTCGGCATCCGACCACACGTATCGCGGAATCTCCTCAACGGGCGCCACAGGCTGCGCCGTTTCGCCCGGCGGCATTTCCTCGATCTGCTGAAATGCCTGATCTCCGCCATTCTCATATTCGATCGTCACGCCATTCCTCCCAGCCCCCTCTCCAGGGATGAAAAATCTGTAAGCCAGGAAAACCATGCCGCCGATCCATATAAGCGCAATAGCGAGAAAAAGCGGCATGAGCGGGTTGTGTTTCGGCATCTTCTTGCGCGCGGCGGAGGCGGTCAGGGGCGTGACCGTCCGTGAAAATCCGGCGCTTTTCTTCTTCGCCGGCCGGATCTTTGTCTTTTCCCCCTGCGTATTTGCAGCCGCAGGCTCCTTTTCCTCCGTTGCCGCAAGCGCGCCGCCCGGATCAGTCCTCACGTCGGCTTCCATAAGAGGCCCCTCTCCCCTTGGCGCTCTCGGCATCCCGCACTCCGGGCAGGCCGGATCGCTGTCCGCCAGTGACGTGCCGCAATTGCCGCACAAATAACCGCTCATAATCGCAACCCTCCTTCGCAAAAGTCAATCAAATTACGTATAATATTTAAGATAGATCATACAATTATTTAGAACAAATAGTCAACACCCTCGAACCACAGTCAAAAAAAAATAACAAACCTCGCTGGCCTGTTGCGAGAACAGGTGTTAAGCTATGTTTACCGTAACAAAAGCTTTCACCAGCGAGGTGGGTTTATTATGTCGGAA
>JAIROA010000031.1 GCA_031257775.1 Synergistaceae bacterium
TCCCGTCCTTACCCCGGCGTATGTCCCCTTGAGATGTTCAAGCGCTTTAGACATGCGCGTTTTGAGTTCCTTGATCAACGTTCCCGGCATTCGAACCACTCCTTATCAAAATATCAAAATAACCTTATTCTGATTCCAAGCCTGCGCGGCGCGGTCACTCGGATACGGTCGATCCTATGTCGGCGCCTTCCACGAGAAGCTTTCTCAAGTTGCCGCGCTCCAGCATGTCGAAGACGATGATGGGCATCCTGTTCTCCATGCACAGAGAGAAGGCCGCCGCGTCCATGACTTTCAGCCGCATCTGAAGGGCATCCGCGTAGCTGACCTCCGGCAGAAGCTTTGCCTCCGCGAACTGCTTCGGATCCCTGTCATATATACCATTTACTTTTGTTGCTTTCAATAGGCAATCCGCTTTAATTTCAGACGCGCGAAGAGCCGCCGCCGTATCCGTCGAAAAATACGGTGAGCCGACCCCGGCCGCGAAGATTACAATCCTGCCCTTTTCGAGGTGGCGCAGGGCGCGGCGCCTTATAAAGGGCTCGGCGATAGTGCGCGACTCTATTGCGGTCTGGACCCTTGTAGGCATCCCTATGCGCTCGAGAGCGTCCTGGAGAGCCAGAGCGTTTATGACCGTGGCAAGCATCCCCATGTTGTCGGCCTGCACCCTGTCCATTCCCTGATCCACTGCCTGCGCGCCGCGTATGAAGTTGCCGCCTCCGACCACCATCGCGATTTCGATCCTCTCTTTCGCGACGGAAGCTATCTCGGCGCAGATTGAGTTGATGGCGGCGTATCCCAGCCCAAAGCGCTCATCTCCGGCCAGAATCTCTCCGGAAAGCTTCAGCATAACCCGTTTGTACTTAAAAGCCATTTTATTGTCCCCCAGTGAATGTCAGCCATGCGTGAATACGATGATACAGCGTATAAAAAAAGCGAGGGATGATTTCCCCCGCCCTTTTTTCCGTTATGTCTCAGTCTCCTATGGAAAATCTCGAGAACCTGCGCACGACGATGTTTTCGCCCATTTTGGCTATCTCGTTCGTAATCAGGTCGCGTACTTTCGTCTTCGGGTCGCGGATATAGTTCTGCTCAAGCAGGCAATTGTCGCCGTAAAATGCCTTTACTTTGCCCTCAGCGATCTTGTCAAGGATGTTGGCCGGTTTTCCCTCTTCCTGGGCCTGCCTGCGGTATATCTCCCTTTCCCTCTCCAGATCCTCGGAAGGGACGTCCTCCGGGGCTATATACGACGGATTGGCGGCCGCAATCTGCATGCAGAGTTCCTTGCCCAGCGTGAGGAACTCGTCCGTGCGCGCCACGAAGTCCGTCTCGCAGTTAAGCTCAAGCAGCACGCCGATTTTCCCGTTAGTGTGTATGTAGCTGAACACGAGGCCCTGGGACGCTGCCCGTCCGGCCTTTTTGGCGGCCTTCGCGAGGCCCTTCTCGCGGAGGTAGTCGACGGCTTTCTCTATGTCGCCGCACTCCTGCATGGCGTTCTTGCAGTCCATCATGCCCGCGCCGGTACGCGCCCGCAGTTCCTTTACCGCTTCCATGTCAACAGCCATTATATAGACTCCTTCCAGCCCTTGCGTTCCTCAAGCTCCTGATTCACGACCTTTTCCCCGACCTCTGAGTAGGCGTCGTGAAGCTTTTCGCGTATCTGGATGCCCTCGTCATCCGTATCGCCGGCCTCTTCCTCCTGCGCCTCCGCTATGCCGTCGACGCCCTGCCTGCCTTCGATGAAGGCGCTGGACATGAGGTTCACTATAAGCTCTATCGCCCTTATCGCGTCGTCATTGCCCGGGATTGGGTAGTCTATAAGCTCCGGGTCGCAGTTCGTGTCTACTATTGCGATTACCGGGATGCTGAGTTTGCGGGCCTCCAGCACGGCGATGGTTTCCCTGCGCGGGTCGATCACGAAGAGCGCGTCCGGCGCTTCTTTCATGTCTTTGATCCCGGAGAGGGATTTCTCGAGTTTTTCCCGTTCCTTGCGGAGCTTTATGATCTCTTTCTTCGGGTACTTGTTGATGGAGCCGTCGGCGTCCATCGCCTGAAGCTCGACCATGCGGTTTACGCGTTTGCGTATCGTCGTGAAGTTCGTGAGAAGGCCGCCCAGCCACCTCTGGTTGATGAAAAACTGGCCGGACCGCAGCGCCTCGTCGCGGATCGGATCCTGCGCCTGGCGTTTTGTGCCCACGAACAGCACACTGCCGCCGTTTTTAGCCACTTCGCGCACGAAGTCGTAAGCGCGCTCCAGGCCCTTCACGGTTTTCTGAAGGTCGATAATGTAAATCCCGTTTCTCTCGGTAAAAATATACGGCTTCATCTTCGGGTTCCATCTGCGGGTCTGATGGCCGAAGTGAACGCCGCACTCCAACAGTTGCTTCATGTTGACTACGCCCAATAATATCTCCTCCTTGTTTTTGCCTCCGCGAGGTTCTTCCCGCAGGCCACCGCCCTCGCTACTCAGGCGGCAACAGCCTGACGGTCCCCACGCGTGTGTTTTTAGCGGCAGAAATTATATCATCATTTTTGGCGAAATACAATTTTTTAAGGAAAT
>JAIROA010000038.1 GCA_031257775.1 Synergistaceae bacterium
TTTCGCCGGGCAAGGCGCAAAACGTAGGCGAACCCGTAGGTTCGGCGAGGCTTTGCAACGCAGCACGACGGGAAAAAGACAAGCAGGATGCGCAAGTTATTTCTTTACAGTGCCTAAAGCTCGTCCGCCAGAATGACCTTTGCGCCGTCGGGCGGCGCCGTCCGCGGCGCTTTGTCCGCCGGCGCGCTTACGGCGTCCGCGTGAAAGACGAAGTTTGCGGTTTCGGACGGGAGGTCAAAGGAGGCGCTGCAGTCCACGCTCGCCTTTTGCGCTTCTGCGCCCGCATCGCAATGAAACTCCACGGTCCGGGTTTCCCCGTCATACGTTTCTTCCAAGGTCTTTACATTGACGGCCAGTTCCACCGAAGCGGGCGCGCCGCCTTTTTCCCGGATGCGCAGGGTGTAGTCGGCCGCAGGCACGGCCTCGAGAAACCCCGCGTAATCGTCGAAGACGCCGATGTACATCGTCCCCTCATCCGCGAGCTTTCGGAATATGCTGAAAAGCTCCAAGCGGTTCAGGCTGATCGTGTGCGTATCGCCGTCCCGCTCCATGTACACATCGCCGAGGAAGGGCGCGAGCGCGCGGGCGGCGCGGAGCAAATCGTCCGAACGGCTGAAATTGACGTTGTAGAAATCATAGGCACGCGGATAGGAATGAAACAGGCCGTCGGCGCTTACATACAGCAGCCGGCCTATCGTTATATCCTCGCCGGATGTGAAAAGCTCCTCTAACGCGGCCGTCGCCGCCTTCGCATCGGCAGCGGCTCCGTAGTCCGAGGCGAGGAAAGCAACCCAAGTGTCCTTTTGCAAAAGCGGATGGATATACGCGAACAAGGGCATCTGCATATAAAAATCCAATGTCGTATAATCGAAAAGGAATGTAAACGGCACACCATTTTTGAGATCGCGCAGCATATCCGTCATTTCCGGGTCCTGCTCCGGCTCTGTGAGGAATGTTTCAACGCCGGTCACAGTCGCTTCACCCGCAAGGTCGAGGCCGTCCGGCCCCGCGAGGACCGTATACGCCCCCGCGAGCTTGACGCTGTTCTCCTTCGTTTCCCCGATTTCGTCCGCGTAAGAGGAAGAGGGCCTGTAACGCATATCCAGCTCCGCCGTGAAATTCACATCCGTCTGTTCCGCCTTGCCCGAAGCGAAGCTTTCGGCGGCGGCCCTGTACGCGCTCCCGAGCAGCGCGTTGAAGACCGTGAAGTCCGCGTCGATCTCCGCGATCAACGCCTCCTTGTCCACGATCTCCGCGACTTTATAAAAATTGTCCCAGTAAAGCGCAAGGCCGAGGCCCTCCGCCGAGGCCCGCAGCGGCACGTAGGCGGCAGCGCTCGCGCCGTCGATAAATGGGGCCGCAGCCGCTTCAAGCTCCGTCGTAAGACCGTCCCGCGTAATGAGGACCGTGCGACTTCCCACGGTGAACGCGGCGGTCGTATCGCCCAAGACGGCGGTCAGGCGCTTGGCCTTTCCGTCGTAAAGCAGTTCCGCGCCCAGCGCCTCGAGGACCGCGCGCGCCGGGATCATCGTGACGCCGCGCTGTATGAAGGGCTTCGCGCCCGTGAAGTTCAGCGCTTGTCCGTTGACGATGAGATTGGGGATGTCCATATCCGTGAAACCGAGTTCGCGCAGGATATCCGTTCGCGTTTCTTCTTCAAATTTTTTGTAATATTCGTCCCAATATTCCTCCTCCGTCTGCCCCTCAGCCCGCCAAGGCTCAAATTCCTCGTAGTATTCCTCCTCCGTCATGTCGTAATAGAGCCAGGGCGCGTCCGGGTCGTATTCGTACTCGTATTCGTATTCGTCCGCAGAGACCGTGACCGGAGGCGAGGTATCCGGCGTCCGGCCGGGCGTGTCTGCAAAGGCGAGACCCTGCGGGAGGGCGACGGCAAGCAGGACGGTTAAAACCGCGGCGAGGCGCCGGCAAAGCGTTTTCTTCATCGCAACCATCTCCTTAATCCTTCAAAAAGTACATTGTACGCACCGTACTCACATTCTACCGGCAGAATCGCAGAAAAGCAAGAGTGCTGTTTTGGTTTTTCGGCATTCTCTTGACAATAAAACCGGTAATCCAATATAATGGGCATATGCGAAACAGCAGACAATCCTGCGCATTTCGCATGATCAAATTAAAGGATGGAAGTTTAAGAAGGAGGATGCAATATGAAAGGAACGAAAGGCTTTGCGCTCTTGCTGCTCTCGGGGGCGATGATTCTGTTCGCCCTCACGGCCTGCGGCAAGGATTTCCGCTCTCTCGACGATATCAGGAAGAGCGGCGAGCTCATCATGCTTACAAACGCGACATTCGAGCCTTTTGAATACGTGAGCGGCGGCGAGGTGGTGGGCGCGGATAAGGATCTCGCGCAGATGATCGCGGACGAGCTCGGCGTCGAGCTGCGCATTGTGGACATGGATTTTGATCTGCTGGTCGAGGCGCTGAAGAGCGGCAAGGGCGATCTCATAGCCGCGGGCATGACGGCGAACCCCGAACGCGCGGAACAGGTGGACTTCTCGAGCGTCTACGTGAAGAACGGACTTCTCATCATCGTGCCTGCGGACAGCGAAATCCGCTCCGGCGCCGATCTCGCGGGCAAACGCGTATCCGTGCAGGAGGCGACCACCTCCGATGACTTTGCGACGAACGAGGTGGAGGGCGCCGAGGTCCTGCGCTTCAAGGACGCGGTCGCCGTCGGCGACGCGGTGCAAAACGGGAAGGCTGACGCGGCCGTACTCGACATCAAGCCCGCGGAGGGCGTCGTCGCGAACAGCGGCGGACGGCTTGCGCTGCTGCCCGATCCCGTGACGCAGGAGGACACCTCCATGGCCGTTGCGAAGGGCAACGCGGAACTGCTCGCGGTCGTCAACAAGGTGCTCGACGCGGCTGTGGCGGACGGCACGGTGGATGCGCTGATACAGGAGCATATGGACGCAACCACGGGCGCCGAATAGGCGCGCGGCGGCGGAATCGATGATGGAAACGCTCATAAACAGCCTGACCCGGGCGCTTTTGCGCGACGATCGCTGGAAGATGTATCTGCAGGGTCTCGAATTGACGCTGATGATCGCCGCGGTGGCCTGCGCCATCGGGATCGTGATCGGCATATTGGTCGCGAGCGCGAAGGTGGCGGCGCAGGGCAGCGGCAATCCGGTCCTGCGCGCGCTGAACCTGCTGTGCGAGGCCTACACGACCGTGATACGCGGAACGCCCCTCGTCGTGCAGCTCTTGATCCTGTACAGCTTGGCGGCCATACCGAACGGCCTGACCGCCTGCTTCATAGGCTTCGGCCTCAACTCGGGCGCCTACGTTTCCGAGATATTCCGCAGCGGCATACAGTCGGTGGATATCGGGCAGATGGAGGCGGGACGCTCGCTCGGACTCTCGCGCGGGGCGACGATGCGTTTCATCATCCTGCCGCAAGCGGTCAAGAACGTCCTGCCGGCGCTCTTCAATGAATTCATCGCCCTCGTGAAGGAAACCTCGATCGCCGGCTACATCGCGGTCAACGAGCTGACGAAAATGGCCAACAACATCAAGAGCCGCACCTACGATTTCACGCCCTTCCTGCTCGCGGCCGCCATATATCTCATCCTGACGTTTATGCTTACGCGTTTGCAAAAACGCATCGAGAGGAGGTTTGCCAAGAGTGATAAGGACCGTTGATCTGCGCAAGCGCTTTGGCAAACTCGACGTGCTGAACGGCATCAGCGAACACATTGAGCAGAGTGAAAAGGTCGCGATCATCGGGCCCTCAGGGTCCGGCAAGAGCACCTTCCTCCGCTGCCTGAACCTGCTCGACATCCCGACGAGCGGCGAGGTGTGGTTCGACGGGAAAAACATCACCGATCCGCGCTGCGACGCGGACGCGACGCGGCGCCTTATCGGGATGGTGTTTCAGCATTTCAACCTCTTCCCCAACATGACCATACTCGAAAACATCACGCTCGCCCCCGTGCGGCTGCGGCTGAAAAGCAAGGAAGAGGCGGACCGGGCCGCGCTGGCGCTGCTTGAGCGCATCGGTCTCGCGGACAAGGCGAACGCGTATTCCGCGACGCTGTCCGGCGGGCAGAAGCAGCGCGTGGCCATCGTGCGCGCCTTGGCCATGGAACCGAAGCTCATGCTCTTCGACGAGCCGACGAGCGCGCTCGACCCGGAATTAGTCGGCGAGGTGCTTGACGTCATGAAGGATCTGGCCATGTCCGGGATGACGATGCTCGTTATCACTCACGAGATGGCTTTCGCGCGGGATGCCTCGGACAGGGTGATCTTTATGGACGGCGGGCTCATAGTCGAGCAGTCGTCCCCCGACGTCCTGCTTTCCAACCCGCGGCACGCGCGCACTAGGCAGTTCCTGCAGCGCCTCCTGCAAGAGGCATGATCACATGGGCTTTGACTTCTCCCTCGTAATCCCCAGGCTGCCTTTTTTCTGGACTGGGACAATAGTGACCATCGAGACGTCGGCGCTCTCGCTCCTGTTCGGCTCGATATTAGGCGTTTTCATCGGAATCATGAGGGTTCTCCCCTTTAAGCCGGCGCGGAGCCTCGCCGCGTGTTACATATACGTCATAAGGGGCACCCCGACGCTGACGCAGCTATTCTTCATATACTTCGGCCTTCCGGCGCTCGGCGTGAACCTCTCCGCGATGGCGTCAGGCATCATCGGCCTTTCATTGAACTCCGCGGGCTACATCGGCGAGATCGTCAGGGGCGGCATCGAAGGCGTCCCTTCCGGGCAGTGGGAGGCCGGCCGCGTGCTGGGGCTGTCATACCAGAAGATGATGCGCTTCATCGTCCTTCCACAGGCACTGCGCTCCATGCTTCCGGCCATAGGCAACGAGTTCGTCACGCTCATAAAAGAGTCGTCGCTTCTGTCGACGCTCGCCATAACGGAGCTGACCATGGTCGGGCAGCAGGTCAGGAGCGTCACCTACGCGTCGTTCGAGACTTTCATAATAGTGGGCGCGATATACCTCATCCTCACGACCGTAACGAGCATGGCGCTTCGGCTGCTGGAGAAAAAGTGGAGCGTAATGTGATTTAGCGGGACTGCTCAAAATCATTCATGTAGTCTATAATAATAAAAGCTCACTATATTTAAAGGAGGCGTTTTGGAATATGTTTAAGAAGATCATCGCACTAATGTTTTTGTCAGCATGTCTTGTGACAGGCATAACCGGCCCGGCCTCGGCGGCATCGATAATGCAAAACGACGTAATCAGGATAGGGACGGAAGGGACATACCCGCCGTTTGAGTTCTACGATGACAGCAACAATCTCATCGGCTTCGACATTGACCTCTCGAAGGCAATAATCGAGAAGCTGGGCAAGAGAGCGGAAGTGGCCGACATGGCGTTTGACGGCCTCATTCCGGCGCTTATCACAGGGAAAATTGATCTCATCGCGGCCGCGATGAACGCCACGGCGGAGAGAAGGAGAAGGGTCGACTTCTCGGACGTCTATCAGACGCCGGACGCGATCCTGCTCACGAAGGACGGCAACACGGATATAAACGGCCTGAATTCCCTGAGCGGCAAGACGATCGGGGTGCAGCTCGGGACTGTCGAGGACATCTATCTCAGCGAGTCCAATCTGCCGATCGAGATCAAGCGCTACCAGAAGACGGACGACGCCGTGCGCGAGGTGCTGCTCGACCGCAACGACGGGGTGTTTCTGGACACGCCGGTAGGCAACAGCTACCTTGCGAGCGACAGATTCAAGGGCTTCCTGAAGGTCGCGTTTAAAGAAACAATCATGGCGGAGGAAGAGGGTTTCGCCTTCGCGATCCGCAAGGGCGACGCGGAGTTCATGAACGCTTTCAACGCCGCGCTCAAGGAGATGAAAAATTCTGGCGAGCTTCAGAAGATCAAGGAAAAATACGATCTCGAGTAACAGAAGCGTTGCGGGATTTTTTCGCTAGAAGGAGAAGGCTGATTTGGCAATCCGCTAGGCTTCTTGCGCTTGCGCTTTCGCGAAAACATTATATAATTGCTGACGTTGCTGAAAAGATTTCGTTAGCATTGGAGGTGTGAGCAGATGAAAAAGGACATACATCCGAAATACGAGGAGTGCACTGTGACCTGCTCTTGCGGCAACAGCTTTGTCACGCGGTCAACGCAGCCGGACATGAAGGTGGCGGTATGCAACGCTTGCCATCCTTTCTATACGGGCAAGAAAGGCAGGGTCATCGAGGCCGGCAGGCTTGAGAAGTTCCGCCAGAAGTACGCCGGGGTCGACTACGGGCAAAGGGCAAAGGACACAGACGCGTAAGCAGCGGGGCCGTTTTGGGCGGGCGCGCGATGAATGAAATGATAAAAAAACAGCAAATCCCTTATATCTGCTTAAAACAGTATGATGTAGGGGATTTTTTTATTTTCAGACTTGCCGGAAAGGAGCTGGCGCATGGCCTGTGAGGTTCAGCTAGTGGCACAAACGCCGGCGCCGGAGCGGGTCGTCGCTTCAGCCGCAAAGCTCTGCTACAGCCCTTCGAGGGCATCGGATATTTTTCTGGGGCCGGGCGATGAGTCAGTCGTTTTTTTTCTGAAAAAACTCAGGTCGATAGGGCACTTGTCTCCATTCGAGCACGCGAGCTTCACATTCGCTGTGGACGGACTAAGCCGGGTGGCCTCTCACCAGCTCGTAAGGCACCGCCTCGCGAGCTTTTCCCAGCAGAGCCAGCGGTACGTGAAGATGACAAGCGCGGCGGCCGTGACCCCTCCTTCGGTTTCCGCGTTGCCGGAGGCCAAAGACATATTCGAGCGGCAGCTATCATCCGCTATGGACGCATACGGACGGCTAATCGCGCTGGGCATCCCGAAAGAGGACGCGAGGTTCATACTCCCGCACGGCGCCGAGACAAGCCTTATGCTCACGATGAACGCCAGGGAGCTGCACCATTTCTTCTCGCTCAGGCTCTGCAGAAGGGCTCAATGGGAAATACGTGATCTTGCCCGGAAGATACTTGCCCTAGCGCATAAAGCGGCCCCGGCGCTTTTCGAGCCCTCGGGGCCATCCTGCCTCACTCAGGGCAGATGCGCGGAGGCTCAAAGCTGCGGGCGTCCTTTTTCCAGCATGGAAGAAATACTGTCGGAGGATTCTTGACGAAATGATCGCAAAATACGCAAAGCGCACAAAGCAGATGAACATTTTCAAATTAGGCTTTTTGCCGAAGTTTTTTGCCGGCATGGCATCGCTCTGGATCGAGGAGTCGCGCAGGATACCGGTGGGCGGCCAGGCCGTCATAGAGGGCGTCCTCATGAAGGGCCCAGAGCACTGGGGGCTTGTCGTGCGCGAACCGGACGGCGGGCTCTGGAGCAAGGCGTGGCTGGGCTCCGCGTGGCTTAAACGAGGCGCGTGGACGTGGCCCGTCATCCGCGGATTCGCGTCAATGGCGGATATGATGAAAATAGGCATGAAGGCGCTTTCGATCTCGGCAGAGCGGGCGCTTGGCGAAGAGGAAAGCTTTTCGGTCACGGAGATGGCTGTTTCCATAATAGCCGCGATACTCATGGTGGCCGGTTTTTTCATCGCCCTCCCCGTCTGGCTCTCCGACAGCATCGCGTCGGCATCCGGCGCGTCTTTCGTGGCCAAAAACCTCATAGAAGGGCTTGTCCGCTGCGCGGTGTTCGTGGCCTACATAGCGGCCATAGGCATGTGGAAGGACATACGGCGCGTCTTCGCGTATCACGGCGCGGAGCACAAGACGATAAACGCGTACGAAAGCGGACTGCCGCTCACGCCTCAGAGCGTGGCCTCCTGCTCGCGGATTCACCGCAGATGCGGGACGAGCTTCCTGCTCGTCGTCGTGGCGGTGAGCATACTCGTATTCTCGTTTTTCGGGGGCGGCCCGCTCTGGCGCCGCGCCGCCGCAAGGGTGCTGCTCCTGCCGCTCGTTATCGGCCTGTCTTATGAGATCATAAGAGGCGCGTCGAAATCGGACACATGGGGGAAATATCTGATAATGCCGGCGCTCTCCCTCCAGTACCTGACGACGCGGGCGCCTGACACTTCCATGCTCGAGGTGGCTATAAAGTCGCTGGGCCTGGCGCTGGATCCAGAAGCGGCAGCCACTGCGATTACATTACGAGGTGATTAAATTAAATGGAGCTTTGGAACAAACTGGAAGAAGTCGAGCGGACGTATAACGAGGTGGAGTCGCGCATGGCGGTGCCGGGCGTGGCCTCGAACCCTGCCGAGATGCAGACGCTCGGGAAAAAACACGTCGAGCTCGAGCCTATAATAACGGCTTTCAACGAGTACAAAAGGATAAGCAGGGAGATAGACGAATCGAGGCAGATCCTCTCTTCGGAGACAGACGAGGACATGCGGGCGATGGCTAAGGAAGAGATGTCGTCGCTGGAGGAGATGCTGCCGTCCCTTGAAAGGGCGATTCACGTCCTCCTGCTCCCGAAGGACCAGGATGACGACAAAAACGTCGTCATAGAGATACGCGGCGGGACTGGCGGCGAGGAAGCGGCACTCTTCGCGGCGGATCTCTTCCGCATGTATACCCGCTTCGCGGAGAGGGAAAACTGGCGCGTTGAGATACTTGACGCGAACGAGACTGGCATCGGCGGCTACAAGGAGATAGTCTTCCGCATTGAGGCCACAGGCGCGTTCAGCCGCCTGAAGTACGAGAGCGGCGTGCACCGCGTGCAGCGTGTCCCCGTGACGGAAGCGGGGGGCAGGGTTCACACGTCGGCCGCGACAGTCGCCGTGCTTCCAGAGGCGGAGGACGTGGACGTGGACATCCGCCCTGATGATCTCAAGATCGACACGTACCGTTCCGGCGGCGCGGGCGGCCAGCACGTCAACATGACGGACTCGGCCGTCAGGATAACACACCTTCCGACAGGCATCGTAGTCACCTGCCAGGACGAGCGGTCGCAGATAAAGAACAGGGCAAAGGCAATGCAGTTTCTCCGCACGAAGCTTTACGACGTCGAGCTTCGCAAAAGACAGGACGCGATGGCCGCGGAGCGCAAGGGGCAGGTCGGCTCCGGCGACAGGTCGGAGCGCATCCGCACGTACAACTTCCCTCAGAACCGCATCACGGATCACAGGATAGGGCTCACGCTCCATCGGCTCGATCAGGTAATGGAAGGCGACCTGCACGAAATTATCGAGGCTTTGACCTTAGCGGATCAGGCCGAGAAAATGAAGCACTTCGCCGCGTAACGGCCAGGGCCGCGTTCCTCAAATGAACATCGGGGCTACTCGCTCGATAGTAAAAAGAAAGCTTCTTGAGGCAGTGGCGTCGCCCGATTTCGAGGCGGATCAGATAATCTGCGGCGTGAAGGGCGTCAACAGGGCATATCTCCACGCGCACCCCGAAGCCGAGGTCAGCCCGCAAAGCTTCGCGGCGATCATAGAGCTGACGCGCAGGCGCCTTTCAGGCGAGCCGCTCGCCTATATCCTCGGAAGCTCTCTTTTCTGCGGAAGGCCGTTCATAACGACAAGAGGCGTTCTTATACCGAGGCCTGAGACAGAAATCATGGCGAAAATAGCATGTTATGCTATGAGGCGCCTTGGAACCGAAAACGAAAAGACCTTCGCGGACTGGTGCACCGGAAGCGGATGCATAGCGATAACGCTCGCCCTGGAAAACCCTGGCTGGACCGGCTGGGCAGTGGACGCAAGCGAAGAAGCTCTTCAGATCGCCCGCGGGAACGCGGCCCTTCACGGTACGCGAGGCGGCGTAAAATTCCTCCTGTGCGGCAGACCGTCGAACGCAACGCCGGACATAGAGCCGCGTTCCCTCGACTTCGTCGTTTCAAACCCGCCCTATGTGCCGACTGACGACATAGCGTCCCTTGAGGCCCAGGTGGCGGCCTTTGAGCCGCGCATTGCTCTTGACGGCGGAGCGGACGGGCTGGACGCTTACAGGATGCTCCTCTCCGAACTGCCGCCACTCATGAAGCCGGGCGCGGAGCTTCTGCTTGAAACAGGCGGCGCCGGGCAGTCAGACCTCGTCTGCGGCCTGGCGGGCGGATCGTTCGGGCTTGTAAAAAAATTCAGCGACCATAGGGGAATCAGCAGATTTTTGCTGCTAAAAATACCCGGCGCTTGATAATTCAGCCAGGCTTCTGTGCCTGCGGAAAGGATGATAACAGTCATGGAGAAAAGGCAGCTCGTGATAATAGGCTCAGGCCCTGCAGGCTTCACGGCGGCGATATACGCCAGGCGCGCCGGCCTTGAGACGCTGATCCTTGAAGACGCCCTCTGGGGCGGGCAGGTTAACAACACGGAAGAGATTGACAACTACCCGGGCATAAGGACGATAAGCGGCATAGACCTGGCATCGGCGATGCGGGAACACGCGCAGGATCTCAAGGCCGAGATGCGGAATTGCCGCGCGTTGTCCCTATCCCTTGAAGACGACGAGAAAATAATCCGCACGGACAAAGGCGACATCGCCGCGGACGCGATCATCATCGCGACCGGCGCCACTAACAGCAAGGCCGGCTTCAAGGGCGAGGACGAGTTCTCCGGGCGCGGCGTGTCATACTGCTCAGTCTGCGACGGGCCGCTCTACGAAGGCCTTCCCGTCGCGGTGATAGGAGGCGGCAATACCGCGGTAGAGGAGGCTGATTACCTTACCCACTTCGCGTCGAAGGTCTGCATAATTCACCGCAGGGAGGAACTCCGCGCGGGCAGCATGGCGGCCGAGAGGGCAAAGGCTAACCCGAAGATAGAGATGATCCTGGGGTGGGTACCGGAGGAGATCATAGGCGAGGAAATGGTGCGTGGCATAAAGCTCCGCAACCTGAAAAGCGGCCTAAAGAAGGAGATACCGGCCGAGGGCGTCTTCGTATTCGTCGGGACGACGCCGAACGCCGCTTTCCTGCAAGGCTCAGGCATTGACGTGAGCGGCAAAGGCTGGATAAAGACCGATGAGATGATGGAGACCTCAGTCGAAGGGGTATTCGCGGCGGGGGACGTGCGCGAAAAATTCCTCCGCCAGGTAGTGACCGCCGCGGGCGACGGCGCCACAGCGGCGATGGCGGCATACGAATATATATCGAGCCAGCTCTATCTCAAGTCGACGCTCTTCGGACCTGAACGGGCGGTAGCCCTATTCATATCAAGCATAGACAGCGATCACCTGGCGCTAGCCAAGGAAGCTGAGGACTGGGCGAAATCCGGAGGGGACCGCATCATCACGATAGACGGCCACCGCAACATCCGCATCAGGAATAAGCTCGGCGTGCAGGAGCTGCCGGCGATCATTGAGATGAGAAACGGGAAGAAAACCCGTGAGGCAAACCCCTCGTCGCTCGACGGAATAAAAAATTTCTGTAAAAGATAACCCAATAGCCGCTAAAACCATCCGCGCGGGGTACCTGAATACTGGCACCCTGCGCGGCATAGCCACATCTTCATGGACAAAACTCGGGGAGGGTAGTATAATGCCATTGCTTTAGAAAGTTAAGTCCAGCAAGCGGAATCCGGTGAGAGCCCGGAACGGAAACGCCACTGTGATCGGGACGAAAGCGCATGATGTCACTGGCCTCAGCTTTGA
>JAIROA010000072.1 GCA_031257775.1 Synergistaceae bacterium
GCGTCTTCGTTATCGCCGCCGTCAGCGTCGTCTTGCCGTGGTCGATGTGCCCGATCGTGCCTATGTTCAGATGCGGCTTGTTTCTCTCGAACTTCTCCTTTGCCATCTCTCTTGCCTCCTAAATTTTTTTAATAAATATAACTTTCGTAATTTTACCGCTTTAACAGCTTGTCAGCTATATCGCGCGATACTTCCTCGTAGTGATCGAAGGTCATGGTATATGAAGCGCGCCCGGAAGTCTTGCTGCGCAGGTCCGTCGCATATCCGAACATCTCGGAAAGAGGGACGAAAGCCTTCACGACCCTCGCGTTCGCGCGGACTCCCATGCCGTCAACCTTGCCCCTGCGCGAGGAAAGGTCGCCTATGACATCTCCCATGTACTCCTCCGGGACAACGACCTCAACGCTCATCACAGGCTCCATCAGAACGGGCCCAGCCTGCCTCATTGCCTCTTTGAAAGCCATGGAGCCGGCGATGCGGAAGGCCATTTCGGAGCTGTCGACATCATGATAGCTGCCGTCCACGATGGAGACCCTGACGCCAATGACAGGATAGCCGCCGAGTATGCCGTTGTTCATTGCCTCCTCGACTCCCTTCTGCGAGGCCGGGATGAACTGCTTCGGGATGACTCCGCCTACGATCTTGTCGACCCACTCATATCCGGTATGCCCTTCGAGCGGCTCTAGCTCCAGCACGACGTCTCCATACTGCCCGTGACCGCCTGACTGGCGGACGAATTTGCCCTGCGCCCTGGCGGACGTCTTGATGGCCTCGCGATAGGCAACCTGCGGGCGGCCTACCTTGACCTCGACGTTGAATTCCCGCCTGAGCCTGTCTACGATAATTTCAAGGTGAAGCTCGCCCATTCCGGCAATTATCGTCTGCCCTGATTCCTCGTTCACTGAGACGCGGAAGGTCGGATCCTCTTCGGAAAGCGCCTCGAGGCCCTTGGAGAGCTTTATCTGATCCGCCTTGCTCATCGGCTCTACCGAGAGATCTATGACCGGCTCCGGGAACACGAGGTTTTCCAGGACGATCTGAGCATTTTCCGCGCAGATCGTGTCGCCCGTGCGGACCTGCTTCAGGCCCGGAATAGCGACGATCATTCCAGCGGAGGCTGAATCCATCTCCTCGCGCTTGTTGGCGTGCATCCTGAGAATGCGCCCGATGCGTTCCCTCTTTCGCGTGGTCGAGTTGTATACGCCTATGCCGTTCGTGATCGTTCCGGAGTAAATCCTGCAGAAAGCAAGCCGTCCTACGAACGGATCCACCATAATCTTGAAGGCCAGCGCCGCAAACGGGGCATCTTCATCCGGCTTGACCAGTATTTCCTTCTCCGGGTCGTCAGGATCCTCCCCGTGAACCGGAGGAAGGTCGAGAGGGCTCGGGAGGTAATCGACGACGGCGTCCAGGAGGGGCTGAACGCCTTTATTCTTGAAAGCGGAACCGCAGAGAACCGGCACGATATCCATGGATATGGTGTTTTTGCGGATCGCTTTTGTTATGAGCTGCGGCGGGACTTCCTCGCCATCCAGGTAAAGAGTCATTATGTCGTCGTCGAAGTCGGCCAGGGCCTCTATCATCGCGTCCCGCGCGGACTTCGCCTCTTCAGTGATCTGCGGAGGGACGTCCGCTTTCGTGAATTCCTGACCCAGGTCGTCGATGTAGACGATGGCCTTGAAGTTCACCAGGTCAACCATCCCGACGAACCCGTCCTCAACGCCTATCGGTATCTGAATCGGAACGGCTCTCGCACCAAGGCGCTCCTTCATCTGCGTCACGACCGAGAAGAAATCGGCTCCCACCCTATCCATCTTGTTGATAAACGCGATCCTCGGAACGCGATACTTGTCGGCTTGGCGCCAGACCGTTTCCGACTGAGGCTCGACGCCCCCTACCGCGCAAAAGACCGAAACGGCCCCGTCCAGCACTCTCATTGAGCGCTCGACTTCGACCGTAAAGTCAACGTGTCCGGGCGTATCAATTATATTAATAAGAGCGTCGCCCCAATGACACGTCGTAGCGGCTGACGTGATTGTGATCCCGCGCTCGCGCTCCTGCTCCATCCAGTCCATCGTAGCGGCGCCTTCGTGGACTTCTCCGATCCTGTGCTTCCGCCCCGTATAGAACAGAATGCGCTCGGTCGTAGTCGTCTTTCCGGCGTCGATATGGGCCGCTATTCCTATATTTCTGATTGTTGTAAGGTCAATTTTAGACATTTTTATAATTTACCGCAAAGATCGGTGAAGTCATCCGCCGCGCGGCGCCCCTTTTTACCATCTATAGTGAGCGAAAGCCCTGTTAGCTTCAGCCATGCGATGCGTGTCCTCGCGCTTCTTGACAGAACCGCCTTCGCCCTTACATGCGTCAGTGAGTTCCCTCGCAAGGCGTTCGAGCATCGGGATGCCCTTGCGCGAACGCGAATACTGAATGATCCATCTTATCGCCAGGGCCTGAGCCCTATCAGGGCGCACTTCCACCGGAACCTGGTACGTCGCTCCGCCTACGCGCCTCGGGCGGACTTCAATCTGAGGCCTGACATTATTCATCGCTTTTTCGTACACTTCGACAGGGTCTATGCCGAGGCGCTGTGACGCGATGTCCAAAGCGCCGTACATAATGCGTTCGGCTACGCTCTTCTTCCCATCCAGCATTAAGCAGTTGACGAACTTCGCTATCGATGCGTTGGAATACAGCGAGTCCGGCTGGGTCAGCCTCGGCCTGACATGGCCTTTTCGCGGCATTAATCATGCTCCTCTCTCAAAATCGTTTTGTTCACGCCCCAATAGGGCGCTTTAATGCAATCTTTAATGTAAGCAAAAATCAACCCCCGCTACTTCTTCGGGGCCCTTGCTCCATACTTTGATCTGCTCTGCTTGCGATTTTCAACGCCGCCACAGTCGAGCGTTCCCCGCACGATGTGGTAACGGACGCCCGGAAGGTCTTTGACCCTTCCTCCGCGCACGAGCACCACAGAGTGTTCCTGAAGATTATGCCCGATGCCTGGGATGTACGCCGTGATCTCTATCCCGTTCGTAAGACGAACGCGCGCCACCTTACGCAAAGCCGAGTTTGGCTTTTTCGGCGTAACGGTGTAGACGCGGGTGCACACTCCGCGCCGCTGAGGATTTTCCTGAAGCGCCGGGGCTGTGGACCTTGTCCTCTTATCCTTGCGGCCCAGCCTTATTAACTGCTGTATGCTTGGCAAAATCAACTCCTCCTTCCCTAGTAAAGTATTTATAGTCGCCATTTTTATAGGGCTGCGTCCGCATGTAAAATCTAAAAACACAGACATGCGAGCAGAAGCACCGAGCAATATTATCAGCGTGATACGCGGATGTCAAGAAAATTTCACGCATTTGTCACGCATTGTCGTTCGCTGTCGGTTACAGTACAGCCATCCACGATGACAGGCCATCACCAAACAGAACGAAACCAGAGCTGAGAAGCAAGCGAAAAAAGTGTATGCTGGTTATAAGGCGA
>JAIROA010000137.1 GCA_031257775.1 Synergistaceae bacterium
CAATTTTTACCTTAATATTTTAGAAACCGCTGCCTTGACAAGCCTGGTCTAATGAAGCGCTCTTGACTGTCCTAACTTTAGACCTTTTATTTCAAATTTACATCAGGCTAAACTATACGGATCTATGGCTTCAGTGCCTCGCGCATTAATTGCAAAAGCCTGATGCCTATGATATGATAGTTACGGTAAGAAATAACAATATCACGATAAATTTTCTGGCGATTCACTTGCGCAAGGAGTTTTAAAGCCATGTGATTTGTGCGGATATAGGCATTGAGATAAAAAAACTAAAGTTAAACATTAAGATAAGGGGTTGTCTGTGATGAAGATGAGACAAATTTCAATGTCGGCGGCCATTCTGTCATTAGCGTTTCTAATCTGCCTTGCCTCCGCGTCTTTAGCATTTGCGGATCCGGTTCTATGGTTTAGCGGAACGCCCGCTAACGGCCAGTTCAACAATGGGCTCATCAGCCCGACGGGCCCCGGTGCCACCGAAGCAAGCACTAAGCTGTACTATCTGTCGTCCTCGCAGGCCACGTCACGCCCGAAGGTCGGCATAACACTGCACGGCGCCGGGTTCGAGCCCAACAGGAGCGTCGGTTTTTCCATAGACGGCAAACAGGGCGAGCCGACTGAGCCGTGGGGCACGGGAAACTACTCGCTTCCGCCGGCAGTCACCACGGATGAGAACGGCGAGTTCGAGCAAAACGTCAGCTTCTCCCGCGCGTCGCCCTCCGCTTACAATAAGTTCGACTACAATGGCGGGGAGCAGCTCATAATATATCCGACATACCCTGAAACTAAAACGAGCGAAAACCCGGATGGCCGCGTCTCCGGCGCCAAGATCACGCTGACAATCAAGCCAACCGTGATAGTGCTTCCCCGGGCGCTCGACCCTATCTCTATGTTCGCGGGCGCCGATTACAGCTTTGCATACGAGGACGCTGGCGTGGCGAGCATGACGAGCGCCATAATAGACGACAGCAGCAGGCAGGTGCGGCTTGCGGTCGCCGGCATGTCCATGCGCGGGCCAGGAAACACGGAATTGCCGCGCGAAAATGACGCGTGGATCCTGCCTAACGGGATTACCGCAAGCGTTAACGCCGACAGCTCATATCTAGTGCTGCGGACTCCGGAGTCCGGAGTGACCGACGAACTGAGCGGCACGTTCAGCATATTGGGCACCGGTGCCGCCGTCGTCGACGACGGATTCGCCAGCGTTGTCGGATTCCCGAAAACCAGCGAGTCGCAGATCGCGACGCTTAATCTCAGCATTAAAAAATCGGGCAGGAGCGCGGCCCCCAAAACGGACTCCGTGACGTTCACCAATAACGAGACGACAAACGCGGCGGTGCAGTTCGATACAAATCCGCCAAACCTGGCCATAGGCGACTTAAAGATTATCGACCCAGCTACGGGAGAGAGGGCTGACGCCATCGAGATCTCCGGCGGGCTCGTCATGGCGGCGGATCCCGATAACCGCCGGGTGACGTTCAGCGGCACTCCTCACATCGACGGCGGTACGGACGAGGGCACTTATGAGATCGTATGGATAACCACCGACGGAGAAGCCCTCTCATCGTCCGTCTCCGTGGCGGTATCCGCCGGCAGCGTATACGCTCCAATGTATAACGAGACTGTCATAGGCGACGGACTCGCATTCGGGTTCTGGCAAAAGGGCGTTAAGGTGCCTGACGACGTCACTAGGGCGATATTGGTAAGCGCCGACGGGGCGCCCATTCCTATATTGCTCTCGGTGGACGGCGGCAGCGGGCTGGACGGGCTCGATATCGCCGTGAACGGCAATAACACTGGAATCACCATCAGCGGCACGCCCAGCTTCAGCGGGCTCAAAACATTTTACGTGAACGTCGCGCTCGACCCGTCAGGAAACAAAAGCGGCACGATTTCACCGAACCGCGTCCCAGTCAGCGTGTTTGTGGATGACGCGGACTACAAGCTTACTTTTGACAAAGAAAAACTGGACATCCCGGTCGGCAAGGATCTGAGCGCGAACGTCAATATGCTCTTTGATCCGAAGTACGATAGGGACATGATTCCAAGGGATTTCCAGCTGACAGGCGACGACGTGACGGTCGACGGGGATGGGCTGTGGCATTGGAACGGCCTTACGATCACGCCTTTCCTCAATACCGCGACGTGGAACGCGTGGCTTGAAGTCTCCGGAGAGGCGGAAAAGGCGGGATCCGTGGAACTCACGTACGCCCCATCCAGAGGGAAAAACAATATGTCGTCAGCGACGCTGACGATAGAGGCGCATGCTGACGAGAACGTGCCGGACGTGCCGGAAACCGTCGTCACCAACCATGACGATCCTATAGTGACGACATCGGGCGACGTGCGTTACGAAAATCCGGTGGCCGGGGAGACAACAAAGATCATATATATCATCTCAGGCGACATGGGCCAAAGCGAGAGCAGCACGGTAATCAACAACTACTTCGACGTTCAGTCCGTTAACCTGACTCTGCCTGACGGGACTATCATCCCGCTCTCGCACCTGAACGACAACACGGCGGCAAATCCGTTTGACAGCTCATCGAACTCCTACTACTTTGACCGCGCGAGCGGGCAGATAATCCTTTACGTCACGCCTGAGTCAGTCGGCGATTACCTGCTGAATGTCTATTTCAAGGATGCCTCGGAGCTTAAGGTCCGCCCGATCAATCTGAACGTCACTAGGACGGTGAATTACTATTACGCTGAAACCAACGAAAGCGGTGGCGGTGGCGGATGCGGCGCCGGCGCGGCGGCAGGGTTCGCGCTGCTGCTGGCAGCGGCCGCGGCTTTAACTTCATCCATCCGGTCAAAATCCGCCAGATTCAGGCGCTGAGCCGGCAAGAACCTGTTTTAAGCAGTCTTTCAGGTCTTCCGGCAAATGGGACGTGAACGATAGCGGCTCGTTCGTCCTTGGGTGGGTTAGCGACAGCTTCCATGAATGCAGGAAGACCCTCTCGGCCGCGAACGGGGATTTTTTGGACGGCGCGTAGAGAAAATCGCCCACAAGGGGACAGCCTATGGCGCTCATGTGAACCCGTATCTGATGCGTCCTCCCGGAATGGAGATAGCACCGCACGAGCGAGCGGCCTCTCATGCTCCATAGCACCTCGTAGTCGGTCACGGCGTCTCTGCCCCAGCTGACGGCCGCCATCCTGCGGCGATTCCCGGGATCGCGGCCTATGGGCATGTCTATCCTTGCTTCGCTGTTGCGCGGCGTTCCGAAGCATAACGCGATATATTGCTTGCCGACGGAGCGCGACTTAAACTGCTTCCATAATTTTTCCTGAGACAAGCCGTTGCGGGCAACGACCATAAGTCCGGACGTCGTGGCATCCAGCCTGTGGACTATGCCGGGACGCTCGATGCCGTTCAAGTTGCCAAGCTCAGGGAAACGCCACAGAAGCCCGTGGACGAGCGTTCCGCGCCAATGCCCCGGTGCGGGGTGGACGACGATGCCGGCCGGCTTGTCGACTATTATTATGTCATGATCGGAGTACGCAACGCCGAAAGGAACAGGCTCGGGCTCTAAATCCAGCTTCTCTGGGGGGGGGATGTCTATGCTGTACTGCTCGCCGGGTGAAACCTTGATCGACGGCTTAACCCTGCGCCCGCAGGACGAAACGACGCGCCCGTCCTTGATGAGGCCTTGCGCGTATGCCCTGCTTATCCCGAACTCGCGGGACACGGCGTAGTCCAGCCTATGCCCCGCAAGCTCATCCGTCACTCTCAGGGATTCTATTTTGTCTATTTTGCCACGTACTCCAGCGCGTCAGCGCAGCGCGGGCAGACCTCGCTGCCTGTGCCGGCCAGCGGGCGATGCTTCCAGCATCTCGGGCACTTCGGGTCCGGGTTCTTGCCGACCCCCGCTTTAATGCCCGTTGCCTCGTCCTCGTATGTCACAGGGGCCGATATAGGCCCATTTGCTGTTTTAAAGGAAGAAACTATCGTGATCGTCTCCCAGTCGCCGTCAGAGAGCGACGACGCGACGTCTCGGAATGAATCCCCGAAATCGGCCCATACCGATGCGTCGAGCGAGTGCCCGATAAGCCCCTTCGCCCTGGCCGTTTCAAGCGCGCGCGTTATCACGCCGCGGGCCTCCATCACCCTCTCCCACAGAGGCAGGATGTTCTTGTCCAGCCCTTCCTCCGACGGGACGGGCCACGACGACAGATGTACGCTCTCCTCCAGCGATGGATCCATGCGCCGCATCTCCTGCCATATCTCCTCGGACGTGAAGCAGAGAACCGGGGCGATAAGACGCGTCAGCGCCGAAAGGATCTCCCACATCACGGATCTTGCGCAGCGCCTCGCGTGGGAATCGGCCCTGTCCGCGTAGAGCTTTTCCTTCGATATGTCTATATAGAAGGACGACAGCTCGTTGTCGCAGAACTGATGCACCCTGAACATCGGAAGGTGGAACTCGTAGGCGTCGAACTCCTCAGTCCCCTTCTCGACGAGCTTCGCCAGCTTCAGAAGCACGTACTGATCCACGCCCGTAAGCTCGCCATGCGGCACCAAGTCGCGCTTTGGGTCGAAGCCGCTGAGATTCGCAAGAAGGAATCTCGCCGTGTTGCGTATCCTGCGATAGGATTCCGACAGGTTTGATATGATCTTCTGCGTAATGCTGACGTCCCCTTTGTAATCAGTCGAGGCGACCCAGAGGCGCAGGATGTCGGCACCGTACTTCTCGACTATCTCCTGCGGCAGAATCGCGTTGCCGAGGGACTTCGACATCTTCTTGCCCTCTCCGTCGACAATGAACCCGTGAGTGAGGACCGATTTATAGGGCGCGGTCCCGCGAGTCGCCACCGACGTTAGCATGGAGGACTGAAACCATCCCCTGTGCTGGTCGCTGCCCTCCAGGTACATCTCAGCCGGGAAATGAAGGTCGGGCCATACGCCGTGGTTTTCGAGAACCGCCTTATGGCTGCATCCGGAGTCGAACCAGACGTCCATTATGTCCTTCTCCTTAGCGATGTCGCGGCTGCCGCATTCGGGGCAAACGGCGAGATCCCCCAGCAGTTCCTCGCTTGAGGCCTCCCACCAGTAGTTGCTCCCCTTCTCCCTTATCTTATCCGCCACGACGCGCACCAAAGCTGGCGTGAGCATCACATGCCCGCAGCCTCGGCAGTAAAAAGCCGGTATCGGGACTCCCCATATCCTCTGGCGGCTTATGCACCAGTCGGATCTGTCGCGCACCATGTTCGATATGCGCTCCCTCCCCCACGACGGAAGCCACTGGACTTCCTTGTCGATGCATTCGAGGGCCTTTTCGCGGAACTTCGAGACCGCTACGAACCATTGATCCGTAGCGCGGAATATGACCGGCTTCTTGCATCTCCAGCAGTGAGGGTACGAGTGAGTCAGCTTCATCTTGCCGATTAGCCTGCCAGACTCCGTAAGGACCTTAAAGACGGTCTTCGACGCCTCCTCCAGCGACTGTCCTCCGACCAATTCCGTGTCAGGATAGAAAAACCCTTTCGGATCGACGGGGTTGTAAATTTCAAGCCCATACTTAACGCCCGTCTCGAAGTCCTCGACGCCGTGTCCAGGCGCCGTGTGAACGCATCCGGTGCCTGTATCGAGCGTGACGTAGTCGGCCAGCACGAATACTATCTTTCTTTGCGGGTAGAAGGGATGGATCGCCTTCATGCCCTCGAGCGCATGTCCCTTCAGCTTGAGCAGCTCCGCGTTGAGGGACATGCCCGTCACTTTTTCGACTTCCTCTTTAAGAGCCGCCGCCACGAGATATACCTTGTTTCCACTCTCATAGAACGCGTAGTCGTAATCCGGGTGAACCGCCACCGCGAGGCTTGCGGGAAGCGTCCACGGCGTCGTCGTCCATATTATGACGTTCACGTCGCGGCCCGCTAGGTGCTGGAAATGCTCAGAAGCCTCCGGGAACGGGTATGACACGTAAATTGAAGGGGATGTCTCGTCCTCATACTCTATCTCAGCCGCCGCAAGCGCCGTTTCGCATTCTATGCACCAGAATATGGACTTCCTGCCCCTATACACGAGATCGCGCTCGACCATGTCGGCCAGAATCTCCATCTGCGCCGCCTCGTATTCCGGGATAAGCGTTATGTAGGGATTTTGCCAGTCGCCCATGACTCCAAGGCGCATGAACTCCTCCGTTTGCACCGCGATGTATCTGCGGGCATGGCTCTCGCATTTTTTACGAAGCTCCACGGGGTTTATCGAGTCGGCCGTGAGGCCCGCGTCCTTTAATACCTTGTGCTCTATCGGCATTCCGTGAGTGTCGAAGCCAGGCACATAAGGCGAGAAAAAACCGCGTTGCCACTTATACCGCACGATTATATCCTTCAGGACTTTATTCAGGGCAGTCCCGATGTGAATACCGGCGTTCGCGTAAGGGGGGCCGTCATGCAGCAGAAAGGGCGGGCGATCCTTCCGTTCCCGGACCAGTTTGGAATAAATACCCATTTTCTCCCAGAACTCCAAGAAGCCAGGCTCGCGTGTCGCGAGATTTGCGCGCATCGGGAAATCTGTCTGTGGAAGGAAAAGAGTATCCTTGTAATCCTTCTGCGAATTTTCCGCTGACATATGCCAACCTCCTAAACTATTCAATTAACCGAGAATACAAATGATATCATATACCTATCTGGCTAAACAATAAAGCGGTGGACGACATAGTCGTTCACCGCTGAATATTTCTGGCTCCTCGGCGAGGACTCGAACCTCGAACCTAGTGGTTAACAGCCACCCGCGCTGCCGATTGCGCCACCGAGGAATTTAGCCCAACGTGCAGTATCCTAGCACATTTTCCCAGTCTGTCAAGAAGAGGCCTATGCAAAAGAGGCCTATGCAAAACATGCGGAAATTCTTACTTTGATGATATAATGCAGGAGAACAATTCATCCCTTGAGCTTAAGCGAAACGCAAGGGAGATATGAAGGAGCTGTTTTTTTGCACTGGAACAAAAAAGCCTTATCCGTGATCGGCATAGCGCCTTTGGCACTCTCTTTTTTTCTGGCAGGCACCGCTCGTTCAGCGGAAATCAGCATTACGAACGAACTGACGAAAAGCCATATGGAAGCGCCAGGCACGGCGGCGTATTTCGTTCCGGCTGATGGGATGTCGCCGAGCGGCCGTTTTACCGGCTTCGTGTCGGAAACACGCGGGATCGAGTTCATAGTGGCGAACCTGAAGTCTCCATATAAAGAGATATCCGAGGCTTTCACGGAGTCGACTCTGAAGACGAGAGGCCTTGAGCTGGGCTCCAGGGCGGAGCTGACGATAAACGGCCTGGACGCCACGCTTCTAAAGGCCTTGCATGTGGACGGCGACAAAAAGTGGGGAAAGTGGATCCTGCTCCTTGACTCAGGCGGCAGCACCATCGTAGCGAACGGCATGTTTACAAGCGGGGACGGGGACGCGGCAAGGGACATCGAGGCCATGATAAAGAGCGTTGTCCTCAAAAACGGCGCCCCTGCCGTAAACGCGGAAGCGCCAGCGACAAGCCCCAGCGACGCGGATAAAGGGCTTGATTTAGCGCTCTCTTCAGGCTCTGTGGTTTATACGGATGAAAAGATGGTGAATGATGATGACGACAAGGATGATTAACGCGATCTCGCGCGCCCTTCTCATTGCCTTAGCGCTCGCCGCGGTCTCCGGCGATGCCTGGGCAGGCTCGAAAGTATACAGGAACAACGTTCTGACCGCGCAGCATGTCGCAGTGCCAGGCACTCACGTCATGGTCGTCCCGCCAAGCGGATCAAAACCATCCTCGTCGTTCGCGGGCTTTGAGATAGAGCCTCGCGGCATCAGATACGAAATAACGGAGACGTCCGCTCCATACGCGAGCACAGCGCCGACTCTCACCACGGAAGGTCTGGAGGCGGAGGGCGTCAAGGCAAACGACATAAGCGACGTCGACTTGAACGGCTCGCCCGCCAGGATCATACAGGGAACCGCCACGAACAGCAATGGCGAAGAGGCGGGAATCGTGATGTTCGTCTTTGGAAACGAGCGTTTTTCCGTTTTCGTCAGGGGGTACTACCAGCAAACAGACGGCGCGGCGGCGAACCTGCTCCGCAACTCGATGCTGAGCGCGATAATCGCGTCGGCGCGGGAAAAAAGCACGGTCGAACCCTATGCTATTTCGACGGCCGGAACTGAATTCAAGCTGGCTGACGAGGTGGGCGGAACGAAACATTTCACTGTCGGAGGCCAGCCGTACTCCTCCACGCTTAAAGATGCCATTTATTCGGGCACTTCCTTCTCGAACGCCGTAAGCCCCGGGGAGCAGGCCGGATTTGCCGACAGGGCGGCCGAGCAGTTCCTGTCTCAGTACGAATATACGATAATGAACCGCAGGAACGTCAGCTATGGCGGGCTCTCCGGCATCGAGATCACCGCCGACGTTCAAGGTAATTTCAGGCTGGACAGGACCGCGAGCGGCGGCAACGTAAGACGCCCCATACCGGCAAGGGGGTATATCGCTATCCTGTTTGACCCTGATTCCGACATGGTTTACTCGTTCACTGGAATAGCCGTTCAAAACGCCGAAAGCTATCTGTCGCAGTTCATGAGGATGACTTCGACTTTTTCCAGGCCAAAATAAATTTAATCGTAAATTTACGTTTCGAAAGGAGACATGACGATGTCTGAGGCGAAAACGCAGCACGGAAGAAAATACAAATTCCACTGGAGCTTAATAGGCGACCTCGAGGAAGGCCGCCCGAATCTCGGCCTGTCCACGCGAGTGGAAATATACAGGCTGATGCAGTTCACGTTCCGCGACGTAATCGAGTCCAGATTCGGCACGGAAGTGGCGGATCAGATTTTTTACGAGGCGGGGCAGATCGCCGGCAAGGAGTTTTATGACAGGTTCATCTCAGGCGCGAAGGATCTTGGCGAATTCGTGAAGCTCATGCAGGACAAGATGCGCGATTTCAACATCGGCCTCCTGCGCGTTGAGGCCGCAAACGACGACGCCAGCAATCTCGTCCTCAGCGTGGCCGAGGATCTCGACTGTTCCGGGCTCCCTGAACTCGATTATGAGGTGTGCAAGTACGACGAGGGATTTATCTCCGGCGCCGTGGAAGCCTTTACCGGCGCTCCCTACGACGTCAAGGAGATAGACTGCTGGTGCACGGGGGACAGAACGTGCCGCTTTACCGTGGACAGAACCTGATAGAGAGCCAAATCTATGCATCAGCAGGAGGGAGCGGCGCTCGGAATCAACCTCAATACGGGCACCCCGATGGACGAAGATAGCTTCAATGGGATGTGTCAGGAGACAAGAGAGCTTCTTGAATTCATAAAAAAAGCTCTTATGGTTCCGCGATGCTTGAGCCCGTCAGCGCAGTTCGCCAGCGACAGTACCTTTAATGAGGTATTGGACTATATAAACATGATCCGGGAAACCCTCCGGCAATTCTCTCAAGGCAACATAGAACTCAAGGTAACGCATAGGGGGTTCATCGCTGGCTGCATAAAGGAATTGCAGGCTCACCTCCGCCACCTTACATGGCACGCGGACAGGATGGCGGCCGGGGATTTCGCCCAGCACATTGATTTCATGGGTGACTTCGCCGAGTCGTTCAATCGGATGTCGAGACAGTTCTACAGCGCCCTTACCTCCCTGAAGGAGAGCGAGGCCAACCTGCTTGCGGTGACTCAGAACCTCCACACGAGCGAAGAGCGATGGAAGCTTGCCGTGGCCTGCGCGCAGGACGGCATCATCGACATAGACTTCAAGCTCAACAAGGCGTTTTTCTCAAGACGCCTCTGGGAAATCCTGCGATACGAGATGACCGATGAGGAGGTGCCATTCGAGCCGGATAAATGGTGCACGATGGTGCATTCCGACGACCGGTTCAAATGGGCCGAAATGAGCGCCCATACCTCCCGCAAGCTTTCCCAGACGCAGAGCAGGCAGTACACTGAGTTCAGGATAAGGGGCGGCGATGGCAAATACAGATGGATCAGCGTCAACTACATGCTCCTGGTCGACGACGAGGGGAACATCCATCGGTTCGTCGGCGCCTGCGAGGACATACAGGAGCGCCGCGAGCGCGAGGAACTGATCCGAATGCAGGCCACTCATGACCAGCTGACAGGCCTGCCTAACAGATACCTCTACAACGACCGTTTGCTCCAGCAGATGGTAATGGCCAAGCGCAACAACGCGTCGCTCATTTTCATCGTCTGGGATCTGGACGGCTTTAAGGATATAAACGACAGATACGGCCATCTGGCGGGCGACGCGCTTCTTGTCGGGGTCGCTAAGGCAATGAGATCCAGCATGAGGGAGACCGATACCTTAGCGAGATTTGGCGGGGACGAGTTCGTAATGCTCCTCTCTAGCGCGAGCGGAAACGAGGAAGAGGTTGCCAGGCAGGCCACGGTCAGGATATTCGATGTGCTGAAAAAACCGATCGATATCGGCGAGGCGACGGTGAGCGTCGGAGCGAGCTGCGGTATCAGCTTTTTCCCGAGGCACACGTCAGAAGCCGACGAGCTTTTCAATTTAGCGGATAAAGCGCTCTACATGGCAAAGAGAACCGGCAAGAACAGGTCGCTCATCTGGTCTCCGGAAGTTGAGGAGATCTAAGGAAGCGTTGCTTAAATGGCTAAAATGGCGCGGAGCCATCTTGAAATGCAAGTGCTTTCTTGGTTTAGCTCTTTACCCTTCAGCTCCCTGACAATAAATCAGGCCTTCCCTAGGGAAGCGTTCTCTCTCAATGCCCAAAAACGCGTTTTGCCGTCATGGAATGCCCTCGCACAAGTCTGGTGCCTTACCCTTCATGCCTCCCGCGATAAATCGGCCCATTAATGCCTCGTGCCGGCTCCAAAATGCCGCGCTGCCTGTTCGTGTTTTTAATGCTTAAATCCTCAAATCCTAATTATCAAAACATGCAAAATCATAAAAACGCGCCGCGCGGGGGGGAAAAATACACTCTCGAAAGCAGGCTATGCGCCGCGGTCAGAGCCTCTGGAGGAAAACAGGGCTGGTGGGGCGCGCGCGGCTTGCTGGTCGCCCTCTCGGGCGGCGGCGACTCCATGGCCGCGTTAGAGCTGCTCCGGCGCTCTTTCCAGGGAAGGATAGAAGCCGCGCACCTAGAGCACGGCCTCCGGGGCCGGACATCCGTCGGCGACGCGGATTTTGTGGAGTCCTACTGCGAAAAACATGGCGTCAAGTGCTTCGTGCGGCATGGCGACGTAAATAAAAACAAACGTCCGGGCGAATCGTCCGAGATGGCAGGCAGAAGGCTCCGCTATGAATTCTTCTTCGAGATTCTCGACCGCGAGGGGCTGGATTTCGTCGCGACCGGGCACAATCGGGACGACTCCGTGGAGACGATGCTGTTTCATCTCTTCCGAGGGACAGGCCTGAGGGGTCTTGCGGGCATAACGCCAAAAAGAGGCAGGGTGATAAGGCCTGTAATCGGCCTAAGCAGAAAGGAGCTGCGGCAGTTTCTGATTGAGTCGGGCGTGCCGTGGCGAGATGACGAGACGAACGAAAGCGACTGCTACCAGAGGAACAAAATCAGAAATCAGCTTCTGCCCTGGATCCGCGGCAATCTCAACGCGTACCCGGAAGATCTGCTCCTGGGGCTCTCAGAGGAGTGCGCCGTTACGGACGCCGAGTCAGAAAAGGCCGCTGAATCGATCCTCCCGTGGATTTCCCGCAGCCGACCGCCGGCGATCTCATGCTGGGATGCCGATTTAGCAAGGACGATGACGCCCCAGCGCCTGGCATCCCTGATCCGCGCTCAGGGCAGGCACCTCGGGCTTCCTCTTCTGGACAGGCGGAGGGTGCGCGAGCTGTGCGGGCTCCTTGCCAGGGGCGGAAGATGGCGTTTCCAGTGGGCAGGCGACGCGGAAGTCTGCGGGGCAAGCGGCGAAATCGGCTGGATAAACCGCGGGGCGCTTTGCCCCCCTCCAGACGTTTCCGTAAAGCTCGAATGCGGCGAAAGCACTGTTTTGGACTGGGGAGATTGGAGAATCGAAGCCGCTCTTGCGAAAAACGGCGGGTATGCGCCTAAAAGCGGCTCATGGAGCGCGCGCCTGCCTGCCGACGCTCCCTGCTTCCTTTCGGTATCCAGCGCTTTAGGGCGCCATTGCGATATTCTGCGCGAAATCCCGTGGTGGAACGAGGCCGCAACCCCTATACTTTCATGGAAACATGAGAACCGCACGATTCAATGGATGCCGGAAATTCGAGAGCCTATTCATAACAGCGGTAATTGTGATATCATTGTGCAAGTTTTCTGTCGCTAAGAACAAGCGTTGGGAGGAATTCAGCACTATGCCGGAAACGAACGTTTCATTTAAGCTCTGCGATATTCTGCTGCCTAGGGAACAGATCCGGAAAAGGGTAGCGGAGCTTGCTGGCATGATAAACAGCGAATACCGCAACGAGAGGCTCGTTCTCGTCGGGGTACTGAAGGGCGCGGTGATTTTCACGGCGGATCTCGCTCGCATGATAGAGGATTCGATAGATGTCAGGATGGATTTCATGGCAGTCTCCTCATACGGCAATTCCTCGTCTTCCAGCGGCGCGGTAAAGATTATAAAGGACATGGACACGCCCGCCCTGAATCAGAATATAATATTAGTCGAAGATATAATGGATACAGGGCTCACCCTCTCTTATTTAAAGGACATGCTTATGGCGAGAAACCCCAAAAGCCTGAAGACATGCGTGCTTTTGGAGAAGCCTGAGCGGAAGAAAGTGGAATGCGCCATAGAATACAGGGGTTTTGAAATCCCTGACGAATTCGTCGTCGGATACGGCCTCGACTATGCGGGCAGATGGCGCAATTTAAGCGACATCTGGCGCGTCGTCGAAGGATAATCCAGTAAAAATTAAGTGATAACATTTAAAGAGTTTTTAGCTTTTCATAGAGAGGGGCCTCGCATTTGGGCAAATTAGCGAAAAATCTTGGGATATATCTGGTGCTTATCGTTCTTGTGGTCAGCCTCGTCAACGTATTTCTCTCAAACGAGCCTAACACGAAGCAGCCGGATACAATAACGTACAGCGATCTTCTGAGCGACGCCGAGTTAGGACGGATCGTCAGCGTTGTGATCGAGGAGGACACCGTAAGGGGCGCTTTCACGAACGGCAAGGAGTTCCAGACGTTCGTCGTCGGTGTCGGGGATCTCGCAAAAGAGCTTTCCGGCAAAGGAGTGAACGTGAAGGTCGTTCCGCCGCCTAAAACGCCGTGGTGGTCCAGCCTCATGACGTCGCTCTTCCCGACCCTGCTCCTTATAGGGGCATGGATATTCATCCTCTACAACATGCAGGGCGGCGGCAACAAGGTGATGAATTTTTCAAAGAGCAAGGCAAAGCTTTTCCTTGATAACAGGCCGAAGGTAACATTTGAGGACGTGGCCGGGTGCGACGAGTCGAAGGAGGAGCTGCAGGAGGTCGTCGAGTTCCTTCGCGACCCTGGCCGCTTTGCCAAACTAGGCGCGAAGGTCCCAAGAGGCGTCCTTCTCCTTGGATCGCCCGGCACGGGAAAGACGCTTCTTTCCCGGGCTGTGGCTGGAGAGGCGGATGTGCCGTTTTTCAGCATCAGCGGCTCGGATTTCGTCGAGATGTTCGTCGGAGTGGGGGCGGCAAGGGTGCGCGACCTCTTCGAGCAGGCGCGGCGCTATCAGCCGTGCATAGTGTTCATTGACGAGATAGACGCGGTCGGAAGGCAGCGCGGGGCGGGGCTAGGCGGAGGCCACGACGAGCGCGAGCAGACCTTAAACCAGCTCTTGGTGGAAATGGACGGCTTTGAGGCGGGCGGCGGCATAATACTGATAGCGGCCACAAACAGGCCCGACATTCTCGACCCGGCCCTGCTGCGCCCGGGACGCTTCGACAGGCAGATAGTGGTTGACCGCCCGGATGTAAACGGGAGGCTTGCGATCCTCAAGGTGCATATAAAGGACAAGAAACTCGGAGACGACGTCGACCTAGACGTAATTGCCCGCAGGACACCGGGCTTTGTGGGCGCGGATCTCGCGAACCTCGTGAACGAAGCGGCCCTCCTAGCGGGGCGCCACTTGAAGGAATGCCTGGGGATGCCGGAGTTCGAGGAGGCAATCGACCGCGTAATGGCGGGCCCGGAGCGAAAAAGCCGCGTCATCAGCAAAAAAGAGCGCGAGATCATAGCGTACCATGAGGTCGGGCACGCCATAGTCGCCAGGATGATCCCCGGCTCTGACCCAGTTCACAAGATATCCATAATACCGAGAGGCCATATGGCCCTTGGGTACACGCTCCAGGTGCCGGAGGAGGACCGCTTCCTCGTGTCGAAGCAGGAACTGCTCAACAGGATCTGCGTGCTTCTCGGCGGCAGGGTGACTGAGACGATCAAATTCGGCGACGTCACGAGCGGGGCGCAGAACGACCTTGAGCGGGCCACGCAGACGGCCCGTCAGATGGTCACGCAGCTAGGCATGAGCGACAAGCTGGGCCCGGTCACTCTCGGCAAAAAGCATCACGAGGTGTTCCTCGGCAGGGACATAATGGAGGACCGCAACTACAGCGAGGAGATAGCTTTCGCGATAGATCAGGAAGTCCGCCGGATCTTAGACGAATGCTTCGAGCGGGTGCGGGGCATCCTGACCGACAACTTCGGGAAAGTCGAGGAAATCACGGCTGTGCTGCTTGAGAAGGAAGTCCTGGAAGGCCCTGAATTCAACAATCTGCTCGGTTTCCCCGAGAGCGAGGAGAGCCCTGAATCGGAGAACGCGGAAACGGCGCCAACGCCCGCTGACGGCATAGCGGCCGCGGTGCCGGCGCGGCCCGATGTGCCGAAAGCTGCCGGAAAGGAAGATAAGCGCGCCGGCGACGGCGCGGAAAAGGTCAAAACCTTAAAGGGCCAGACTCAGGAAAACTAAAGAAACCGCCGGCAGATCTCAAAATGCCGGCGGTTCTTTTACGCAACATCGCCGCTACAGCGGCGGCAGGGCCAGACTGGCGGCGCGGTTCAGGAAGTCCTGAGGCTTGCTGAAATAAGGATGGAAAAAGAAATCCGCGAAAGCAAGCTCGTCAATCGTCATGCCCTTCTGTATGCAGGCGGAAATGGTATTTATAGCCAAAACCACATCGGCCTTCGACATGATCTGGCCTCCCAGGAGCCTGCGGCTTCCCCCCTCGTAGACGAGCCTTGCCGTGACTTCCTCTTGCGGCATAAATTCCGGGCGATGGCCGTCGGTGAACGACACCGCAAGAGCGCCTATGCCCGCACGGGCCGCCGATTCCTCCGTTAGCCCGGTACTGGCCAGATTGAGGCCGCATATCCTGATAACGCTCGTGGACTGCGTCCCAGGGTACTTTGTCGTGTTGCTCTTCAGGTTCCTGGCGGCAATCATGCCCATGCGGACGGCGTTGGCCGCGAGCGGGACATAATCGTGCGCCTTTAGCGCGTTGTTCCACACAGCGGCCGCGTCTCCGGCCACGAAGACGTCAGGGACGGACACGTGCATGTATTCGTCCGCTTTTATCGCGCCGTTTTCAAGCATATCCAGCTTACCCTTAAAAAGGCCCGTGTCCGGACGGGATCCGGCGCACAGCACGGCGATGCTTGTCTCGTGATCGCCCCAGTCGGTCGTGATAGCGGAAACCCTGCCGTTCAAGTCTCCCTTGAAGGAACATGCGCGCTCCCCCATGGCGAGATGAACGCCCTTACGCGTCAGGAGCTTCATCGCTTCTTGGGCGAACGGCGCGTCGAAATGCCTTGGCAAAATATGTTTCTCCTGATCTATGAGAATGACTTCCATGCCGCGCGCCTGAAAAGCCTCGGCCAGCTCGACACCAACGGGGCCTGCGCCGATCACGGCGGCTTTTTTGGCGCTTTCGGCCTTTGAAGCGATTTCCCTAGCGTGATCATAGTTCTTGCAGATGAGGATGTTTTTCAGCCCCGAATTTTCGATTTTAGGCATGACAGGCCATGAGCCGGTGGCGATGATGAGTTTGTCATATGTGTCATACGTGACTTCCCCGTTTACCATGTTGCCGGTCTTGATCATCCTCGCCCCGAAATCCACCGCGGCCACGTCGTGACGGATCTTTACGACTGCCCCCAGCTTCTCGAGCGCTTCAGGAGTGCTGTAAAACATGCTCCGCAGGTCTTTTGCGGTCCCGGCGATGTTGAGCGCTATTCCGCAGGACGGGAACGCGATATTGTCATTGCGCTCATAAACCGTGATCCGGGCATCTCTGTGCAAAGCGGCAGCGCTGAGAACCGCGGAAGTCCCCGCGTGAGTGCATCCTATCACAACGACCTTCATCCTGCTTGCCCCTCCCGTCGCGCTGGGCGTCAATTCGCCGCGCCATCCCGCTAATCCCTCATCGCTTTTTCGCTATAAATTATCCACATCAATATAGCGCAGTCTCGCTATAACACAATAGGGTTCGAGCACTTTTTTGTGACTGATTTTAATCGTGCCTTATCGTTATTGACGGGTAGCCTCGCTTTGCGCGTTTAATCGAAAAATACGGGCTCATGATGCCGCGAAGGGCGGATAGGTTCTTTGTCCTGAGCCATATCGCCGCTCTTGAGGCGTTTGCCTTTTCCGGCGAATTTTGCTGGCCCTGTGCCTCCGCAAGCCAGTATTCAAAACCCGCTTTGCCGAACTTATCCGCTAAAACCGCGGCATCGCTGACGCCCGCTTCGATTTTAACAAGCGACAGAAATGGCGGCATTGAAAACTCCCTGCGCTCTCTCAGCTCTTTCTGCCAAAAAAAACTCCAGCCCGGCTTGTCCGGGGCATCCAAGGCAAGACCCCTCTGCCAGTCTTTGCCAGGATGCCGCGTCTGCAGGAGGACGCGACGGCCGCTTTTCATCATCCCCCTCCAGCGTGACTCCCAGATGAGCCCGAACGCTCTTGCCCTGGCATCGTACTCCTGCGACCGTGCCTCCCCATCCGCGTCGATCCAGCCGACCAGGCCCACATCCGCTGAGTCGCAGAGCGAGAGCGCAGCCCTCGTGCCGACGACAAGCCCCGGCTCTGACTTCAGCGCGTCTGCGATAGAGGCGGTTTCCCCGTCCGCAATCGGCAGAACGTGACACGTCAGCGCGGATCTTGCAAGCGGCACAAGCGCCTCCAGTCCGGGACGCCGCGCGGTAAGAAGCCTGCCGGAGCAGGCAGGGCAGCTAAGCGGAACGGGCTCAGACGCGCCGCATGACACGCAGGCTAGGCGGCTGGACGCGGCCTCCCATCTCATCGCTCCGCCGCACTTAGCGCAGCGAAGAGAGATTCCGCACTCATCGCAGATTATCTCCCCGGCGTAGCCCTTCCGGTCGAGAATCCAGATAGCCCATGAGCCTCTTTCTATCGCTGATTCCGTCTCGCGCACGAGCGGCTCGCTCACGGCAAGCGTGTCCTGTATCCCCTTCACTGACGGAGAGTAAGCCAGCCTGAGATCGACGAAAAAGAAATTTTTTTTCCCGTAATGCGCGGAAGCGTGGCAAGAAGCGGCGGCGGCCTTTTTTTGCGTCATATAGGCGCGGGCTGACGGCATCCTTCCGCCTAGGATGAGCGAAGCCCCCTCGATCCTCGCCCTTTTCGCCAGTAAGCTGCGGACGTTGAAAAATGGAGGCCGTAGAGTCCTCCAGGCGTTGTTGCTCTCGTCCTCGACGATGATCCTGGCCAAGCCCCGCACGGGAGCGGTAGCCGCCGCCTGCCCTCCGGCCGTCACCCCGCCTTCCTCGGAAAGCTTATTCCAGGCGCGCCACTCCGCGGCGGCCCCGCTTCGCGGATAGAGGAACGCGCGCCCGCCCATGAGCCCGGCAAAAGCCTTAGCGGCGTCGTAAATCGGAAAGCATATCAGGGAGGGAAGCCCGTCCGACAGGATTTCCGAGTATCGCTCGAAGCGGGCTGAGTCGACGGGCTCATAGAGAAAATGGTCGCCGCCGGGATCCTCAAGGGCGATGTCGCGTGACTTTAACGGCTCTGGCTGGTTTAGCTCGCGGCCTTGCAGGAAACAGGCCGGCAGAAGGGTTTTCATAGCCGTCCCTATCCCGCAGAGGTATGTCTCGCTGAACCAGCGGATCAGCGGCATCGCGAAGGGAGGAAGCATGGCATCTCGGTCTATGGCCTCGGATATTTCCTTCATCTCGCCATCGTACGTGGCGCGTGACTCATCCAGCACAAGCCCGACTCTCGTGCCGTTTCCCATCGGAACCCGCACCCTTACGCCCTCTTTATATTTTTCCGGCGCAAGATAGGAGAAGGAATTCCACCAGGGCCCGGCAAGGGCGACTGATATAGTTTCCACGCTATTTTTTGGATTTTACCCCATAGCCGGGGCGGGACGGACGGCATAGGCAAGAAGGGCGATCTGGTCAAAAATGCCTGCCGCTACGTCAAGCTTTGTCCCGGATATCACAGGAGACGGGGCGATTCCGTGCTTTTTCGCAAAATAAACCCTGACGCTGTTCGTAAGCGAGGCAAAACCGGCGCCGCTCAGAGAGACGTCGTTCGCGACGATGAGATCAAGGCCTTTAGCTGAAATTTTTTTTATGGCGTTCGCCTCGACATCCTCAGTTTCCGCCGCGAAACCGGCAAGTATCTGATCAGGCGTTTTTTTCCTCGACAGCTCAAGCGCGATGTCGGGATTCTGCGTCAGTTCGAGCGTCATTCCTCCAAGACCGCGCTTTATCTTGCGGGATGAGTATTCCAGCGGCCTGTAGTCGCCGACGGCGGCGGCCTTTATGATTATGTCCGATCCGGGAAGCTCCTTCAGGCAGGCTTCCAGCATCTCTAACGCCGATGTCGTCTTAATCAGCTTCACGCCGGACGGCGCCCGCTCCGACGACGGCCCCGAGACAAGCGTCACGGCCGCGCCCCTGTAACGGCCTTCCATGGCCAGCGCGTAGCCCATCCGCCCTGTGCTGGGATTTGAGATGAAGCGCACCGGGTCTATATATTCATGGGTAGGGCCAGCCGTAATGAGAACCTTTTTGCCGGACAAGTCACGGGCAGGACACAGCGCCGCCCACGTTTCGTCCAGTATCGCTTCCGCCGACGGCAATCTCCCCTTGCCTTCATAGCCGCACGCCAGATCCCCGGAGTCCGGATCCACCACGATTGCGCCCCGTTCCTCTAAGATCCGCGCGTTTTCCTTTGTGGAGCGGTTCGCCCACATCCTGTCGTTCATCGCGGGGAAAAAGACCATAGGCTTCTGACAGGCCAGAATAGCCGCGCCCAGAAGGGTGCGTGAGTCTCCGGACGCGGCCATGCGAAGGACATTCGCCGTGCACGGGGCGACGACAAGCGCGTCAGCCCAGTCGGACAGGCTTATGTGAGGTATTTTCCATCCGTTCTCGTCGGAAACAAAGTCGCGGTCGCGCCACGCCCTCCGCTTCGACAGCGTCGAAAGCGCAAGCGGGGACACCAGGCAGCATGCGCTCTCAGTAAGGATTATTTCCACCTCGCATCCTGATTTGACGAACGCGCGGACAAGCTCAGGGGTCTTATAAGCCGCGATCCCCCCGCTTATGCCAAGGAGGATTTTTTTAGAGCGCGCCCATTTCGGAGGCATCGTTCTCCGCTCCTTCATGATGCGTGAAGGTGGATTTTATGTTGAGGCGGTCGCGCTCTATTTCCTCAATGGCGTGAGTGATATAGCGCTCGCTGCCATCCCCGTCGATCTGACGCCCCTTTTGCTCGCTGAGCTGCCTTGCCCTCGTGGAAATGACCATCGCGAGAGCGTATTTGTTCTCAACGTCGCTTATCTTGTAAATCCTCTCAAGATCCGTGTAAATCATATAAGTCTCCTCCTCCTATAACGTCCCTTTCCCGTTTCTGTATTTCATCACGAGATTTATGAGTTCCGCCGATGATCTCGCGACATCGTCATTCACTATAGTGTGCTCGCACTCCCCTGCGTAGCGCATCTCAAATGCCGCGTTCCTCAGCCTCAGCAGCATCTGGTCAGGGGTCTCCGTGCCCCGGTCCTCGAGCCTGTTTTCCAGCTCGTCCATAGAGCTGACCGTTATGAAAATCCTCACAGCGTCAGGCATGGAAATCTTCACCTGACGCGATCCCTGCACGTCTATTTCCAGCACCATGTCGCGTCCAAGATCGAGGCACGTCTCAACGTCCGACTTCCTTGTGCCGTAATAGTTGCCGTGAACTTCCGCCCATTCCAGAAAAGCATTCTCCCGAATCATTTCTGCGAATTCATTCTTCCCGGTAAAGTAATAATCCTTCCCCTCCGTCTCTCCTGGGCGGCGCTGTCTCGTCGTGCAGGATACGGAATAAACGAGATCCGGCAGTTCCTTGAAAAGAATTTTCCGGAGAGTGCCCTTGCCTGCGCCGGCGGGGCCGGAAAGAATGAAAAGATTTCCCTTGCGGCTCATATCGCCCCTCCTATTTCGCGGTCTGTTCGTCTGTGCTTTCACCGAATCTAGCCGAGATCGTCTCAGGCTGGATGGCGGACATTATCACGTGCTTGCTGTCCATTATCAGCACAGCCCTCGTCTTTCGCCCTTGAGTAGCGTCCACGAGAAGCCCCTCCTCCCTGGCCTCGTCCCTCATCCTCCTTATCGGAGCGGACGCCGGGCTGATGATCGCGACGACGCGATCCGCGACTACCATATTTCCAAAGCCGATATGAACTAGCCGATAATCCATAACATCACTCCAGGTTCTGAATTTGCTCCCTTATCTGCTCAAGCGCCGTTTTCGCCTCAACCACGAGCCATCTTACGCCCGCGTCCGCTACCTTTGAGTTCAGGGTATTCAGCTCCCTGTTCATCTCCTGAACCAAAAAATCAAGCTTCCTGCCTGAAATCTCCCGCGAGTCCCCTGTCTCCCTGAACTTTGCCACATGGCTGGCAAGCCTCGCCAGCTCTTCCGTGACATCCCATCTATCCGCTATGATCACAGCCTCCTGGGCAAAGCGATAATCTTCCGGAGCGGATAACGAGCCAAGAGCCTTTGCCACGCGCTCTTTCATCGCGTTGAAAGCCGCGTCGCGCGCCGCCTCCCATCTCCCGGAAATATCGGCTATCAGGCGCTCCATATTAGACAAATGCTCCTCTATGGCGCTTTTTAAATGCCCTCCTTCGGTGAGCCGCATTTCCTGCCAGTTATCCGCGCAGCCTTCAAGCAGGGCCCCAAGAAGATCCTCCGCGTCATCGCCCGAAGGCCAGGGGCGTTCCTGAGCGTCGATCACGCCCGGCAGGCCTAAAAGAGCGTCTAAAGAGATCTCGCCGGTTCCTTTAAGCTCGCTGCTGATATCGGACATCTCGCGGTAATAGGCCGCGAGGACTTCCTTGTTCAGCGATACGGCAAGCGCCGATGAAACCCACGCGATCTCGACGCGGATCTGAACCTTGCCGCGCCTGAACCTGCGGCGGAGCGTCTGATGAAACCAGTGTTCCCATGAGGCAAGTTCCCTGGGAAGCCGCGCCGATATCTCCTGATATCTGTGATTAACGCTCGACAGCTCAATGGAAATCGTGCCCCATTCCCTTTCCATCCGCATACTGCCGAAACCGGTCATGCTAACGTACATCGCGGATCATCTCGTTTCCTCAAATTTCTCGCATATCTTGTCCAATAGCGCCGGCAAGCCCTCTTTCGTCAACGCGCTGACGCAGATTACGTCCTCCCCGCGTGACGAAAGCCCTGACGAAATGAAGACAATCTCATCGGAAACCTTGTCTATTTTATTCAGCACCACAAAGCGCGGTATTTCGTCCGCTCCTATGTCCCTCAGCGTCCCCAGCACGACCTCGAAATTCTCCATCGGCGCCGGCGAGGATGCGTCCGTGACGACGAGCAGAAGATCAGCGGAGGAAGCCTCTTCCAGCGTTGCCCGAAAAGCAGCCACAAGTTCCGGCGGCAGTTTTTTTATAAAACCGACCGTATCGGACATGAGGAAACTTCGGCCCCGCGCCGGACAGCTTACCCGCTTCGTAAGGGTGTCAAGCGTCGAAAAAAGCCTGTCCTCCGCCCTTATGGATTCGTCCTTCGCAAGAGAGCGCAGCAGCGTTGACTTCCCGCTGTTGGTGTAGCCGACCAATGAAACGAGGCGGATGCCGTCCCTCGACCTCCTGTAACGGTGCAGGCTTCGCATCTTCCGCACGCTCTGGAGGTGTTTTTCAATATATTTGACCCGTCTCTCCAGCTTGCGCCTGTGCCGCTCGAACTCCGTCTCCCCCGGGCCTCTCGTGCCTATGCCCCCGCCAAGCCGAGACATTTGACGCCCCAGCCCCTTTAACGATGGAATCTCGTACTTGAGCCGCGCCAGTTCTACCTGGAGCTTTGCCTCCGCCGTAATTGCCCTCTTCTCGAAAATCCGCATTATCGTAAAAGCCCTGTCCCAGACCTCAAGGCCAGTCATTTTTTCCAGATTGCTCCGCTGAGTCGGCGTAAGCGCGTCGTCCACGGCTAAAAGGTTCGCCCCAAGCGCCGCGGCAAAATCCCTTATCTCAAGGGCTTTGCCCCTGCCGATAAAAGTCGACGGATCCGGCGCGCGGCGTTTCTGCACGACTTTGCCGGCCACCGGAACATCCAAATTAGACAAAAGCAGCCCCAGCTCGTCAAGCTCCTCGAAGGAACTCTCAGTCCCACCGGCAGGGTCTATGGCGGCTATGAGCGCCGACTTAGGCGCACTTGCGAGATCTATCGTCCGCGGACACCCTTTCAAGCGAATGAAGCGCTTTCTCTAGCGCGTCTTTTACGGCCTCGCGCCTTTGTTTTTCCCCCTCGATGGCATTATCGGGAAAAATCGGATCCCCGAACGTCACCCTCACCTTCGCCGGGCGCGGAAAGAAACGATGAGGCGGCATGACATCGCTCGAACCGCTTATGTATACCGGCAGCAGGGGAACTCCGGACTTTACGGAGAGGAAGGCCGCTCCGCCTTCCAGGGGGAGCAGCTTGCCGTCGCTGCTTCTCGTCCCTTCAGGGAATATCAGAAAACTTTCGCCCAATGCCAGCCTCGCGAGCATGATCTTCATCACCGCCCCGGCCCTCTGGCTGTCCTCGCGCTTCACGGATACAGCGCCGAGCGTGGATATCAAAAATCCCATAACCGGGTTGCGGAACAAGGATTCCTTGGCCAGATATCTCAAGCGCCCCGGGAACACTCCGCCCAGAAGCGGGGGATCGATGTAGCTCGCGTGGTTGGAAGCGACTATGAAAGACATTCCGGGAGGCACTTTGTCCAGCCCCCTCACCTCAAGCCTGTTGTAGAGGATGAAGACTACGCGGAAAAATGTCTTGACGATTAAATAGAAGACATTATTCAAGACCATCTTAATTCAGCCTGGCTGTATGCTCTAGGATGCCACGCACGACCTCTTCGAACGAAAAACCGGTCGTGTCGAAATATATGGCGTCACATGCCGGCACCAAGGGAGCAATCTCCCTGCCGGAGTCTATGGCGTCGCGCCTGTTGACCAGTTCCAGAATCTCCTCGTAGTCCGGCGTTTCTCCTCTTCCAAGCCTCTCCTCGTATCTGCGCCGCGCCCGCGTTTCCGGCGAGGCGGTCAGGAAAATCTTCAAATCCGCGTCTGGAAATACGACGGTACCCATGTCGCGGCCTTCAGCCACAAGCCCCTCCGACATGCCCTGCCGCTGTATGCCAAGTATTGAGCTGCGCACCTCGCAAACCGCCGAATACGGGGAAACCTCCATGTCTATCTCAGGAGTCCTTATGGCCGCCGTGACGTCTTCCCCGCACGCCGTGACCTTCCCTCCCGCAAAGCCGATGCTGAAAGAAGCGAGACGCTCCTTTAGACGCGCCGGCTCCATCGGGGTAATATTCTCCCTCAGCATAATCAGCGTTATCGCCCTATATATCGCGCCTGTATCGAGAAACGGCAGACCAAGTCTTTTTGCGACCTCTTTGCCGACGCTGCTCTTGCCTGCCCCGGCGGGGCCGTCCAGCACTATGACCGGTTTTTTGCCGCGTAACGCCATCAGTGCGTGGGCGAATCTTTAATATCGTCTTCCATATCGGAGAGAAGATCCACGAACTCGCCCATGATGTCCTCGATGCCGTCGCCAAGGCCAAGGCGCTGCATGCTGTCGCTGGAGATATTGTACTGCATCCCGTCCGCGCCTATGCCGACTCCAAGCATTATGCAGATAGCGTTGCCAACGTGAACGACGTCGACGGCGCTCTGGAATTCCTTCACGTTTTCAGGCAGATCCCACGGGGTATGATGGTAGGTCGTTATGTATGTATACGCTTCAGGCAAATTCCACTGTTCCATGACGAGGCCGCCGACCTGCGCGTGGTCAAATCCAAGCACCTGACGCTCCGCCTCGCAAAACGGCACGTTGTCCTCCTCGACCAGGCGCAGGATTATGCTGTAGCCAAAGCGGACGTAGTCGTTTAAGACGATCTTGCCGATGTCATGCATAAGGCCGCCCACATAGGCTTCCTCAGGATCGCAGATCTTGAGTTTTTCCGAAAGATACCTGCTCGACGCCGCCACGCTCTGCGAATGTTTCCACAACTGGCCGCGATCCAGAGAGTACCCGGAAAAAGCGCTGTCCATAAACTTATAGACCGAAGCGGCCAGCACTATGCTCTTCACGGTCTTAAAGCCGAGGAACGAAATAGCTTCCGATACGCCGGTAATTCTCCTCGATAAGCCATAATAAGCAGAGTTCGCAAGGCGCAGCACCCTTACCACAAGCCCCTCGTCCCTTGAGAGCCTGTTGCTGACGTCAGCCGCGCTGCTCGTAGGATCGTCCAGTTTATTCAGCGTTTCCACGACGAATTGCGGCAGAGAAGGAATATCTTTGACTCGCTTCAAAACGCGCCGTTGTATCAGGTCTCTCGTGCGGTCATCTAACCCCTGCATAAACATCCCCCCGAACTAATGTCGCTTGCCTTGTGCGTTGGACATGACTATATCTTGCCGCCTTCATATATCATTTTTTTTATCGCAGCGTAATTATACTCGTTATAAGCTCCGACTGGCAACTTTTCAAGAAAAAGATTGCCGATGCCGATCCTTTTCAGCCGGAAAACCCTGTTGCCTAAAGCCAGCGCCATAAGTCGGATCTCTCTCTTGAACCCCTCCCCCAGGACGACAAGAAAGCGCGTGCCCGGCACGCCCTCAAGAGGCGAAACCTCAAGCGGGCGTGCGCGGCGGCCCTCTATGACGACTCCGCCCCTCCACTCGTCCACGCCGTTCATGTCAAGATCCCTGCGCAACGTCACGCTGTACGATCTCTTAATGCCGGAAGAAGGGTGAATGACCTCCTGGGCGAACCGGCCGTCGTTCGTCAGTATTATAAGCCCTTCGCTCTCTTTATCCAGCCTTCCGGCAGGGAAAACGCGAAGCGCCCTGTAGTGTTCCGGCAATAGATCGAGGACTGTCTCGCACCGGAGGTCAGAGGCTGCCGAAATGACGCCTCTGGGCTTGTTCATGACTATGTAAACATGCCTTGCCGGGGCGATGTCGCGCCCGTCCACGCAGACTCTCTCGCCGCCCGTGAGCACCCTGCCAAGCGATCGTTCCGGCAAGCCGTCGACAGTGACGCGGCCCTCGCTTATCAGATCGTCTGCCTTTCGCCTGGAGGACACGCCGCAGGAGGCTATATATTTATTCAGCCGCGCCGGGAAAGAAATGCCGCCCTCACTCATTGCCCTCTCCCCAATCGCTCCCATCCGGGTTCTTCACGAAAGTGTCCTGCAGTTCCTCAAGCGTCGGCAGCGATGAAATGGCGTCAAGCCCGAACAGTTCCAGGAACATGTCCGTCGTCCTGTAAAGGAGGGGGTTTCCGACGCTCTTCTTCCGCCCCGCCACGCGCACGAGCCCGTGTTTTAAGAGCGTGTCTATGGCGCGGTCGCATCTCACGGTCCTTATCTCCTCCATCTCGGAGCGCGTGACCGGCTGATTGTACGCGACGACGGCAAGCGTCTCAAGAGCCGCCTTGCTTAACCTCACCTTAGACGCCACCGATCCCTGAAAATTCGATATCACATTATCCAGATCCGGCGCGGTTGCCATCTGCCAGCCGCCGGCAAGGCGCAGGAGCGTCACGCCCCTGCCCGATTCATAACACGAACAGAGGCGGCCGACCGCCTCGCGGACGGCTTCCTGCGACTGTCCCGTCACGGCCGAAAGGATCTCGCAGGAGAGCGGCTGGGGAGACACGAAGAATATCGCCTCGATCTGCCGCATGAGGATATCGTAACTTTCAGCCTGCCGCAATCCAGACATCCTCCCAGACGCCGTTTTGCGTCAGGCCGACTTTGCCCAGCCGCGAAAGTTCAAGAAGGGCCAGCAAGGTGACCACCAGCTCACCGTTTCCAAAAAGCCCTAGCAAGCCGCTTAAAGACGTATTGCCGGCATCGCCCAGGCTTCTTAAGATATCCGCCATCCTCTGCTCAACCAAGACCTCTTCAGGCACCGCGTCCGGTATGTCCTCCATGAAAGCGGATTCTGTCCTTGCCGCGCGAAGCCTCGAACGCTCCTCTATGAGGCGCCACCAGAGCGTGGAGAGCCCGTAGAGGTCACCTATGTCAAACCACGGCGGGCCGCTCTCGTCTGAAACCCTCGTGAAGCACCTTCCCCTTGACTCCTTGAGGCTTGAAAGAAGCGATGCCGCCGTCCGGTAAGGCTTAAACCGCTCTATCAGCTCCTTCAGCCTCTCCTCGTCCATCTCCTGATCATCCAGGACGCCGCTGTCCGCGGCCTCGCCCGGATCGCCATCCCCTTGCCCATCAAGAGCAGGCAGGAGGGAGCGCACCTTGCGGAGCAAAAGCCTGCTCGCGAGCGAGAAGAACTCCGCCAGTTCAGACAGGGAAGCTTTTTTCGCGCCGAGCATGTAGGAGACGTACTGAGACAGCACGTCCGTAAGTTTAACGGACGAAGCCTGTATTGCCTTGCTCTCGACCAGGTGGCATAGCAGGTCAAGCGGCCCCGAAAAATCTCCCAGCGTCAGCTGGAACGTCTCATTGCCGTCCCGCATTTGGCGCTAACATGCCCAGAACCTCATACACTTCGCTCATAGTCCGGCCAGCGCATTCCTGGGCTTTCTTGGCACCGGCGCTCAGGATGTCGTCCAGATCGCCCATCTTTGACTCGAACCGTTTGCGCCTCTCGTGGATCGGCGCCATGTGTTCCGTAACGTGAACCATAAGCGCCTTCTTGCAGTCGATGCAGCCAATTCCCGCCGTGCGGCAGCCATCTGCCAGTTCGGCCTTCTGCTCCGCGTCAGGGTTGAAAAACCTGTGAAGGTCCCATACCGGGCACTTCCCAGGCTCGCCCTTGTCCGTCCTTCTTTCGCGAGCCGGGTCAGTCATCATCGTGCGTATTTTCTTGTCGAGAACCGGTATCTCGTCCGCTATGTCGAGCGAATTGCCGTATGATTTGCTCATCTTGCGCCCGTCCGTTCCGGGAATTTTCGGGTTTGGCGTCAGCATGATCGCCGGCTCCGGAAAGATCTCGCCGCCATTGCCGTAAAAATGGTTAAACCTGCGCGCTATTTCCCGCGACAGCTCCAGGTGAGCGCTCTGATCCTCGCCTACCGGAACCTGATTGGCTTTGTATACGAGAATATCGGATGCCATAAGGACGGGATAGCCCAAAAAACCGTATGTCGAAAGATCCTTGTTCTGGAGGTTGAGTATCTGCTCCTTGTAAGTGGGATTCCGTTCCAGCCAGCCGAGCGGCATGATCATGGAAAGGGCCATGTGAAGCTCTATATGCTCCTTGACGTGGGACTGGACGAATATCGCGCACTTCTCAGGATCAAGCCCCACGGCAAGCCAGTCCAGCAAAACCTCCATCGTGTTGCCCCTGAGCTTCGACGGATCCGCGTAATCGGACATAAGGGCATGCCAGTCGACTATCGAGTAGTAGCATTCGTTCTCCTCCTGCAGCGCGACCCAGTTCGTCAAAGCCCCGGCCATATGCCCGAGGTGAAGCCTGCCCGTCGGCCTCATTCCGCTGAAAACCCTGTACATAAAACCAACACCTCCGCGAAAGAATTTCTAGCGAGAGAACAATGATATATCATTCTGATTATAAATCAACTCGCCGCAGGCGAGCGGTTTATAAAAATCCCGACGCTTCGGTTTTTCGGAGTTAAGGAAAGGCTGAACGACATTTCGACGTTTAAGAGCCCGGGCGTCGCAAGGGTTTAAATCTTCACCCTTTAGGCCCCTAACGATAAATCAGCCTTTCCTTAAATGACGAGCGGAGTCCAGTTGCTATTTTCGAGAAGGACTACGTCAAGTGAGGAAACCTCCCTGATGAGGCCGCAAAAATCCGGCAGGGACGCCCTTTCCATCTCCCCATGATTCGCCACGATCAGGTGGGTGCCGGTCAGCTGGGCATGAAGAATATAGTGGTAGCCCACGTCAGCGGTGACAAAGACATCCGCGCCCATGTTTATCGCAGTCTGCAAAAAATCCCCTCCGGCCCCGCCGCACAGCGCCACCCTAGAGAGAGGGGTCACGCCGTCCCCGTATGAGAGGAGCGCCGAAAGCCCCCACAGCTCCTTCAGGCGGCGCGCCAGGCTGTTTACCGTCATCGGGCGCGCCAGATCCCCTATAGCCCCCATTCCCCACGCGCCATCATGCGGCGGCACTATGGGGCACACGCCGCGCAAGCCCAGCTGGCGGGACAGGATGACGTTCACGCCTTCCGGCGACGAGTCCCAGTTCGTGTGCGCTGAATAGACAGCGATGCCTCCTGAAATTGCCGCACGGATCATCGCTGCCGCTGGCGACGGCGAAACGATTTTCTTCAAGGGGTGAAATATTGCCGGATGATGCGCCACCAGCATTCCGCACCCGTGCTCCTTAGCGTCCAGAACCGTGCTTTCCGTGGCGTCGAGCGACACGGCTATCTTTTCGATGGGAGCGCTGGGGTCTCCGATCAAAAGGCCTGAATTGTCCCAGCTCTCGCTCCATTCCAGCGGCAGCCTTTCCTCGATTTTTGCCGCGATTTCACCAACATTCATGCTGTTTTATCCCCCAAAAATCGAGTTCCCCAAAAAATCGAAAATCCTATTAATCCACAGAGTTGACAATATTCCCTGCTATTATATAATATGCCCCCTGGCATGTGCGAATTGACCAGGATCGTGATTTTACGAAATGTTTGGTTCCTTATCAAGAGGTGGTAACAAAATGTTCAACGTACTTGCTGGTTCAGCGAACCAGTCGGCAAAAAAAATATCGTTCTTTGCCTTAGCGGCCCTTCCTTTCATGATACTACCATTTGTGATTGTGTCAAACAGCCTCGATGCCGAGGCCAGGCATACAGCTCCCGCCGCGTTCATGCGGGAGGGCTACGCGGCTCATTCCCTGTTAGGGCAGCCGGCCGAGGAAGAACGCATGCTCCGGCACGCCCGCGTCGGATACGGCATATCCGTTGTCCGGGCAGTGCGGGAGATGGGTCTGGTGCTGGATCACTTCGACATGTGGATGGAAGAGCATCCCGGCTCGGCGCTAGCGCGCATCAGGTTCATGCCGCCCTCCATGCAGCGGAACGTGGCGTCGACGGCGCTTTTTATACGGAAGACGAACCCGAAGATCGACGCGAAGACGGCATGGCGCGAGGCCGCGGCGTTTGTCCACTACAGCGCCAAATACGGGGTGCCGTCTGCCCTTTCGACGGCCGTAGCCAAAGCCGAAAGCACGTTCAATCCGGACGCGGTCAGCCCTAAAGGCGCGTCCGGGGTAATGCAGGTCATGTGGAAGGTTCACAGCGGCCTTTTAAGCTCGAACGGCATTCACGCCTCGTCAGGCGCCAACCCCCTTTCAGATCCCGAGAAGGCAATCGCGGCAGGATGCCTTCTGCTTTCACGCTACTTAAGGGCATACGGGTCCCTCAACCTCGCCATGAACCGATACAGCGGAGGCGCTTCCGCTTCTTACCTGAGAACCGTAAACAGGAACATCGCAAGCATCATGAACCATCAGGCGGAACTAGTGAAGTAACAGTAACATTTAGTCCTATAGTCCCCTTTACTATGAGTCCTTAGAGTGATATAGTCAAGAAAATGATACCATTTCCGCTTTCAGGCTAAATTAACGTATAGGCGTGAAAGAAACATGACTCTTGGGGGGCATAAAATCGTGACGCTAGGCGCGCGCAGAACACGGGCTTTTTCTCTTACGGAAGTTTTGATAACGATGGTCATTCTTGGCATCCTGGCGGGCATGCTGATGCTGGTTTTCGGCGGCTCGTCCGATAAGACCCGCGCCACTGGGATCGCGGCAGAACTGGAGTCCGTAAAACAGGCCGCTCTGGCGTATGAAGTCCAGCACAAAACGAGAAACAACGATCCTTTGGCATCCCTGGCAACCGCGGCCGATTTTACCTCCGCAGTCAACGCAATGCTAGACAAGCCTCTGCCCGCGAACCGGCAGGCGTCGCTTGTCAGAGAGAACGACGGCAGGCTGCATGTCGCCTTCGAGAACATCCAGGCTGACGATAACCTGTCAGCCGCGCTCAACAGATTCGTCAGTCAGCACGGGGACGGCGGTTACAGCGGCAGGGCTGTAGGCGGCGGATACTCTCTGCGGCTGCTGCTGAAATAATTCCGATTCTAAATCAAATGAACCGTAATTTGATTTAGAATCGGAATCGCGCAACGTAATGTTGCGCCCAACACGAAGTGTTGAGGTTTTTCCAAGTCAACTCGTCTGTTACGAGTTGATTTGGAATTAGAATAGGATATCAGGACCGGCGTTTGGACGATTTGAAGTTCGCGAGGTTCCGCGCCCGCACTATCTCGTTAAGATGCGACTGTAGATAAGGGATCCCAAAAAACCAGAGTAAAAAAGGCGATGGCGCGAAGGATTCCGCCTTAGTGCTTATTGTGTCGGCGTTTTCCGTCTGTATCGCGTCCGTGATCACTTCTTTTGCCCAAAATAGGACATGCCTGTTCATCAGGAACAGCGCAACAAGCAAGCCAGCCGCGCCAAGCGGGAAAACCGGCTTATCCAGCAGAATGGAATAATTCCATCCGCCAGTGCGAAGCTCCAGGCAGGTTAGCACCGCAAGCGCGATTACCGCGATATAAATAAAAAAACAGGCATAAAGGATCATTCTTCCGTAACGCCTGTCCTGTCTTGCCATGCCTTCCAGGGCGCCCATCCGGCGCGACAGCCAGAACGCGGACCGCAGGCCTAATGTCAAAATATCCGCGATGAAAATGCTCGCCGGGGATGCCTGCCTAAGGTCGTCGAACGCCTCCGAACGAAGGCGCTCCGGGTTTTTTCCGGCATTTTCGCCGTCCCCGTTTGAGGCTGCTTTATCGTTTTCCGCGCCGATGTCAGGTTTTTCGGGCCTGTCATAGTTTTTAGGGCCTATTTTGCCGCCGCACATCGGGCAATACGGCAGGGACCAGTCCGGCGCCATGACGCTATCGCAGCTCTCGCAGTAAAGCTCGGCCTCACTCATTGCCGCTCTCCTGAAGCTTGCCGTATTGAGGAATTGGATGCTTCCTTATCATTACATACTCATTCAGCCATCTTTTGACCGAAAAATCAGCCATTATCTCGTCCTGGCCCGCAAAACCGGGCATTCCAAGCCCGATTAGCCTGTTCGCGTGAAACTGAATGTAAGCCGATCCAAAGATAAAGAGCTTGAGCCACGACGCCATCGTCCTTGCGATCATGACTCCGTCCTTATCCCATGACTCAACAGCCCGCCGGATGTTCCAGCGCAGATTGAACAAATAGCAGCACCTCTGGGGAATTATGATTAGAACCCCGGACAAAACATAAAGCAGGGAAGCGCGCAACGCGAAATCCCATAGCCGCGGATCGCCGGTGAAATGCCAGCCCGCGAAGAGCCCTAGCGAAACGGGCAGCAAAAGCTGCAGGCAAAAGCCCGTGAGCGCATACAGCCTCAGGCGTTTATCCTGAAGCCTGTTCCCGCACAGACTGGCAAGAGCGGAGGAATTAGACCGCAGCCAGGAAAACGGATATAGCCCGAACGTCAGAAAAGAAAGCGCGATGAACAGCTCGACGGGAATATAACCCAAAATGGCGGGCCTTTTTGGCGAATCTTCGCGGGATTTGGCAAATCCGCCGCCGAGAAACGCAAAGCTCCTCCTGATAATGAAACTTATGGTCGATACGACAAAGAGCGCGGGCCAAAAAAGAACATATAGGAAAAGCGAGACTCCTCTTCTCCGATGCACCTCGCTTCGCTGCGGGACTTTATACCTGGTCGGCAACGGGGGCCACGAACTCCACTCATCGGTGTTGCCTGGGGAGTCGGACCAATCCGCCGGAACTTCGTGCAGCTTGAAAATTGATGCCCGCTGTTCGTTTTTTTCTATTTTTCCCGATACCCCTAATCCGGTTTCGCTTCCGGGAACATTCTTAGAAATTCCCCCATCGGCACCTTGGGGGGCACCGGGGCCTGCGGCGGTACCAATACCTGCAACGGAGGCCCAGCCGCTTCTGAAAGCTGCGGAGATTTGGGGACTAGTTCCGCGAATTTTGAACTGACCGGCTGAACGGCCAGACCCTCCTGGGGCGGAACTGGCGGAGGCGCTGTCGGCAGTGACGGCGGCAACGGAGGCGGCGACGCCGGCATCGGCATCGGCGGCTGCGTGACGCCAGGTGGAGGCGTCGGGGTCATAGGCATCGCTTGCGGCATGACGCCAAGTAATGGATCCTGGGGCATTGGCATCGGGGGCTGCGTGACGCCAGGCAGGGGCACCTGATGCACCGGC
>JAIROA010000042.1 GCA_031257775.1 Synergistaceae bacterium
CGAATCCCACGGCGTTAGTCGCGCCTACTGAGGTGCCGCCTGGGACGACGCCGACAGTTGGCGTAGTGCCGACAAATCCGAAATATGCCCACATGCCGCCAGCCGGGAGCGCCGTCGCGCCAAAGGCCACGCACCTACTCCGGACTTGGCGCGCGATCGGAAAAGAAAAAACTGAGGCTACGTTTTACGGGGTTATTTGATATACTTGGAATAACAACGGAGGTGAATGTCAAATGATACATGTCAGAAACTTCATGTTTGCAATATTGTTTTTCCTCGCTTTCTCCGCACGGGCCGCAACCGCCGCGTATATCGGCGAAACCGAGGCCAAATCCATCGCTTTTCAACATGCCGGCCTGTCGGAGAAAGAAATATCCGCCGTGTCGGTAAAACAATATGAAAAACGCGGCATGAGGCTGTACGACATTACGTTTTCGGGCGGCAGCGTGAAATATAACTATGAGATTGACGCTACATCCGGTGAGATAGTGGAATATGAGCGCAGGAACGCGGGCAAGGCGATACAGGGGCTCAATGACGGCAACAAGGGCTATATCGGTTTCGAAAAGGCAAAATCTATTGCCCTTGCTCACGCGAACGTTCCCGAGAGCGAAATCCACAAGTATGAAGCCGAACTGGACCGTCACGGAGGGCGCGCGGTGTATGAGATTGATTTCGATCATGCCAGGACAGAATATGAATACGAGATCGACGCTGAAACAGGTGAAATTGTACGTTGGGAATCTGAATACGACTGAACCTAATATAGCGGCGCCCAGGGAGACATCGGCATGAATCGTAAGGCCAAAGATGACATTGTGGGAGAAGTGCGCGGTCTTTTACGGGAAAGCTCCAATGAGGAGACTAAAACCGGCAGCCGCAGATTTTTCAAGGAGAACGAACAGGTTCTTGTGTATGGCGTAAAAACAGCGTGCGAGCACAGCATAGTCATATAAAAATGCCTCAAAGCCCCGCCCCAGAGACTGTCATTCACTGCCTTGACATGCCCTTCGATTATTGGTAAAAATACATAAGCGGCTTTTAATGTAGAAATTATTCTGGTTTTTATGCCAAAAACCCGGCACCGGAATGACAAAGCATGAAAAATGGCCAGTCCGGACGTTCGGCCAACAAACAGGAGGGCATAAGCATAAATACAGACGGCATCATGATGGCTTTCGGGCTTACTTTATTCGCGGGGCTTTCCACCGGCATCGGGGCGGCTTTGGCCCTGCTCGCGAAACGCACGAACAACCGCTTTCTCGCGCTCAGCATGGGATTTTCCGCCGGGGTGATGGTTTACGTCTCGTTCGTCGAAATCCTGGCAATCGCCAAGGACTCCCTCACAGAGCAATGGGGCCCTGAGCGCGCTTCATGGGGGACAGCAATGGCTTTTTTTGGAGGCATAGCTCTTGCCGCGCTCATAGACAGGCTTGTCCCGGAATCGGAAAATCCGCACGAAGCGCACACCATCGATGAGATGTCCATGACGGCCATGGAGCACGCGAAAAAACACCACGACATCTCAAAACTCCAACGCACCGGAATATTCACGGCCCTTGCCCTTGCCATCCACAACTTCCCGGAAGGCATGGCCACATTCGCGTCAGCCCTGATCGACCCGTCGCTTGGTGTAGCCATAGCCCTGGCGATAGCCATTCACAACATACCGGAAGGGATTTCTGTATCCGTGCCGATTTTCTACGCGACCGGAGACCGCAAGAAAGCGTTCGTTTATTCATTTTTATCCGGCTTCGCCGAGCCTTTAGGCGCGATTGCCGGATACCTGATCCTGATGCCGTTTCTGTCCCCGGCCGTTTTCGGGCTGCTCTTCGCGGCCGTTGCCGGAATAATGGTATTCGTTTCGTTTGACGAACTGCTGCCCTTAGCCGAGGAATACGGCGAGCACCACCTCTGCATTTACGGCCTCGTCGCTGGCATGGCAGTAATGGCCCTATCCCTGCTCCTGTTTTTATGATTATGAAGCCAGCAAAAAAAACAATCTGAGATGTCATACGCAAACGACGGCAGAACATTGTTTTTCCTGTTCATATTTGGCCTGATGTCGCTTCAGATGCTCCTATGCTTCATACAGGCAAATAGATATCAGGCCGCCGTAAGATCCCTGAGCGGCAAAGGGGTTCTTGGAATCGGGCAGCGCAAGGGCCTGCTCGCGCCAGGGGAAATCCTGATCCTCGCATACGACCGCGAGAACGACATTGTGACGAAAGTACAGAGCATGAAAGGATACACCATTTTTGCCAGATTCCGCGCGATCCCCGAATACGAGGGGCTTTCGCTCGATGAAATACGCCGCGCCGGCATCGAGCAGGACGCTCTCGAAATGAGAGGCTACCGCAAAAATCACCCATACGACCCTAAAACGCCAAGCAAAAGGAAAGGCGCGCTCATTCAGGCGGTAGAGGCGATAGACATCCGCTTCCGCCGCGAGTCCGACGAAAAGAAGCACTTGGCAAGGCAAAATATTGATTACTGACAATGAGGGGGAATGGCTATAATGGATTATCTCGCTAAACTAGCCGAGGGATTCATCAATCTTTTCAATCTTGGCGGCGCGACGTTCCTGAGCTGGGTTACTGGCATCATACCTACGCTCGTGGTGCTGATCACGTTCGTCAACGCTCTTATCAGCATCATCGGGGAGGAGAGGATGGACGGATTCGCGAAGGCTTGCGGCAAGTTCTTCCTGCTCAGGTACACAGTGGTGCCGGTGATCGCGATGTTCGTTTTGTGCAACCCGATGGCTTACACATTCGGCAGATTCGTCGAGGAGAAGCATAAGCCAGCGTTTTATGACGCCGCTGTTTCATTCTGCCACCCGATAACGGGCTTGTTCCCTCACGCGAACGCGGGCGAGCTGTTCGTCTATCTCGGGATAGCGAACGGGATCACTGCGCTGGGCCTAAGCCTAAGCCCATTGGCAGTCCGCTATTTTATAGTCGGGGTGATAGTCATACTGATCAGAGGCATCGTGACGGAACGCCTGACGCTCCGTTTCATGAAGAAGGGCGAGGGATAGGCCATGCATAAAGCTGTCAGGATTTCAAAGGGAAGAGGAGGCTGGGGCGGGCCGCTCATCATTCAGCCGACTGACGAAAAAAACATGATCGTCTCAGTCACCGGAGGCGGAGTGGATCCCATAGCCCAAAAAATCGCCGACATGACAGGCGCCGTCGCTGGCGACGGCTTCACGACCGGCATACCAGAAAACAGAATAGCGGCCGTCGTAATAGACTGCGGCGGGACAGCGCGCTGCGGCGTATACCCTAGGAAGCGCATTCCTACGGTCAACCTGATGGCAACGGGCCCGAGCGGCCCGCTCGCCAAATACATCACCGAGGATATCTACGTTTCCGGCGTAAATGCCGAGGATATCGCACCCGCGGACGCCCAGGAAACAGCAGGCATCGTGCGTGAGGCGCCAGTCCCCGCTGAAGCGCGAAGCGGAGCGGGCAAATCTCAGGACGCTGTCACCCGCATAGGCAAGGGCGTCGGCGCGGTCGTGGGCAAATTTTTCCAAGCGGGCCGCGACACCATCGAAATGGTGATAAAGCACATATTGCCCTTTATGGCGTTCGTCTCTATGATCATAGGCATTATCCAAGGCTCCGGCCTTGGCGACGTCATCGCGAGGACGATATCCCCTGCCGCTGGCTCCTTGCCGGGCATGATCGTCATATCCTTCATCTGCGCCATACCTTTCATATCGCCTATCCTGGGCCCTGGCGCGGTAATAGCGCAGGTGGTCGGGGTGATCGTCGGGGAACAGATAGCCAAAGGAGCGATACGGCCATCGCTTGCCCTCCCGGCGCTCTTTGCGATAGACGCGCAGGTCGGCTGCGACTTCATCCCCGTCGGCCTCTCGCTTGGCGAAGCCGAGCCGGACACGATAAGCGCCGGGGTTCCAGCCGTTTTGTTCTCGCGCATGATAACAGGCCCGATAGCGGTGATAATCGCGTATATTTTCAGCATCGGGCTATATTGAGGCTCATTCGCCCCTGCCCGTTACGGGCAAGGGCGCGCCCTCTTACAGGACAGGCAAAAACCGGGAGAAACGGATGAGATACGAAACGATCATTACAAGGCTTGGCGACATGGCAAACGAGGTAATGGCCAGCGACATGCTGATAGTCTTTAACGAAAACGCTCCTGAGGAGCTGGCTGAGGTGTCTGTGCTTCACACCGCGTCGAAGCTCAGGCGCGACGTGAAGCCCGGCGATGTCGTGCTTCTGGGCAGACGGGAATACGCCGTCACGGCAGTCGGGAGCGAGGCGAACAACACGCTAAGGAAAATGGGGCACTGCACGTTTAAGTTCCAGGGCGCGCCTGACGCGGCGCTGCCTGGAGAAATCCAGCTCCAGGGCAGCGGGCTGCCGCGCGTGAATCCGGGCGATCCGTTCGAGGTGCATTTTAAATGAAACTTCCGCAAGCCGTCATCGCGAGGCGGGCTTTGCGCGCAAACAAGAGGGGGACTCATCATGATTGGCATGAATTACAGGCTTAGGGAACTCGAAAACGCGGGCAGGCCGATAATGGCGGGCATCGTCGGCGCCGGGCAGATGGGGCGCGGCCTGGCCGGGCAGATGCTGTCCATGAGGGGAATGAGGCCCGCCGTCGTTGCCGACATAGACGCAGAAAACGCGAAGGCCGCTTACGATCACGCCGGGCTCGTCCTCGGGAAGGATTATGACTGGGCGGACACTACGGAGGAGGGCGACAGGCTGCTGTCCGAAGGACGCTTCGTCGCGACGCGCAACGGCGAGCTCGCGACGAAATGCAAAGCAATAAGCTGCGCGGTCGACGCGACCGGGGTGCCGGAGGCAGGGGCGAAGACAGCGATAGACGCGATCAACAATAAAAAACACATCGTCATGCTCAATGTCGAGACCGACGTCTGCATCGGACACATTCTGTACAAGCTCGCCACGAACGCCGGCATCGTCTACACGGGAAGCGCCGGGGACGAGCCGGGCGCGGTGCTGGAGCTGTACGACTTTGCCGACGCGCTCGGCTTCGACGTGCGGGTAATCGGCAAGGGCAAAAACAACGCGATAGACTATGACTGCACGCCTGAAACAGTCGCGGCGGAAGCGAAAAGCAAAGGCGCGAGCGCCAAGATGATCTGTTCGTTCAAGGACGGCACGAAGACGATGGTCGAGATGACCGCGATGGCGAACGCGACGGGATTTTTACCGGACGTCATGGGAGCGCACGGCGCGTCCGGCAGCGTGAGCGACCTGCCAGACCTCCTTAGCCTGAAGAGCGAGGGGCGCGGCGGGATTTTAAACAGCTATGGGACGGTCGAGTACATAAACGGCGTGGCGCCAGGCGTGTTCCTTATATTCTCCTCCGGCCAGCCGGACATAAATCACGAGCTGCGGTACGTGAAGCTCGGCAGCGGGCCGAACTACGTGCTGTACAGGCCATACCATCTGACGAGCCTTGAGACTCCCCTGTCGGTAGCCAAAGCCTGCATGGACGGGATTCCGACGATCGTGCCGAGAGCCGGGCACGTCGCGGAGACCGGCACCGTGGCGAAGCGCGACCTAAAGGCCGGGGAAAATCTGGACGGATTCGGCGGCTTCACGATACGCGGCACGTTCATGTCGGCCATGGAGGCTAAACGGAAAAACGTCCTCCCGATGGGGCTCGCCGACAAGAAGGCCGTCATGCGGAAGGACATTAAAAGAGGAGAGCTTATAACTTACGCGGACGTGACGCTGGACGAAAACTCGCTCATGCTGCAGCTGCGCAAGCTCCAGGACGCTCTGTTCGTCTAAGGCCGATTATGCGGGCCAGTCTTGCGATGCGGGCTGACCCGCATAAAAAACAGCTTCCATAAAGAACCGAAATTACTCAGAGCGCGCAGCTCCGGCATCCTTTAGCCTGTCAAGCGAGGAGTTCCTGAAATAAAGCGCCATGTCCATGGAAACCATGAGCGCATTGAACGTATACGCTACAAGCAGAAAACTGCCAAAGCCATCGAGCAGCAATGTTTTTGAGATCCCCGCCAGATATCCTGTGACGACTATGGCAAGGAAGAACAGGCTCTTTCCTTTCGCGGTTCTTGACTTCCATGACTTTAAAATCGACGCGGGCCAGGCGGCGCCAAAGCAGACGAGCATAATCAGCTCAAGAATTTTCGCAATCTGCGTGTGCTGCATTGCGGTCACATCAAGCCTTACCGCTCCACGCCGGAACGGAGAAGGTATTCGGAAAGCTGCGGCATGGCCACGTTCCCTCCGCTCAGAATGGCGACGGCTTTTCCTCCCTTCCGGAGGCCTGATAGCGCGCCGGATAAAATCGCCGCGAGCGCGACCGCGCCTGTAGGTTCAGCAAGCAGCTTGCAGCGCTCCAGCAGCATCCGCTGGGCGTATAATATTTCGTCATCCGTGACCTCTATCATTCCGTCAACGTATTTCTGGACAAGCGGGAAGGTCAGCTCGCCGGGTATGGCCGTGCGGACGCCGTCGGCAACGGAATTTATTTTGTCCAGGGCCGTCCTTTTGCCGTTCCTGAACGAGAGCCCCGTGCTGTTGCTTCCCTCAGGCTCGACGCCGAATATCTTCACTCCGGGATTTTTCTCCTTCACGGCTATCGCGATCCCGGAGATGAGGCCGCACCCCCCGGTCGGCACCAGTATCGCGCCGACGTCCTCCAAATCTTCGATTATCTCAAGCCCGGCCGTTCCCTGGCCAGCTATGACCATCGGGTCGTCGTAAGGATGGACGAAGATCCCCCCATGCTCCCGGCGGAACTTATCGGCGCACGCGAGCCGCTCAGAGGAGGTCGTGCCGCAATAGATGAGATCCGCGCCATAAGCCTTGATCGAAGCCTCCTTTGCCGGGGAGCATCCTTCCGGTATGACCACGGTCGCGCCATACCCGCATCTGGCGGCTATGCAGGCGACGGCCTGGCCATGATTGCCTGACGATCCGGTGATGATGCCCTGCCGGCCCTCCTCGGGCGAAAGCGACATTATTTTATTAGACGCGCCGCGCATCTTGAACGATCCGGTTTTTTGCAGGTTCTCCGCCTTTAGGAAAACCTCAAAGCCGCTCCACTCGCTGAAAGTCGACGACCTGAAAAGAGGCGTCTTAACAACGGCCCGCGATATCTTCTCGCGGGCATCGGTTACATCTTTTATGGAAATTTGTGACAAAACACAGACCTCCTTACCGCGCCTGACAGGCCAAACCTGTTTTAAGGGCTTTATGCCGCTTTTCTCAAACAAAAAACCCGCTTCTTATTCAAGGCGGGTTTAATGCGACACCCAATCGGCGCCTGTCCGGCTGATTATTCTCTTATTCTTCGCTCCCGGACTGGCCATCTGCGTTCGAGCCTCCGTTTGAGCCTGCGCCCTCGTTTCCGCCATTACTCCCGCTGCTATCGTTGCCGGCATCCGAGCCGCCATTTGACCCCGCACCCTCGTTTCCGGCATCCGAGCCGCCATTTGCCCCCGCGCTATCGTTCCCGGCACCCGCGCTGCCGTTTGACCCCGCGCTGTCATTCGCGGCGTTCGTTCCGCCGCTTGTCCCCGAGGCACTGCCGGTGTTCGTGCTGCCGCTTGAGCCTATAGCGCCGCCGTCCGCGTTCGCGCCACTGTTTGTACCCGCGCTGCCGTTTCCGCCGCTCGATGCGACGACGCCGGCGCCGCCCCTGCTCGGAGCACCTCTATCGGCGGCCATCCGGTCCCTATCCTTGCCAGCGTTTACCCCCTTGCGATCTGCCTCACGTTTAGCGGCAAGCATCGTCTCTTGCCTTGTTTTTTCCCTCTCCGACGCGAGCAATATTTCCTTCCGGACGGTCTGCACCTTTTCCTTGTTCACGGCCATCCTGCGTATCCGCGCGCAGAGCGCCGCCCCCCTGTCCGGCAAGAGCGAGGAGCGGACAAGCTCGGAAGTCTCGTGGAGGACGGACACCGCCGCGTCAAACGCGTAGCCGTTCGCGGCAAGCGCCGAAAACGTTTCTGACGCGGCATCCACAAGAACGCCCGCGCGGACAGAATGCATCATCACGGTCGCGGCGTCCTGCAGTTTCTTGTCGCCGTAAATATTATAGGCATAACCCAGTGCTTTGCCCAGAGCCGCGCCCGTCTTTTCAGACTGCAAAGCAAGCGCGTCCTCGTCCGCGACGGAGAAATGACGCGGATTTTGCAGCATAACCGTGCCTATGAACATGTAGCGCCTGGCAATGCCGTCCGCCGTTCGCGCATTTATGCCGACCCTCATCAGCGACTCCCTCATGCCCTGCTCAAGAATCGCCTCGATGTCGTAAGCGCCGGCAAAAGACGGCTGCATGAGAAGGATGATCGCAAAGGCCGCGGCAATGAAACGCCTGATGATGGAAACCATCATCTGTACACCGCCTTCCCGCTAAGATTTTCCCAATGCTCCGCCACCTCGTAAGGTGAATTTCCGGTTCTAATCTCAAGATACGCCATGTGTATGGTCAGAAGCTCCAGATCCGTCCTAAGCTCGCCGATCGCCTCCACGAGTTCCCTCACCCTCAGCCAGTCCACATCGCTCCTGCGAAGTTCCTGGCTGATCGCAAGCCTGTACTGGGCTATGCTGTCCGTAAACGGCTGCTCGGCTTCAATGCTATCGCTTAACGCTATGATGCCCGGCTTCTGAGCGACCCACATGGATGGCGTCGCGACCGCGACAGGAGAGATTTTCATAGAGATTTCCTTCCTGGCATCGTTTGAGCCGCGGAAGCTGCCGATAAAGAAACAGGCGACGCAGGCGGCGACAGCCATAACGCGAAACGCGAAAACCTTTGCCTTCGGCGCGGACAAGAACCTGAGCGCGAACGGAGCGCGGCTTGAAATGACCGGGGCGGGCGGGCAGGAGATAGACGAGACCTTCGCGGACATCATCACCGCTACCATGCGGTATTCCGACAGCGCCCTGCGGCACTCCGGGCAGCCCTTCACGTGCTCCTTCATTGCTTCAAGCTCCTCCGGCGTGCACTCATCGTCACAAGCCTTGCTTATGAGAGGCTCGCACTCGAAACAGGAAATTTTTTTCGTTTCTTTTGCCGTTTCGTCCGGCATTTCTTCACAGCTCACGATATGTCACTCATCCTCGCCATTTTCATCTTTAAAGCCCTTCTGCCCCTTAAAACAAGCTGGGCAAAGGCATCCGTCGATATTTGAAGCATTTCGGCACCATCGCCGTACGTGACGCCGCTCGCTACCAGTATAAGCGCTTCTTTCTGCCTTGGCGGCAGGAGAGCGAGCAACCTCTCGATATCAATGCTGTTGATGACCGATTCCTCAGGAGAGTAGCTGAGGCTCTCCGGATGAGGCGCGGTCTCGTCGTCGATTATCTCCGTAAGGGAATCCGCGTGCCTGGCGTTCCTGAAGCGCCCGCGGACTATGTTCCCCGCTATCCTGAAAACGAAAGCGCCAAATTTCCCTTCAGCCCTGTAGCCAGGCGCCGCCTTATATACCTGGATGAACGTCTCCTGAACGACATCCTGCGCTTCGTGGAGATCAAGCAAGGATCTGAACGCGTATGCCATAACCCTCCTGCACCAGAGTTCATACAGCTTTGTGAAAGAATCCTCGTCGCCTTCAGCTATCTTCATCATCAAAACGTCTTCTTGCATTAGGCAGCCCTTCCTCACGAAGCAGGGATCCATATAAAGCTAAATGATCCAATCGCCCCAATAATTACGCGCTTGCGGCAAAAATGAAAAACCTGAACGCGCCGCTTACGCGCTATCGTGATATTCTACTCCTTCCCCGGAAAAAAATCGACGGATTTTAAAATTGCCGCGTCATTTTTCCGGCCCGGAAATCATTTTGCATATTGTTAGTCCGTAAGTTTTTTATTATGCGGTTGGTAATGCCGCAAACAGCACGGCTGGCACGATCAAAGCATCCTGTTTGCACAAACTGGCGAAAGGCTCTCCCAGCGTTCCCGTCGCTCAGGGCAAGAGCCTTTCAGGATTTCGGGGCTTCGCTTGAATATCCGGCGAAGCCCCTTCTATTTCCGCGCGCCTATATAGTATAATCTTTTCGGCTAGACTGTTTTTATGGGGGGCTGCCTCAATGAAGACGAAGCTGAAATGTTTTTTTATCGCGCTGTGCGCCGCAGCGCTGACCGGCTTAATTGCAGCCTGTCCGGCAGGCGCGTGGGAGGCAAGCGGAAGGATACCTGGCACTGAAATAGACTATTCGGATCTGAAGGTATCGAAAGAGGGCGTTTCGGTGCGCCTCGCGAACGCCTCGCAGACCGATATCAGGCTCTCTTTGGCCGTGCATTTCTACGACAGCAATGGCAATGACATCGGGCACTCCATATTCGCCCTGATGGAGATACCCGGAGGCAGCTTCGCGGACTTCTCCGGAAACTATCTCACGGGCAGGATGAGGGATTGCAGGGACGCGCCGCGCATCGGATGGAAAAGAATGACGTATGAATATCTCTATTGATGACTAGATTTCCAGGGGAAGTGATGGAATGGAACGCGGAGGGAAAAACGGGGCTTACCCCGACATAAGCAAAATCATAGATTGCTTCATCACGCCGTCAAACGGCAAAGAGAGGAACATACCGCTCCCGGACACCGACATGCCGTCGTCATCCGAACTCGCGAGGATGGTGGAGATGATTCGCGCGGTCATCTTCCCGGGCTTCTTCGGGACGGGCGGCATCGGGGCGCTATCCATGCGCCACCACATGGCATCCGGGCTGGACGACATATACCGCATCCTAACGGAGCAGATACGCCTCGGCATGTGTTTCACGGGCCGGGACAAAGCCGAATCGTGCGACGAGTGCGAGAAGGAGGCGCTGGGGCTCGCCTGCAGCTTCATGGATCGCCTGCCTGACGTCCGCAACCTTCTAGACAGCGACGTCCTGGCCGCCTACGAGGGGGATCCGGCTGCCAAGAGCAAGGCGGAGACGATATTCTGCTATCCGTCCATACACATAATGACGAACCACAGGATAGCCCACGAGCTGTACAGGCTCGGAGTCCCCGTGATACCCAGGATAATCAGCGAGATGGGGCACTCGCGCACAGGGATAGACATACACCCCGGCGCCGCTATCGGCGAAGAGTTTTTCATCGACCACGGGACAGGCGTCGTCATAGGGGAGACGGCGGTAATAGGCCGTCATTGCCAGCTTTATCAGGGCGTCACATTAGGCGCGCTCTCATTCCCGAAGGACGCGGACGGCAACCCCATAAAGGGACTGCCAAGGCATCCGATCCTTGAGGACAACGTAGTCGTTTACGCCGGCGCCACGATTTTAGGCCGCATAACGATAGGGGCAAATTCGATGATCGGAGGCAACGTCTGGATCACGGGCGACGTGCCGAAAGGCTCCAAGGTCGTCCAGCAGCGCTCGACCTCGCCCGCTCAGACGGACCGGATGCAAGCCGAAGGGGCCTAAAGGGCAAAATAACGCCCGTCAGGCCCGCGCATTTAAAAGCCTGGCAGCCTGGCAGCCTGGCGGCGTTAAAGACGATAAACGGCACCGCACCATGCCGTCAGCAGCCAGCCGCCAGAAGGATATCGTTGGTCCATAAAACTTTTTTGCGCGCAAAGCGCCTCATTTCGATTTCTCGCTTACCCGTTTGCCAGGATGTCTCTTCTGTCTTCGTGCCTTCTAAACCATTTCTCTGCATAGGAACATGTCAGCAGGGCTTTCTTGCCGTCTTTTTTTATGCGCCTGTAAGCCTCCTCCATCAGCTCGCCGGCCACGCCGCCGCCCCTGAGCGAATCGTCGACGAACGTATGCTCGATATCCACCATCCCCGCGCCAGCCGGAGGGAACCTTACCTCCGCCACGAGGCGCCCGTTCTCATCATTTGCGTAAACCCTGTTGAATTCGCTTACAAGATTCATGATCCCGGCCTCCCGCCCGTCATGCGGCTCAATAGCGCTGTCATGATAAAATATTCTCCCTGTTTTGACAATTATTGCAGCTGCGCAAAAACGCGTTGCGCAAGCGGGCGAGCGCCCCCGGCGGGGGGACTCGCCCGAGAAAATTTTACAGGCTTTTCTGCTCTGGCAGATCGAAGCCCATGCCAAGATAATGCGCGTCGCCAAGCAGATTTAGCCTTGGCGGCTGTCCGTCGCGCAGCTCCATAATGGAGAGGCTGCAATTCGCGATGAGGACGTTCCAGAAGCATGAAAGCGGCATATTCAGATAATGGAAAATTATCATCTTTATCGGGACGTCGTGGGAAACGACGCAGACATCGCCGGAATATTTCGATGCCAGAAGCTCCGCTGCCTGGACCGCGCGCCTTTCGACGTCGCGAAGCGACTCCCCCCCCTGCCCCGGCATCACCACGGTATGAGGCTCGGAATGCCACAGGTCGAAAAGCCTCGGCCAGCGCTCTATGACCTCGTTCGTGAGGCAAGTCTCCCAGTCCCCGTGGCATATCTCCGTCAGTCCGCTCAATTCCTCGATGACATCGCAGCCGCTCATCTCCGCTATTTTTCTGGCCGTGACGGACGAGCGCTTGAGCGGGCTCGTCGCGACGGCGTCGAACCGCTGATGCTTGAGGAACTCCGCTACTTTAAGGCCCTGCTCGAACCCGCGCCGCGAAAGTTCCGTGTCATGCTGGCCCTGGAAGCGCCCTTCGGCGTTCCACACGCTCTCGCCGTGCCTTACGATAAACAGCCTCATTTGACAGTCTCCCCGTTCAGTTTCACCGTCGTCGCCCACAGCATGTCGCCGTCCTTCTCCATCTGCGCCAGAAGCTCGTCCGACACCGGGCCGTCTATCTGCATCACGGCCAGAGCAAGCCCGCTCGACTCCTTCCGCCCCAGGTTGAAGTTCGCGATATTCACGGACGAGTCCCCGAGGAGCTTGCCGATTTTCCCGATGACGCCCGGCCTGTCGTGATTTTGGAATATGAGCAGGTTCCCGTGCGGCACGAAATCGACCCAGTAGTCGTTCATCTTGACTATGTGCTGCCTGCCTTCCTCCGTTATCGTCCCGGTTAAAGTCGCCGTGGCGTTCTGAGAGGCAACCTCGACCTCTATGAGATTCCTGTACGCCCTCGACTCCCCCGTTCCCTCCTCCACCGATATGCCGCGCTCCTGGGCCAGTATTGGGGCGACCATGTAGTTTATCTCCGGGCCGAGCGCCACCTCCAAAAGGCCCTTTATGACCGCGATGGAAAACGGGCGCATCGTCCCTCCCGGCAGGTGGTCGTCGTCAGCTAAAGCCTCGCCTCTCAGCATTACGCGGCATCGGTCAGGCGGGCCGCCGTTCTCTGTGAGCCTGCCAGCGAGCATTCCCATCTTCCTTGCCAGCCTGAGATAATTTCTCTGAAGGTCTGAGAGCTGCTGCTCCATAAAGGGAAGGTTGACCGCGTGTTCGTAAGGCGCTCCCCTGAGGGCAGCGAGCAAGTTCGTGACGGCAATCCGCGCCACCTCCGTCTGAGCCTCGACCGTCATGGCCCCGAGATGCGGCGTCAGAACGACCTTATCGCCGATCTCGTCGTCAAAAAGCGGATTGTCCGCTGATGGCGGCTCCTGCGTGAACACGTCGAACGCGGCCCCGGCGAGATGGCCTTCCTTTAACGCCAGCGCGCAGGCAGCCTCGTCCACAATGCCGCCTCGCGCGCAGTTCACAAGGTACGAGCCCGGCTTCATGGCGCGTATCATCTTTTCGTCTATGACGCAGTGCGTTTCCTTCGTGATGGGGACATGAACAGTCGTGACGTCCGCAAGCGAGAGCGCGCCGGCGAGATCAGTCACCTTCATGACGCCAGCGTCGGCCATTTTTTTGTCGGAAACATACGGGTCGAAGCCAAGAACCTCCATCCCTAACGCCCTGCACCGGAGCGCCACCTGCATGCCTATCCTGCCCATTCCGATGACGAACGCTTTTTTGCCGTTGAGCTGCCTTCCGGTAAAGCGCTTCCTGTCCCATTCGCCCGCCTTGAGAGAGAAAAAGCTCTGCGGGGTCTTCCGGACGAGCGCGAGCATGAGGGCGATCGTCTGCTCCGCGGCCGCGAGCGTATTGCCCGTCGGGGCGTTTATGACGACGATGCCGCGCCTGCTGGCTTCCTGCAGGTCCACATTGTCCACCCCAACTCCGGCGCGGGCTATGACCTTGAGCTTAGGCCCGTGCTCTATGGCTTCCTTGTCGAGCTTCGTGCCGCTTCTCGTTATGACCGCGTCGTACCCGCCAAGGATTTTATGAAGCTCCTGCTTCGAGAGGCCTGATTTGACATCCAGCTCGACGTCCGGTGCCTCTTTCAGGATTTTCAAGCCCTCATCGCCCAGCGCCTCCGGCACTAGAATCTTAAACGTCTCCATGCTGATCCCCCTCCCAGGCGCCGAATGCCGCTTTCATGAAGTCTCCGCACCCGGCCCGGCCTGGCCCCAAAGCGGCGTAAAGGGCGCCAAGCGCAAGCGATATCTCCGGCCATCTCACGTCGTGGTAATGAGACATCCTGATTATTTTCCCCTTTAGCTGAGCCTGGCCGCCAGCCGTGTCGATCCCCATGGCCTTGAGGGCTTTCGAGACAGAGGATATGTCCCCTGACGGAAAGGAAAACGCGGTCACTCCCGGCGAGCGGAAATTCACGTCCTTCACAAACAGGCTGAAGCCGAGCGCCTCCATGCCTGCCGCGAGGGCGGACGCGGCACGGCGGCGGAGATCGAACCAGCCGTCGATAAGTATTTCGTCAAGCGCCGCGTCGAGGGCGTAATAGAGGGATACCGGCGGTGTGTAGGGGTTTTCCGGCGCGTCCTTGTCAAGGACTTTCCTCTGGCGTTCGAGGTCGAAATAATAGCTGGGGCACGTTCTTTCGGAGACGGCCTTCCATCCTCTCTCCGATAGCCAGACGAACGCGAGCCCCGGAGGCGTCAAGAGCCCTTTCTGCGAGGCCGTTGCGAGCCCGTCAATCCCCCACTCTTCTGGGAAGCAGGGCATCGCGCCGACTGAGCTGACGCCATCCACTAAGACGATCGGCCGCTTCTCCTTTGGAATGGCCGCGATGATCCTGTCTATGGGGTTGAGAACGCCAGTCGAGGTCTCATTCTGAGTAAGCAAAAGGACACCGCATTCAGGATTGGCGGCAACGGCATCGGCCACTGCCTCCGGCGCCACGCCCTCCCCTGGCGCTATGTCGACGCGGACGATCTCGGTACCGTGAAGCTCCGCTATCTCGCGGAAGCGATCGCCGAAAACGCCGCAGGACACCGAGAGTGCCTTTACGCCAGGCCCCGCGAAGGAAGCCGCAAGGCTTTCAAGCGCCCCGGTGCCTGAAGCCGGAAAAATGACGGTCCTGCCGCCGCTCCTCAAAAGACGGGCGAGTTTTGCCTCTATGGAGAGGAAAAGGCCCGAAAAATCACCGCCCCTGTGCCCTATGAGCGGCCTGGCCTGGCTTCTGGAGACATCCGGCGATACTGGGACAGGTCCTGGAGTCATCAAGTACTTGTTCATGCAATAACCTCCTATGTAAGATAAATTTAACGGCAGAAATGCCGAAAAAAAGACGAGGCGCCTTTCGGTCCTCGTCCCGTAAACTCGATGTATCTTTATTGTCTCTTAAATCGAGCGGATTGTCAGATTAAGCTTTCTTTCTCCAAATCAAACTCTCCAGGGCGAGGCATCAGGAAACCGGGCGGTTCCGTCAGAAGATCCGGAACAACCGGAAGAGAACCGTCCTATCCCAAAACTCGAAATGAAAACTGATTTGAGCGCCCTGTCCAACAATTTCTTCCCTCCCCGATTTGATCTCGCACTGAACGATGAACTTATACCATCAATCCGCAAGCATGTCAATCTAAAATCCCATCGCTAAAATCCCATCGCCGGGCGTAAGATAGCGCGGGCCGGCAAGCTCATTTTCAATGATCTTTGGCAACCCTCCATCACCCAGTGACGCAAGAATGGCTTTATAAAGCGTCTTATCCCGTTCGAGGTCTGCATAACCAAAAGATACTCTAATAAAAAAATGAAAAATAAAAATGACGCATTATTACAGAAGTGTTATAATGCAGAAACCGATCGAAACAACGCTGAAGCAACTGCAACACAAATCACTCTGGTTCTGAAAGGGGAGGTCGCACAGATGGTTGACGTCATAACCATGGATCAGGCAATTGCTGCCGTTCAAGCGAGCATTGAGAAGGCAAAGTCGATGAAGGTGCCGGTAATAGTGACCGTAGTTGACGCGGGAGGGCACGTGATCGCCCAGTTGAGGATGGATAAGGCGATGCTCATTTCCATACGGATCTCGCAGAAAAAGGCGGAGACGAGCGCTTTGTCCTTCATGGCGACGGATTCCTTGGCAGCCCGCTCGACGCCCGGCGCTGAACTGTATGGAATTCAGGAGAGCAGCTGCGGCGAGCTCGTCATCTTTGGCGGCGGCTTCCCGGTGAGGCGCAAGGGCGACGTCATTGGAGGAATCGGAGTCAGCGGCGGTTCGGTGGAGGAAGACATGATAATTGCCAGAGCAGGCCTCGCGGTCCTTGAAGGCGCTTCAGAAGCAGCGGCGCCCGTAAAAAGAAGGGGCGGCAGAAAAGCAAAGCAGTAAAAATTTATCAATAAAAAACAGGCCTGGAGGGCTTTGCGCCTTCCCGGCCTGTTTTCATGCTGATTTGAAATCAAGATCAGCCCCAGCGGATATTTTCCGGGTAACGGACCTTCCACATGAAAAGCCCTGAAGGCGAAGGCGTTGCGGCGCTTTCATCCCGTCCGGCTTTGCCTTCCAAAAGACGCGCGATCTTTGCCTCATCAAATTTCCCTCTCGCGACTTCCATGAGGTTTCCCGCCATGATGCGGACCATGTTGGTCAGAAAAGCGTTTGCCTCAACGCGAAACACTATGAGATTGCCTCGGACGCGAAGGCTCGAACGCGTTACGGTCCGCAGGGCCGTCTCAGGGACGTCAGCCTTGCGGCAGAAAGCCCTGAAGTCATGCGTCCCTATGAAGGCCTTAGCCGCCGAGGCCGCTTTGCTCCAGTCAAACCGCGTCCCCGGCTGCCAGAGGACGTACGGTTTCATGTGAGGATAACAGACCGATGAGTTCCAGATGAAATACCTGTACTCCCTCAAAACAGCGCTCCTTCTGGCGTGAAAGCCCTCCGGAACCGCCGTGGCCCTCATAACGGCAACGGGCTCGGGGAGTTTCGCGTTCAGCGCAAGCACGAGCCTGCGCGGCGACCATTCCTTTGAAAGAACGACGCTCGCTATTTGAGCGCGGGCGTGAACCCCGGCATCCGTGCGCCCTGCACCGTTTACCCTGGGGCCCATTCCCCGGCAGCCACGCTCGCCAAGCTCGAAAAAAGCGCGCTCGAGGGCATCCTGCACGCCTGTGCCTCCCGGCTGTGACTGCCAGCCGGCGAAACGCCCGCCGTCATATGAAACCTCAAGCGCGTAATTGAAGGAGTTTTCTAACGTTTCCTCCGGCATCAAATAGCAACGAATCCTAAAAAGTATGAACGATCCAGCAAAACGACGGCCGTTATGAAGGCAAGCAGGCCTAAAATCGCGGCAGTCTCCTTGCCGCTCCAGACAAGGGGATTGAGGCGCGTGCGTGCCATCCCCGGGACGTAGCATCTGGACTCCATCGCGATCGCGAGATTTTCGGCCCTCTGGAAAACGAGTATGAAAAGCGGTATCAGCACAGGTATGAAGCTCCTTGCCCGCTTCAGGAGGCCCCCGCTCTCGAAATCCGCCCCCCTTGAAAGCTGTGCCTTCAGGATTCTGTCCGTCTCCTCAAAGAGCGTTGGGATGAATCGGAGCGCTATCGTCATCATCACGGCCATTTCAGAGGACGGGAAGCCGATTTTGGAAAGCGGCGAAAGAAGGCGCTCCAGCCCGTCGGAAAACGCCATCGGGTTCGTGGTCATCATGAGCATTGAGGCGAATACCACGAGGAAAAAGAGCCTCATGCCCATCTCGAACGCAGTCATGAGGCCCTCCTCCGTTACTTTGAGGAATCCGGCCTGGAAAACGGCTCGCCCGGGAGTCCAGAAAAGGTTGAGCAGGGCCGTTATGGCTACGAGAAAAAGGATAGGGCGCGCCGACTTAAGTATCGTTTTAAGGGATATTCCGGAAAGCGCCGGAAGAGCCAGCAGGAAAATCCCCCACAGCACCAGGTCAGGGATTTTGCTGGCCATAAAAAGCCCGGTGATCAATAGGAATGTCGAAATGATCTTGCATCTTGGATCGAGCCGATGCAGGAGGGAATCCCCAGGTATGAACTGTCCAAGTGAAATGCCGCTCAGAAACTGCATGTGTCCTGCCTTTCGCCGGCAATCCCAGCGCAAGGGCGCCGCTCTTCAATTTTTTTTATGATCGTGCCGATATCGCTCGTGAGATCGAGCGTTATCCCCCGCTCCCTCAATCCGGCGGCGAACTGAACCAGCGGCGGCATTACAAGGCCCCGCACCGGGTTTTCGAGCAGGTATTGAGCTATCTCCTCCGGCGCCCCGCCAGCAACGCTCATGCCGTTTTCAAGGACGAGCAGCCTGTCGCTGTGGTCGAGCGCCGATTGGAGGTCGTGCGTCACCTGGATCACGGCAAGCCCCTCCGAGCGAAGTTTCTTAAGGAGCCTGATCAGCTCGTTTATCCCCGGGGCGTCAAGCCCGGCAGTCGGCTCGTCCAGGACGAGATAGTCCGGCTTCATCGCGATTACCGAGGCCATCGCTACCCTCCTCTGCTGCCCGCCGGATAGAGAGAACGGATTCGCGCCGAGCAGATCCGGCTCAAGGCCGACGGAAGAAACGGCATAATCGACGCACTGCTCCAGCTCTTCGCCGGAAGCGCCCCAGTTTGCCGGGGCGAAAGCGATCTCATCCCTGGCTGTCTCGGCAAAAAACTGCTGCTCCGGGTACTGGAAGACAAGGCCGACCTTCCGCCTGAGCTCTCTTAAGCCCTTTGCCTTCGGCGTCACTTGGACGCCGTCTATCTCCACCAGCCCGGACTGCGGAATCAGAAGCGCGTTCATGTGCTGCGCAAGCGTCGACTTCCCGCTGCCCGTGTGGCCGACGATCGAGACCCATTCCCCGCGGCTGACGCTGACGGATACGTCTTTAAGGGCAAGGGCCTCCGATGGCGTCCCGGAATTGTACGAGTAGCTAAGATGCTCTATTATCACAGACATAGCGCGCCAAGCATGGAATCCACGTCCGGAAGGGTTCCTCCGGGCAAAAGCCCGCGCCCGAGAAGCTCCCTGTAAAGAGCCACGCCGGGCGGTTCCTCGAAACTCCAGTCTCTGTACGCGCCGTCGAAAAAATCGCCGGGCGAGCCGTCCCATACCGCTCTTCCGGCATCGATCACGACAACCCTGTCAGACTGTATGGCTTCCTCCATCCTGTGGGTTATCTGAACTATCGTCATCCCCGAAAGCTTCAGGCTGCCGAGGCAGGACAGGAAGGAGAGCCTCCCTTCCGGGTCGAGCATAGACGTCGACTCGTCCAGAAGCAGCGCGGCGGGCTCGAGCGCCAGAGCGCCGGCTAGCGCAAGACGCTGCTTTTGCCCGCCGGAAAGAGAAAAAGAGCCCTTACGCCGCTCATTCAGGAGGCCCGCAAGCCCGAGCGCCCTGTCGACACGCCTTTTTATCTCAGAAGAGGGGAGACCAAGATTTTCCGGGCCGAAAGCCACGTCTTCTTCCACGATGGAGGCGACTATCTGATCCTCAGGGTTTTGAAAAACCAATGAGACGTTGCGCCTGATATCCGGGATAAGCGCCTCCTCCCTCGTATTGGCGCCCATCACAAAACAATCGCCCTGCGCAGGTATCAGCAGGGCGTTACAAATTTTAGCCAGGGTCGACTTGCCGGATCCGTTCGCTCCGACAAGGGCGACCCACTCCCCCTCCGAAACCTCCAGGTCGACGCCGCGCAAAGCATAGAAAGAAGCGCCGGGGTAGGCGAATTCCACCCCTCGGAGAGAGAATATAGGATCCTTGCCCATGCCGCTACTCTACCAGCTCTATTACCGCCATGGGGGAAGCGTCCCCTACCCTGCTCCCGAGCTTGACAATTCGCGTGTATCCGCCGTTTCTGGCGGAAAAGCGCGGAGCAAGACTGTCAAACAACGTGTTAACGGCAGCTTTGTGCGGCATACGCGCGATGACAAGCCTGCGGTCGGTCAGCGTGCCGGACTTTGCCTTCGTTATGAGTTTCTCCGCGACGCGGCGTAGTTCCTTCGCCCTCGTCACGGTCGTCACAATGCTTCCTTCTACAAAAAGGCTCGCCGCAAGGTTTCCAAGCATCGCGCGCCTGTGCGAGCCGTAGCGTCCCAGACGCCTCTGATTCATTCTATGTCTCATCAAGTACGCCCCTTTCTAATCCTCTGCGTCTTCGTCGATTTCGCCGGACAATGTAAGGTCAAACTTCGTCAGTTTTTCCTCTATTTCACGGAGGGATATCTTGCCTAAGTTGCGTATCTTAAGAAGATCCTCGCGCGAACGGGAAACGAGTTCGCCTATGTAATGCACCCCGCCCCTCATAAGGCAGTTCTCGCTGCGGACCGAAAGTTCCAGGTCGCGCACCGGCTTTGAGTAGGCCGGATTGTCCCCCAGCTTGAGGAAACCTTTGACGAACGCATCGCCGGAGGGCTTCTCCACAGGCTTTGCCTGCTCGTGGCTCTTTATCTCTGTTACGGTTTCCGGATCTCCGGCCGCTACCGCCATCGCAATGTTCATAAAATAATCGCGGAGTATGACCGAAGCTTCCTTGATGGCTTCCTCGGGGGACACGACGCCGTTCGTCCATATTTCAAGGGCCAGGCTGTCGTAGTCCGTCCTCTGCCCCATCCGTTTATCCTGCACCTCATACTTGACTCTCTTGGCAGGCGAAAAAATCGCGTCTACAAGAAGGGCATCAACCGGAAGATAAACGGGGCGCGGGCGGTCAAGCGACGCATATCCTGTCCCGCACTCCACGTAAAAGTCCATCGAGAGCTTGGCGCCTTTCTCAAGGTGGCAGATCACCGCGTCCGGATCAGGAAATTCTATCTCGCTGTCCTTCTGTATGTCGGATGCCGTCACGACCTTCGGGCCTTCCGTCTCGAGGTGCAGTATCCTGAACTCCCGCGAGAAGGACCTTACAGGGACGTGCTTTACGTTCATCAATAGTTCAATCATATCTTCCCTTACGCCCGGCACAGTCGTGAACTCGTGCAAAATGCCGTCGACCCTGATAGCCGTGATTGCCGCGCCTGATATTGAAGACAGGAGAACTCTCCGCAGCGAGTTCCCTAACGTTACCCCGTATCCACGTTCCAGGGGCTCTATGACAACTCTGCCATATGAAGAGGTGCTTTCCTCTACAATAATCTCATAGCGGGCGTGTTCCAAAGTTTCCCCACCTTTCAAATATACGTCCCAACGCTTAATTGCCTATACTTACAATTATACGCGACGTCTCTTTGGAGGACGACATCCGTTGTGCGGTATCGGCGTCGCGTCCTGAATGACATTCACCTGAAGCCCGGCGGCCTGAAGCGACCGGATCGCGGATTCGCGGCCAGGGCCTGGGCCCTTCACCACGACGTCGATCTCTATGACTCCGTGATCCTGCGCGAGCTTCGCGGCCTGCGCGGCGGACATCTGCGCCGCGTAAGGCGTCGATTTCCTCGTTCCCTTAAAGCCTACATTTCCGCCCGACGCCCATGAAAGCGCGTTGCCCTGCTTGTCGGTAAGGGTAACTATCGTGTTGTTGAACGTCGAGTATATATGGGCAACCCCGTAAGAAACGTGCTTCTTTTCCTTTCTTTTGCCCCTGCGCTGAACTCTTTTAGCCACCATTATTCCTCCCTCGTCATCTCCCGCGTCACTTCGTTACCTTTTTCTTGCCGGCGACGGTGCGCTTCGGGCCTTTGCGCGTACGGGCATTCGTCTTCGTGTGCTGCCCGCGGACAGGCAGACCGAGGCGATGACGGAGTCCGCGATAGCACCCTATGTCCATAAGGCGCTTTATGTTCATGCTTATATCCCTGCGAAGATCGCCCTCGACCTTGTAATTGTTCTCAAGCTCGGCGCGGATTTTCTGCGCTTCCTCATCCGTCAGGCTTTTCACTCTGGTATCCGGGCTTATTCCGGTAGCGGCCAGAATCTTTTTCGAACTGGACAGCCCCACCCCGAAAATATAGGTCAGCCCGATCTCTATTCTCTTGTCCCTAGGAAGGTCTACTCCCGCAATTCGTGCCATAAAAACCTACCTCCTCGCACCCTGGCGCTGTTTATGTCTCGGGTTCCTGCTGCAAATCACCCGCACGACCCCATGTCGCTTGATAATCCTGCAAAATTCGCAGACGGTTTTTACCGACGGCCTTACTTTCATCTCTTTAAGAAACCTCCTCTGAGCTGGAAAGCAATTTATTTATATCTATATACTATCCTGCCGCGCGTAAGATCGTAGGGCGTAAGCTGTATCAGAACGCGATCTCCGGGCAAAATCCGGATGAAGTGCATCCTCATCTTGCCCGATACGTGGGCAAGTATCTTGTGCCCGTTCTCCAGCTCCACCCTGAACATCGCGTTCGGCAGGGGCTCTACTACTTTTCCCTTGACCTCTATGACATCGTCTTTGGCCATACGATCTACCCAACCTCCTCAAGAAAAGCTGTGAAATCTTTATTTCTGACGGCGAAGCGCTTCTTTTAGCCAGCCGTCGTCTATGATCTTTCCCCTTGCAAGCCTGTCGGCGACTTCGGCCAAAAAACCGTTTCCGGCCTCGACATGACGCGTGCTTTTCCGTTTGGGCTTTTTCGCCGAAATTCGGGCACCATCGGCAATGAGGATTTTACCATCTTTTTTATCATTCCCGACAACCGCGCAAACGGCACCCGCATGCTTGCCTCGCTTGATGACTACTAAAGCGCCTAGGGGGAAAAGTCCGTCGTTCTCACAGCTTATTCCCATGGTGTCAGGATTTCGGCGCCATCCTCCGTGACAAGGATGGTATGTTCGAAGTGGGCGGCGTCCGACCCGTCGCAGGTAACGACCGTCCAGCCGTTTTCCGTGCTTTTGACCGATTCCAGGCCGCTCATTACCATCGGCTCGATGCAGAACGTAAGCCCGGGCTTAATGGTAAGGCCGCTTCCGGCCCTTCCGTGATTCGGCACCTGCGGCGCCTCGTGAAGCTTGCGCCCTATGCCGTGCCCGGCGTAATCGCGGACCAGGCCGCACCCTTTGCCCAGCACCCACTGCTCTATCGCGAATCCGATGTCGCCTATCGTGTGTCCCGGAAGGACCTGCTCAATGCCGATGTAAAGCGCCTTGCGCGTGACAAAGAGCAGCTCCTCCCTTTCCGGGGAAATGCTCCCCACCGCGTAAGTACAGGCAGCGTCGCCGTGATACCCGTCGACCTGAGCGCCGACATCTATGCTCACGATGTCGCCTTCCTCAAGCAGCCTCTGCCTGTCCGGTATGCCATGCACGACCTCTTCATTGATGGAGACGCATATAGCCCCCGGAAAAGGCGTCATCGTCCCGGCAGTCCGGTAACCTTTGAATGACGCTATGGCGGATTCGCGCCCCAGCACTCCCTGAGCCACTTCGTCAAGGGTCATCGTGTCGATTCCCGGCTTTATGGCATCCCTTATGGCTTTATGAACGTCGGCCACAACCTGCCCCGCTTTTCTCATTTTATCAGCTTCGGCGGGTTTTTTAAGCGTTATCATGCCTTAGTTCCCTCGATGCTTTCGAGCATACGCATTGCTGCGTCGGTGGCCTCAAGGGCGTCTACCGTATGCAGCAGACCCCTTTTCTCATAGTAATCGAGAACGGGGGACGTCCGCTCGCGGTAAACGGCAAGCCGGTTGCGTATGACCGGTTCCCGGTCGTCGTCTCTCTGGATTATGCGGCCGCCGCACGCATCACAGATCCCCTCCGCCTTCGCCGGACAGGCGATGACGTTATAGATGGCGCCGCATGAAGGGCATACCCTGCGATTGCAGAGCCTTTTTACGACCTCGTCGTCAGGCACCGCGAGGAGAAGGACGGCGTCAAGGCTTAAGGACATTTCTTCCAAGAGCCTGTCCAGCGCCTCCGCCTGATGAAGCGTCCTCGGGAAACCGTCGAGAATGAAGCCGCCAGACGCGGCATCGCTTTCGGCCAGACGAGCTTTGATCATGCCGATCATAAGCCCGTCCGGGACGAGGCGGCCTGATTCCATAAAGGACTCTGCCTCAAGCCCTATTTCTGTTTTTTTTATGACGTTATCCCTAAGGATATCGCCGGTGGAGACGTGCGCGATACCTAGCTTCTCCTTGATTACAGCAGCCTGTGTTCCCTTCCCCGCACCAGGGGGGCCAATCAGCACCACGCGCACGGACATCCCCTCCAGTCTCTAAAGGAGACCGCCGCTTTTATTGCGGCGCTTTAAGATGCCCTCGTAATGGCGCATGAGCATCTGGCCTTCGACCTGATGCACGGTGTCGAGAGCGACGCCAACCACGATGAGGACGGCCGTGCCTCCGAAATAAAAGCTGCTTGTCCGCACGATAGTGGAGATAAGCGTCGGAATCAGGGCAATCACGGCCAGAAAGACCGCGCCGCCTAACGTTATCCTGTTCATTACTCTTTCAATGTAGTCCGTGGTTGGCTTGCCTGGCCTTATGCCAAGGATGAAGCCGCCGTATTTTTTCATATTGTTCGACAGATCGGCCGGATTAAAGACGACCGCTGTGTAAAAATATGAGAAGAACACTATCAGCAGCACCTGAAAAAGCATATAAACGATGTGCGTGGGCGAAAAAGCGGATCTAATGGCTTCAGCCGCCCTGCCGCTGAAAAAACCGGCAATCGTATAGGGGAAGAGCAGCACGGACGAAGCGAATATTATAGGAATGACGCCCGACGTGTTGACCTTGAGAGGTATGAACGTGCTCTGGCCTCCATACATTTTATTGCCTACCATCCGCTTCGCGTACTGCACGGGAAGGCGGCGCTGCCCCTCTTGAAGGACGACGCAGGCCGCGACTACGGCCACCATGATGACAAGCACCACTACGAGGGCCACGGGGTTCGTCACTCCGCTTCCGGTATCGCGGATAGTCTCAAAGATTGCGGACGGGACGCGGGACACGATGCCGGCGTAGATGAGAAGGGAAACACCGTTTCCTATGCCGTGGTCGCTCATGACCTCTCCAAGCCACATGAGGACAAGCGCCCCCGTGGTGACCGTGGTGACCACGATCAGCATGTCAAACCCTCCGCCGGTGAAAACCCCATAGTTTCGAAGCCACATCGTCATCCCGACCGCCTGAATCAGCGCGAAGAATATTGTGCCGTATCTCGTGAACTGTATGATCTTCTTGCGCCCGTCCTCGCCCTCGTGCTTTTGCATTTTTTCGAGGGCAGGAATTATGACGACCAGGAGCTGCATGACGATGCTCGAGTTTATGTAAGGAGCGACGCCCAGCGCGAATATACTGAAGCGCCTCAGCGAGCCGCCCGCGAAAAGATCCAGAAAACCGAGTATGTCGGTCCTGGAAAACAGCTCCGCCATTCTTGCGGCGTCTATGCCGGGAGTGGGAATGTGCGCTCCAAGCCTGTACAGAAAAAGAGCTCCTATGGTAAAAAGGATGCGTCTTTTTAAGTCAGGCAGTCGAAATGCATCCCGAAACCCGTCTATCACCTTATATCACCTCGGCCTTTCCGCCAGCGGACTCTATTTTCCCCTTAGCGGCCGCGCTAAACGCCGAGGCCTTTATCGTAAAGCCCTTAGTAAGATCCCCGTCGCCAAGAATCTTAACGCGTTTTGACGGATTGGCGATAAGGCGCGCCGCGCAAAGATCATCCGGGGAGATGACCGCGCCGCTCTCAAAACGGTTTTCGATATCCTTCAGATTGACGATCTCGTAGTCCGTCCTATGGCGAAAATTGCTGAAACCCCTCTTCGGTATCCTTCTGGAAAGCGGCATCTGCCCGCCTTCAAAGTTAAGGCTTACGCTATGCCCGGCCCTTGCCTTCTGGCCTTTATGCCCCTTGCCGGCGGTCTTGCCTGTGCCGCTGCCGAGGCCCATGCCAAGGCGTTTCGGCTTGCGCTTCGATCCGGGGACCGGCTTTAAATCATGGAGATCCATAATATTACCTCCTAATTCGTCTCTTCTAGCTCAACTAGATGGATGACGGACTGAATCATCCCGCGCATCTGCGGGGAGTCATCGTGTTCCACGGTCTGATTGAGCTTGTGCAGGCCAAGCGCTTTGATTGTGCGGGCCTGCTTGTCAGGACGGCCGATCGTGCTTTTCTTCCATGTGACCTTCAATTTAGGCATAATAACCCTCCTAAGCTGACGTTGCCGCGCGGCTCTCTTTGCCGCGCAGCCTTCGCACTTCTTCTGGAGTGCGGAGGCCTTTTACCGCCTCAAATGTGGCGTAAGCGACGTTTATTGGGTTGGAGGTGCGTCCTATGACCTTCGTCAGCACGTCTTTCACTCCGCCCAGCTCCATAATCGCCCTCACGACCGCCCCCGCGATGACGCCCGTTCCCGGGGCAGCGGGCCTGATCAGGACTTCCGCCGCGCCGAACTTTCCCTGTATCGGGTGCGGGATCGTGTGGCCAACCTTCTTGAGGTCGACCATGTTTTTGCGGGCATGGTCTATTCCCTTGCGGACAGCCTCGGAAATTTCGCGGGCCTTGCCCATCCCGACGCCTACCTGATCCAAGCCGTCGCCTACCACCACAAGGACGCTGAAGCGGAAGCGCTTGCCTCCCTTTACGACCTTGCTCACTCTGTTTATGGAAACAACGCGTTCGGTAAGCTCCATGCCCCTGCTGCTATAATTTTTACTAGTCTGATTTTGCGTTGCCAACGTTTTCCCTCCCTAGAACTTCAGGCCGGCTTCACGGGCGGCATCGGCAAGCGCCTTCACCCGTCCCTGGAAGATATGCCCTCCGCGATCGAAAACCACCGTCTTTATGCCGTTCGCGAGAACCCTCTCGGCGATGAGCTTGCCAATCGTTTTCGCAGCCTCCTGATCCCCGCCGGATTTGAGCGTCTTAGCGAGGGATTTTTCAAGCGATGACGCGGAAAAGAGCGTGCGCCCTGCCTCATCGTCTATCACCTGCGCGTATATGTGCTTAAGGCTGCGGAAGACGCAGAGCCTTGGGCATTCCGGCGTACCGGAGATTTTTTTGCGCAGGCGGCTATGGCGATGCAGACGCATTTCGTTACGGCTTCGAATTTTAATCATTGCTCTCTCACCTCGCCCTACTTGCCGCCGGACTTACCGGCCTTGCGGATTACGTACTCGCCGGCATAGCGAATCCCTTTGCCCTTGTAGGGCTCGGGCGGCCTGTAGCCTCTGATATTAGCCGCCGTCTGTCCGACAAGCTGCTTGTCGATCCCGCGGATTATGACCTTTGTCGGCCCGTCGACCGCAAACTCGATCCCGCTCGGCGGCGTGACCTCTACAGGGTGCGAAAAGCCTAAGGCCAGGACGAGGTTTGTGCCCTGCATCTGAGCGCGGTAGCCGACCCCTATTATCTCCAGCACCTTCTCGAAGCCCTGGCTTACGCCGATAATCATATTGTTGAGAATAGCCCTTGTCATGCCGTGAGCGGCGCGGACGCTCTTCTCGTCGTTTGCCCGCGTCACTGACAGCAGCCCCTCGTCTAGGGCCACCGCAATATTAGGCATGATCCCAAAAGAAAGCGCGCCCTTTGTCCCCTTTACGGTGACGGCGCCTGACTCTATCTTAACGTCAACGCCCTTTGGCAGTGAAATAGGTTTGCGTCCGATACGCGACATTCAAACCGCCCCCCTTACCAGACGTAGCACATTACTTCTCCGCCAAGCCCGCGCTTGCGCGCCTCAGCGTCGGTCATAAGACCGTTAGAAGTCGATATAAGAGCGACGCCTAAACCGCCCATAACCTTCGGTACGTCTTCTTTATGAACGTAAATCCTGCGGCCTGGCTTGCTTATGCGCCTCAATCCCTGAATGACCCGTTCCCGTCCCGCTCCATAGCTCATATATACGCGGAGCGTCGGTATCGGCAGTTTGGGATCGGTTACAGTTTTATAGTTCCTTATGTAGCCCTCGTCCTTGAGAATGCGAGCAATCTCAAGGCGTAGCTTGCTCATCGGCATATCCACCATCTCGTGATACACGACGTTGGCATTGCGAATGCGAGTAAGCATATCGGCTACAGGATCTGTGACATGCATCCTTGTTGATCCTCCCTTCGCGCTCTACCAGCTCGACTTGACGACGCCGGGAATCTTTCCCTCGCGTGCCAGGCTCCGGAAGCAGCAGCGGCACATATTGAACATCCTGATGTACCCGCGCGGGCGACCGCATAGGGGACAACGGTTGTACTTTCTGACCTTGAATTTCGGCTCTTTCTGGGCCTTATTCCTCAAACTCTTGCGCGCCATTACGAGTCTCCTCCCTATCTGCTGAAAGGCATTCCGAGTTCGGCCAGCATAGCGTAGGCCTCCTCGTCGGTGCGGGCCGTCGTCACGAAAGAGACGTTCATGCCGCGCATACGGATTACCTTGTCGTATTCGATCTCAGGGAAGAGAAGCTGCTCTCTCAAGCCGAGATTGTAATTTCCCCTGCCATCGAACCCTTTGCGCGCTACGCCCTGAAAGTCCTTGATACGCGGCAGCGCGATGCTTATCAGCCTGTCGGCGAATTCCCACATCCTGGCGCTCCTAAGAGTGACGCAGCAGGCGACCGGCATACCCTCGCGGACCTTGAAACCGGCCACGGAGTTGCGGGCCCGCTTCATCATCGGCCTCTGACCCGTTATGGTCGTGAGCTCGCTGATTGAGGCCTCCATATATTTCATATCGACCTTGGCTTCGCTTACCCCGATATTCACGACTATCTTCACGAGGCCCGGAAGCTGCATGGGGCTCTTGTAGCCAAAGCGGCTCCTAAGGCGCGGCGCGACTTCTTTCTTATATTTTTCAAGGAGACGTGGAGTCATCTTCGTCTCTCCTCCCTATGCCTTGTCAACGACTTCTCCGCATTTTTTGCAAATGCGGACCTTCGAGCCGCTGTCAAGGAAAGCTCTCGAAACTCTCGTCGGCCTGCCGCAGGAGGGGCAGACTAACATCGCGTTGGAGGCGTTTATCGGCGCCTCCATCTTAATCTGGCCGCCCCTCGGGTTTTTCTGGGTTGGCTTGGCGTTTTTCGTGACCATATTGACGTTTTCCACAATTATCCTATCCCTGGCAACGTCCCTGCGAAGAATCTTGCCCTCTTTGCCCTTGTCCTTGCCTGAGATTACATAAACGCGGTCGTCTTTGCGAAGGCGCATCTTAGACATGTCCCATGCCTCCTTAAACGACCTCTGGAGCAAGCGATACGATTCTCATGTAACGCTTTTCCCTGAGTTCTCTCGCTACGGGGCCGAATATGCGAGTGCCTTTCGGATCCCCGTTATTGTCGATCAAAACGGCTGCGTTGTCGTCAAAACGGACGTAAGAGCCGTCCCCTCTGCGCACTTCTTTTTTCGTACGGACGATGACCGCCTTTATGACGTCGCCCTTGTTGACGTTGCTGTTCGGTATCGCTTCCTTGACGGAGGCGACTATGACGTCGCCGACCGAACCGACCTTGCGGAACGAGCCGCCCTTGACCTGTATGCAGAGTATCTTCTTTGCGCCGGAGTTGTCCGCCACGTTGAGGACTGTGCGAAGCTGAATCATTTAGGCCTCATCCTCTCCGGCAACCCCGAGAACAGGCGCGCGCTCGACTATCTCGGCCACGCGCCACCGCTTGTGGCGGCTAAGCGGGCGAGTCTCCTCTATGATGATCCTGTCTCCGGGGCGGCACTCGTTTGTCTCGTCGTGAGCCATGTACTTTTTTACCTTGAGCACAGGCTTGCCGTAGAGCGGGTGCTTCGACATTCTATCTACCCTGACGACCACAGTCTTGTTCATCTTGTCGCTTACAACAATGCCCGTCCTGACTTTACGATGAGGAGTTCGTTCCTCCATCGCGGATTACCCCCTTACTCCCGCGCGTCCGGGCGCGATTTCTTTCTCCCCCATCACTGTGAGGACCCTCGCGATCGTCCGGCGGACTTCCTTGATACGGCTGGTATTTCCCAGCTGCCCTATTGCGTTCTGAAACCTTAGGTTGAAGAGCTCCTCCTTGAACTGGCGGTGCTTCTCGCGCAGCTCGTCAAGAGTCAGCTCACGAAGTTCTTTCGGGTCCATATCAAACACCCACTCCCTCTCTCGCCAGGAGCTTGACCTTTATGGGTAGTTTGAACGATGCCGTGCGGAAGGCCGCTTCCGCGATTTCCCGCGAAACGCCCTCTATCTCGAACATCACGCGTCCCCTCTTTACCGCAGCAGTCCAATACTCGACGTTGCCCTTGCCTTTACCCATACGCGTTTCAAGCGGCTTCTCCGTAACCGGGCGGTCTGGGAAGATCCTGATCCAAATCTTGCCGCCCTTTTTCATCTTACGTGAAATAGCGACGCGGACGGCTTCTATCTGACGCGCCGTTATCCATCCGTTTTCCAATGCTTGCAGGCCGTACTCGCCGAAGTCGACCTTCGTCGCACCCTTTGAGATGCCGCGCAAAGGAGTAAGATGCGGCTTGCGGTACTTCACTCTCTTTGGCGAAAGCATCGCGCCTACCTCCTCTCCTTAGGGGCCGATGTGGCTTCCGGCTCCAGCACGAGCGGACGCTGCATGATCTCGCCCTTGTATATCCAGACCTTTACGCCGATCACTCCGTATATCGTGTGAGCTTCAGCAAAGCCGTAGTTGATGTCCGCGCGGAGCGTCGAAAGAGGGAGCTGGCCTTCCAGGTACCACTCGGTGCGGGCTATCTCAGCGCCGCCGAGCCTTCCGGCCGTCTGTATCTTTATGCCCTTCGCGCCGGACTTCATGGCCCTGAATATAGCCTGCTTCATGGCCCTGCGGAAGCTGATCCTCCGCTCCAGCGCGGAAGCGACGCCTTCGGCCACGACCTGAGACTCGCTGTCCGGGTTCTTCGTTTCCTGAATGTTTATCATTATACGGCTGCCGGTCATAGTCTGAAGCTCGTCGCGGATCGTCTGAATTTCAGCCCCGCCCTTTCCTATGACGACGCCCGGACGTGCGGTGAATACCGTAAACCTCATCACGTTTCCGATGCGCTCTATCTCTATCCTGCTGATGCCGGCATTTGCCCAGCGTTTCTTAAGCCATTTGCGCAGCTCCAGGTCGGCGTGCAGGTTCTTGGCGTAGTTGCGCCCGTGTGCGTACCAGCGCGACTCCCAATCGTAAATGACTCCAAGACGGTAACCTACCGGGTGAACTTTTTGACCCACTGTTCAGCCCTCCTTATTTTTCTGCCACTACGACAGTGATGTGGCTCGTGTGATGCCTGAATGGGTGCGCACGGCCGTGCGAGACGGGGCGGAAGCGCTTCATGTACGTCCCCTGATCCGCCGTCGCCCTTACCACGACCAGCTTGTCGATGTCAAGGCCGAGGTTATGCTCGGCATTCGCCAGAGCGCTCTTTAAAACCTTCTCGATGTACCTTGCGCACCTATTAGGCGTGAACTTCAAAGCCACGACCGCGTCAGAAGCTTTTTTGCCCCTGATAAGCTCCAGAACCTGACGCGCCTTGTCGGTCGATATGCGGACCTGCCATGCCATTGCCTTAGCTTCAGCCGCCATCTTCCTTACCTCTTTACCTTCGAGGAACGTTCCTGCCCCGCATGTCCGCCAAACTTGCGCGTCGGGGCAAACTCGCCAAGCTTGTGTCCGATCATGTTGTCGCTGACATATACAGGGATATGAATTTTCCCGTTATGAACCGCTATCGTATGCCCTATCATTTCGGGCGTGATGCTCGAACTCCGCGCCCAAGACTTGATGACCCTCTTCTTGCCGGACTCATTCATGTCCTCTATGCGCTTAAGGAGTTTCGGATTGACATACGGTCCCTTTTTAAGCGAACGAGCCATACTGTGTGATACCTCCTCGACTACTTGCTGCGCCTGCGGACGATGAACTTATCCGACGGCTTGTGTTTGCGCGTTCTGTAACCCTTCGCGGGAGTGCCCCACGGGGAAACAGGGTGTTTGTGCGATTTGCTGCGCCCCTCGCCGCCGCCCATCGGGTGGTCGACAGGGTTCATCACCATGCCGCGGACGTGCGGCCGGCGGCCCTTCCAGCGGGTGCGGCCCGCTTTCCCGTAAACCACGTTCTCGTGATCCTCGTTGCCGACCTGCCCTATCGTGGCGGCGCACTCTAAGAGGACCAGCCTCAGCTCGCTCGACGGCATCCTGACGAAAGCATACTTGCCCTCTTTAGCCATCAGCTGCGCGGACGTGCCGGCAGAGCGGGCCAGTACGGCGCCGCGCCCGGGTTCCAGCTCGATGTTGTGAATAACCGTGCCGTCCGGTATGTCGCGCAGCTTGAGCGAGTTGCCCGGCTTTATATCGGAATTAGGCCCGGCAATTATCGGATCTCCGACTTTGAGGCCAACAGGAGCTATGATATAGCGCTTCTCGCCGTCGGCGTAGTTCACAAGGGCGATGCGGGCCGAGCGGTTCGGATCGTACTCTATGGAGGCGATCTTTCCCGGCACTCCCGTCTTGTCGCGCTTGAAATCTATAATCCTATAAAGCTTCCTTGCCCCGCCGCCGCGATGACGCATCGTGATCCTGCCGGTATTGTTGCGCCCGCCTGACGTGCTGATCGACTCAACGAGACCGCGCTCCGGCGTGGTCTTCGTTATCTCGGCAAAATCCGGGCTCGTCATGAAGCGGCGGCCTGGCGTAGTAGGACGATATTTCTTTATGCCCATCTCATTTCCCCCCTACGCGCCCGCGCCATCGAAGAACTCGATGCGCTCGCCGCGCGACAGCGTGACGATGGCCTTTTTCCACGAGCGCGAGCGTCCTAAAAATCTGCCCATCCTTTTAGGCTTCGAGGGTATATTGATGGTGTGGACGCTCGTCACCTTGACCTTAAAGACTTCCTCGACGGCCTTGCGGATTTCTATCTTGTTGGCAGACGGGAGAACCTCAAACGTATATTTGTTATGAGACATCAGCCTGCTGCTCTTCTCGGTCACAATCGGCCGGACGATGATGTCGTGCGCTACGGCGGCTATCATGCCCCGAACACCTCCTCGAGTTTTCTGACGGCCTCCGGAGTAGCGATAAGCCTCTTGTGATACATGAGATCGTACACATTGATGCTGTCCACGTGCAGGACGTGCGCGCCAGGTATGTTGCTCACCGATTTGTTGACGGCCGCGTCGCTCTCGTGCGTCAGAAACAGCGGTTTCTGATCGTAGCCGAGCTTTTCCAGAAAGTATATGAACGTCTTTGTCTTGGGAGCTTCGATGGAAAATCTGTCGATGACCACCATGCCGTTTTCCTGCACCTTAAGGGTAAGGGCGCTTTTTAAGGCGATCCTGCGGACTTTTTTGTTCACCTTCTGATGATAATCGCGCGGGTGCGGGCCATGAGCCACGCCGCCGCCTACCCACACCGGCGAGCGGTTGCTGCCCGCGCGGGCACGGCCCGTGTGCTTCTGCCGCCACGGTTTGCGGCCGCCTCCGCGGACATCGCCGCGGTCTTTCGTGTTGTGCGTGCCGACCCGCTTATTGGCAAGGTGCGCCACCACGACCTGATGCATCGCCGGGACGTGAATGGGAGCGTCCCATATATTCCCGGAGAGTTCAAAGTCCCCTATTATATCGCCGTTTATGTTTACCTGCTTGACGACTGGCATTTTTCCGCCTCCCCGCCCTAAGCCTTCTGCGCCTGTTCCGCAGTCTTATAGATCAGGACGAGCTGATCGTTCGCTCCAGGCACCGCGCCGCGTATGAGGATCAGGTTGTTCTCCTCGTCGACCGAGAAAACCGTGAGACCTTTCGCCGTCACTTGCTCGCCGCCCATGCGCCCTGCCATTTTCTTGCCCTTGAAAAGATGCCCGGGATAGCTGTTTGCGCCGCTGGAACCCGGTTTCCTGTGAACCTTTGACGCGCCGTGGCTTGCCGGACCGCCAGAGAAGTGGTGCCTCTTCATGCCGCCCGCGTACCCCTTGCCCTTGCTCACCCCGCGCACGTCGACTATCTCGCCGTCGCTGAAAAGGCCCGCCCGCAGCACTTGCCCGACCTCATAGCCGGAAATGTCATCCACGCGGAACTCTCTGAGCCACCGCTTCGGCGACATGCCCTTCTTGTCGAAGTAGGATTTCTGGGGTTTATTCACGCGGCTCGGCTTCATCTCGCTGAAACCAAGCTGAACGGCAGAGTAGCTGTTCTTTTCCGGGGTGCGGATCTCGACTATCGGGCAGGGGCCAGCCTCTATAACCGTTACTGGCACGGCTTTGCCTTCGGAATCGAAGACCTGCGTCATCCCTACTTTTTTCCCCAGAACACCAATGCTCATTACCTTCACTCCTTTCAGACCAAGCTGTTTGCGAGCGCTTTAGGGCGCTACAGCTTAATCTGTATGTCGACTCCAGAAGGAAGGTTCAGCTGCATGAGCGCCTCCATGGTCTTCTGTGTCGGGTCGATTATGTCGATCAGGCGTTTATGCGTCCTGACTTCGTACTGTTCCCTCGCGTCTTTGTCCTTGTGCGGGGACTTAAGTATCGTGAACTTCCTGTTCTCGGTCGGCAGAGGGATAGGGCCGAAAACCTTCGCTCCGGTCCTGCCGGCGGTGTCAGCTATCTGAACAGCGGAGGCGTCCAGTACCCTGTGATCGAATGCCTTCAATTTGATTCGAATGTTTTTTGCCAAATCAGTTCCCTCCAGGGATCAATTTACTAAAAATACGTGAGGCGCAGACCATAGCGTGGCTCGCCGCGCGGATTTGCGGTGCTATTCGATAATCTCCGTAACGACCCCGGCGCCCACCGTGCGCCCGCCCTCGCGGACCGCGAAACGGAGACCAGGCTCCATCGCTATCGGCGCTATCAGGTTCACCTCGAACGTGCTGTTGTCACCGGG
>JAIROA010000048.1 GCA_031257775.1 Synergistaceae bacterium
ACGTATTCATGCCCTGGGGGCCGCCGCGTTTTTCCCTGGAGGCCACCGGCGCGATAGCGGCCGGATTCCTCTGCGTGATGATCGAGTCGATAGGCGACTATCACTCCTGCGCGTTCGCCGCCGGCATCGACGACCCCACTGAGCGGCAGGTGAGCAAGGGCATCGGCGCGGAAGGGATCAACTGCGCTGTTTCGGGGCTGCTGGGTTCCGTCGGCACAACGTCCTACACGGAAAACATAGGCCTGATCGGGCTTACCGGCGTCGCGAGCCGTTACGTCGTCATGATTGGCGCGGTGATACTGATCATCATGTCCTTCATCGGAAAGCTGGGCGCTCTCGTGGCGACCATGCCGGCCCCGGTGATCGGAGGCGCATATATCACGCTCTTCGGCACGATAGGCGCGCTCGGGATACAAAACCTCATGCGGGCGGACATCGGCAGCCAGAGGAACATACTCATCGTGGGCTTTGCCTTCCTCATGTCGCAGGGCCTGCCTGGATGGGTAGAGCCGAACCAGGCCCTGTTCACGTCGTATCTGGGCGAGGTGGCAGGCAAGACGGCATGGGCGGTTCTCAACACGAAGATGGCCGTAGCCGCAATCTGCGCCATCATCTGCGACAACATCATTCCGGGCACGCCGGAGGAGAGGGGCATCGCGCCGCGCGGCGGCGAATGACAGGAGGTGTCATTAATGATAGACAGCTACATTGCGGAAGGTGAGAAGAAATTACAGGAGAGCGGCATCATGGGCAGATACGGCGCGAACCGCGGCAACTCCACGCGCATCACCAGGGATTACCTCGACTCCATGCTGATTGAAATGCGCGTGATCGGATCCGTCCCTGCCTCGACGGAATTTAAGCTTTTCGGCGAAACCTTCGCCTCCCCCGTGATGACGGCCGCGCTCTCTGGCCTTAAAGAAATTCACCCTGACGGGATGGTCGAGGTCGCGCGCGGCGCGGCTGCCGCAAGGGCTGTGATGTGGACGGGCATCGGGGACGACGGCGAGATAACCGCCATCGCCAGGACAGGGGCGAGGGCGATCAAGATAATAAAGCCATACGCCGACAACGCCCTGATCCATCACAAGATAAAGCTGTCGGAGAAGCTGGGCCTGCTCGCGGTGGGCATGGACGTGGACTACGTGTTCGGGGGGAAAAACAAGAGAGGCTTTGCCAAGGAATTTCCCGTAAGCCCGAAGAGCCTGGACGACATCAAGGGATTCATAAAAGCGTCCGGCCTGCCGTTCATCCTCAAGGGGATACTGAGCGAGCAGGACGCGGAAAAGGCCCTCGAAGCCGGAGCAGGAGGCATAGTGGTCTCCCATCACGGCGGCTCCGTGCTGGATTACGCCGTGCCTCCGCTTATGATCCTTCCGAAAATCAGAAAGATCGCTGGAGAAAAATTCCCCATATTCGTGGACTGCTCGATCGTAAGCGGTGCCGACGTATTCAAGGCGATAGCCCTCGGCGCCGGCGCGGCGTCCCTCGGAAGGGCCGTCATGGCCGGGCTCGCCGCGGGGGGCGCGGAGGGCGTCCGTAAGGTCATCGAGGGGGTGAATGAGGATCTGAGGGCAATAATGAGCCTTACCGGCGCTGCCTCGATCTGTTCCGTGAGTCCTGACATCCTGACGTTTCGATAGCTGGAAACGCTTTATTCGCTACGATGCGCCCTTAAGGATATCCCGCAGGCGCCTCATGACCGCGGCCTTCTCGCCGCCATCCGATACGGTGGCGCCTATGCAGGCCGGGCAGCCGCATTTGCATTTGCAGTTCGAGAGCGCGGACAGGCAGGCTTGGAACAGCTTCGGCCCGAGGTCGAACAGCGCCTCCGAAAGGCCGATCCCTCCCGGGACGTTGTCGGCAACGAATATCGCCGGGGAGCGGAAATGAGGGTCGCGCTCGTGAGCCTTCACGATTATGTCCCCCCTGTCGCACATGAGGAAAAGAGGGGCTATCGTCCGCACGAGGTTGGCTAGGCCTGAGAGGCTGTCAGGCGTCCCCCCCGCTTCGGCGTTCTTTGCTTCTTCCTGCCCAGCCCCCGGGCCCGTCACCCAGAACGCTGTCGTGTGCATCTGCTCCTCCGGAAGATGTATATTGCCGTAGCCGACGTTTTCGTGCGTCAAGAGCTTGATCTTCTTGTAAATCGTCGGGCGCGAGGCAAGCAGCACCTCGCCCCAGCCGTAAATCCCCCTGGTTTCCATCTCGTCCAGGACCTCTATGCGGGCCGCGGCATCCCCGTCCGTGTAATAATCCACATCGACGCGCCTCACGTAGCACCTCATCCGGTCGAAGTCCAGCTCCTCCACCTGGTACGGCTCGCCAAGGTGGAAGTATATGGCCTGCGGGAAAATGAGGGTCGGGGCCGTTTTCCTGTCCATCTGGCCTATCGCCTTCGGGTTTGCGGGATCCGTCACGTCGTGGATCACGAAATTTTCGCTCGTGGCGCTCCTGAGCGAAAGCGACGCCGCAGGATAAGAGTCCGCCTGCCAGTGGTATCTGCCGCCCTCCATGTGAAGCACGTCATGGCGCGCGAGGTAGTCAAGCGCGTCGTCTATGTCGTGCTTCCCGAATGGCTCCCCCGCGTAAAACGGCAGCTCGAACGAGGAACACTTGACGTGCCCTATCTCTATGTACGGGTTCGACGGGTTTATCCTAGCGTGCTCCGGCGACGCGCCGAAAAAGTACGACGGGTTCGCGGCCAGGAACTGGTCTAGCGGGAGCGACGAGGCCACCATCACGGCGGCGGACGCCTTGCCGCTTAAAGCCCTTCTCCCGCTTCTGCCTATCTGCTGCCACGCCGACGCGACGCTTCCTGGGTATCCGTGAAGGACCGCCAGGTCAAGCGAGCCGATGTCCACGCCCAGCTCGAGCGCGTTCGTGCTGACGACGCAGTGGATGCTCCCGTCCCTCAGCCCGCGCTCTATCGCCCTGCGCTCGTTCGGAAGATATCCGGCCCTGTATCCCGCGATGCGGCCCGGATCCATCCCTCTTTTCGACGCGGCGCCCTGGAGATACGTCAGAAGCAGCTCCACGTTTATGCGCGAGCGGGTGAAGACGATAGTCCTTATCCCGTTGCAGACCGCCTCTATCGCTATCCTCGATACTTCAAGGAGCGACGAGCGCCTAATGCCTAAGGCGCTGTTCACCACAGGCGGGTTATAGAAGATTACATGCCTCTCCGGGGCCGGCGCGCCGTTTTCATCCACCAGCTCCATTTCCCTTCCCGTAAGCTCTTCCGCCAGATCCTTAGGGTTCGCTATCGTCGCGGAGCAGCAAATGAATGAGGGCCTGCTGCCGTAGAACTCGCAGATCCTGGCGAGGCGCTGGAGTATGAGCGCGAAGTGCGACCCGAATATGCCCCTGTACGAGTGCAGCTCGTCGATTACGACGTATCTGAGGTTTTCGAAGAGGTTCTTCCATTTCGTATGATGCGGCAGTATGCCGGTGTGAAGCATGTCGGGGTTAGTGATTACGATATGCCCCGCGTTGCGGACCTTCACGCGGGCGTCCGGCGGAGTGTCGCCGTCGTAGGTGAACGTGCGGACGTCGAGCTTCATTTCCTCGACCAGCTCGTAAAGCTCGGAGAGCTGATCCTGCGCCAGCGCTTTCGTCGGGAACAGGTACATGGCCCTTGCGGAAGGGGAATTCATTATCTCGTTTAACACGGGCACGTTGTAGCAGATGGTCTTGCCCGACGCTGTCGGCGTGACGATCACGCAGTCGCGCCTATGCGACGCGAGCTCGATTGCCCGCGCCTGGTGCGTGTAAAGCCTCTTTATTCCCCTGTTTTGAAGGGCTTCGATAAGCCCGGCGCCGATATGAGGCCACTCAGCCGTGACGGCCGGCAATGGCGGCGTCACCTCATGCGCGGCAATCTCCCCCGGCAGTGACTCCACCCAGGAGAGCATACGGCCCATGTCCTTCAAGCCGCGCGAGAATATATCGCGGCTCATATTGACTCCAATAATGCCGCCGAATAGATATAAGCACCAGCGCTGTATGCCGTTTCAAGCAGGCATCCCATGCAGTCATCCCCTTCGGAAAAACCAGGGCGCGATAAACAGACCCATGCCGCCGCTGCCAGCCGGAAACTATCCCGCGGAGCGGAACGTCATATGAGCCTCGTGGCGATTGGCCTGATTTTTCGCAATTATAATCCTTGACGGACGCTCCCGTCCAGCAAATGAATCGCCCTGGCCGTGCAGCGTTTGATGCCAATTTGAAATCAAAAGAGCGGCCCCTTACAGCCTTTATCCGTAAATGACCGCTCTTTTCACTGCCCTATCTCTTTATTTCTTATATCCGCATTTTGGGCATACGCCATTTTCGTTTAAAGCAATGCCGCATATTCATAATAGCCTATGTTTCAGCGGGTGGCTTGAGGGCGCTGCTTTATCCCCCGATTTTGACCTTCACGCCGAAGCCTTCTATGACCGCGGCGGCATTCCGGAGGGAATTTTCCGTAGGCGGGCGCAGGCCGCGAAGGATGAATTTCATCTTCCATCTGTCATGCTTGTCCTCAGCCGCGCTGTGATACGGCAGGAGGTTCAGCTGCCGGACCGATTTCAGGTCCGAGAGGAATTTCCCGGCGGCGGCAAGGTTTCCCGCGTCAGAATTGATCCCGGGGATGAAAGGCATTCTGGCCCACACCTCGGCGCCGCGCTCCGACAGCTTCGCTAAGTTCGAAAGTATAAT
>JAIROA010000060.1 GCA_031257775.1 Synergistaceae bacterium
CATCCGTGTCCTGAAACTCGTCCACCATCACGTGCCTGAACTTCCCCGCGTACGCGCCTGATGCCAGGACGCGCGTCGCGTAGCGCACGAGATCCGCATACGTGAGCCCTCCTGACGCGCGCCTTGCCGTATTCCAGCATTCCCATCCGGCCGCGGCGCTCAAAAGCAGCATCTTCCTCGTTTTTGCTTCGGGATCCTTGTAAGGGGGAGACGCAAAGAGCGTCTCCGATATCCTTGCATGGGCTAAATTCCTTTTTTTCCAGTCCGTAAGCTTCTCGCCAAGCACGTCCTCGATGATATCCTTTATGCCCGATTTGCCCGGAACGCTCTTCAATGCCCCGCATAGAAGGTCAGAGGCAAAGCGCGCGGCATCCTCGGCGCCGCAAGGCGCATCGGGCCACTCATTGCGCAGCATGAGGAGGTTATCGGCAAACACGCCGCCATGCCCGAGTTCGCCGTCTATGGCCGGGAAAATCCTGCCGTGCCAGAGATCGCTCGTTTCAAGCCAGCCCCTGGACAGCAATTTTATTATCCGTTTCCGCGCGCTTTCTTCCCTGGCAGGAGCGTTCGCGAGGAAATCACCGGGCAGCTCGCTCATGCTCCCGAATACGTCCCCGGATTCCCTGGCAATAGCGGACAATGTGTCCGCCCCGAAATAGTTGAGAAACGCGATGTAATCCGCGGATGAGACATGCTCTTTCACGCGCGCCCGCCATTCGTCCGACAGCCGCGGCACACGCTCAGGATCCGCGGTGCGGAGATTCAGCCTGTAACCCTCCCAGAACTCGCGTTGAGCGGCATCCCCTATAAGCGATGATCCCGGATCGATGTCCAGGTCAAGCCCTGACTCACGGATGACGCGAAGGGCAAAGGCGTGTATGGTCGAAATATAGGCCTCGTCGATCCTCTGAACGGCGTCGTCAAGACGCCCCAAAAGAGCCGGATCGGAATCGCGCCACTTTATGAGCGTATGCTTTATCCTTTCCCTCATTTCGTTCGCGGCCAGGTGCGTGAACGTGAGTGTCAGTATCTGCTCGACGCGGCAGTCAGGGTCGCTGGCCAGCAGCCACGCGAAACGCCTGGCCAATGTGTGAGTCTTGCCCGTGCCTGCTCCGGCGCTCACGACCGTGAGCTTCTCAAGCGACGTTATGGCCTGACGCTGTTCCTCTCTCTCGCCGCTCAAAAGCCGCAGCAGCTTTTCCCGCGCTTCCGGCGCTCCTTGCTCCTCGTTCCTGTTTTTCATCCTGCCGGCGTTTTCATTATTTAGAGCCTGCTCAGTCAAAGCGTTGCCTCGCCTATATCAAAGCCTGATGCCGCGTCGTTGCCGGGCATGTCCAGCATGTCGTAAAAACCGCCGCGCTCAAAGCGGCGGCAGATCGTCTGCCACTGACAGTCAGGGCATCTGCCGGCACCGTAATTCGCCCTGAATTCGCCGGATAATGCTATCCGGTCTATCTCTTCCATGATCTCCAACGCTCTTTCGATTTTTATGCCAATCCCCTCGTCCTTGGTTCTCGATGCGCCTTTATAGACGGTCTCGACATCAGGCGACCATGAGCCCCTTATTTTCCCGTCCATGTGGCCAATATATCCGAAACCGGCGACCGGAAGCCCTGCCTCGCGGATCATCGCGGCATAGACAGCAAGCTGAAGGCTGTCCTTATATCTGTCGCTCGCGCCAAGCTTATAGTCAAGGATCACGGCCCCGAGTCCCTTCCAGATGTCGACCCTGTCGGCCCTTCCGGAAATCGCCGCGTTCTCCGTCTCATAAAACGGCAGGCGGAACTCAAGCTCCGTCCTTTCCTTTTCGAGGCCGGCCGTCGCGGCCCGCGCCTCCGCCTCGTCCTGAGCTATGGCGGCCCGCGTCATGGAGTCCCGGAGGTTTGCTATCTCAGCGGCTGCCGTGCCGTCGCTCAGGCCTGGGTATTTCCCCTCGAGCGCCCGCAGGAATCCGCCCCACTCCGCAAGCAGGATCGCGCTAAGCGTGGAGCATCGCTCGCGGTCAAGGTATTTGCGCCATGTCATGTGCCATATATCGTGAACGAGGCTGCCCTGAAACATCCGGCCGAATATTCCTGGCTCGTCGCTTGGGGGCTCGAAATTCGCGATATGCCCGCACCAGTAAGAAAACGGGCAATCGGCGAACTCGTCTATGGCGCTGGCCGATATCCTGAGCTTCTGTTTTCCGGCGCCTCCGGCAGCCGCGGCAGCGAGTTTCGCCGTTCTGGGAAACACGCCTCGGCTCAGTGCCGGCCGCGTCAATTCCGCCGATCTTACCTCGCCTGGCATAGCGCCCGCGACGAACCATGATTTTGACGGGCCGGGTTTTTGGGACAAGCCGCCCGCAAGCATGGACAGGAGAAAAGGGGAATCCCCTTGCTCCCTGCCGTGCGAATCCAGCTTGGATCTCGCCGCCACGGTCACAATTTCGCCTAAGGATACTAGACGGCGGAACATGGCCTCTTTCTGTTCCCTCTTTTCATGCAAGGTCGGCAGATGCGCGGATCCCTCCATCCCGCCTGGCTGCTCCAGGTTGCCGGATCCTCCCCTGTTATCAGGATAGCCCGGACCGCTAAAGCTATTGACGCCCTTGCGCAATGTCTCGTCCAGAAGGGGCTGCTCCGAAGACTGGCCAGAATAGCGGACAGGGTCGACGTCCGTCATGATCCATACTTTATGTGAGACAAGCACAGAGGGCGGCGAATCGTAAATGGAGACTGCGCCGCGCATCGGCGGCTGGAGGGCCGTTACCGCGCAAGACGCCCAGTTGGACAAAAACGCCATGCCTTCCGCCCCTCGGAACGTCACTTGTCCGGCATCCCCGAGAGGCGGCGTAAGCTCTCTTAGCATATTTATCTTCTGCTCCAGCTCAAGTCGGGATGAGGCAAGCGCCCGTACGGCAAAGTCAAGGGATAAGTCGTCCCCGGCTTCCTCCGCGAGGCAGGCTTCCTGCTCTTCGCCATAAAGCCTCAGCAGCGCTCTTAAAAGCTCCTCTCCCGTATGGCCCCGTTCATCGTCGATGTAATGGCAGAATGCCGACAATTTTTCGAGGAACGCCAGGCGCGCCGGATCGCCCGTCAGCGCATCCTTCCATACGTCGAGCCCAGACTGCGAGAAGCTCGGTGCCTGAGCGCCGAGTGCCGGTCCGGAGGCGCCTGACTCGCGGAGAAGGTGCCATACGCGCCTCGCGGGCCAATCGAGCCTGTAGGCCTCCCAAGCCCGCCTCGCAAGCTCGACCACGCGGGTCTCTGACACTGGAGTCTCGTAACGCGGCTGATGCGGCACTCCGTGCTTTTCAAGCGCCGAAACAACGAGCCGCAGCCGATCGCGCGGAACAAGCATGCCGATATCTTCGAGCGCTTCGGCCCGCCCTTCCTCGGTCAGTCCGGACAGGAAGCCCCACAGGGCACCGCGCCCGAGGGAGGCGCCGACTATTTCTTCCGCGATTCTCTCATACTGCGCGTAGGCATCCCTGGCCTTGAGCGTTATCACCGCCCCGCCTCGCGGCCCAAGGGATTCCGCGTCCGTGCCCATCTGCGCGGATATATCATGAAAGCCGTCGAGGCCCGTCTCCGGCATAAAGAACTCCATCTCCTGCCCGAGGTGCCTCAAGGCCTTCACAAGCCTTAACTGAGATCCCGTAAATGACAAGAAGCCCACCCAGCACAGCACCGCCCCATCGAGAGCCTCGGGTAGCCCCCGGCTAAGCGAGCCGTACAGCAACGACGGGATCTGCGAGTTGTCAGCAAGGCCGTTTTCTTCGAGATAGAGCAGATAGTCCGAATAGAGCCTGTAAAGCAGGTCTTTGCGCGCGCTTTTCCCCAGCTCTTGCGTGCCGGGCGCTTCCAAACCCGCCAAAATCATGTCAGGACCCACGCCTTCCAGCAAAAGCTCGCGAATGGAGAGGCTCAGGATATCGATGAACCCGCGCCTTCTGGCGCCGCTCGGGACATACGAGCCCTGCCCGTCAAGCTCCTTTATGTTCGAATCAAGCACGTATTGCAGTATCAGCCTATGATCAGGCGGATCAATCTGACGCCTGAGGTCTTTTTCCGGGGTCAGCCTGGAATACATCTCGCTCCAGCTCCAGATATCCGGCTTCTCGCCAAAAAAACCGCGCTCGCCGCTAAGCATGTCCAGCAACTGCCCTGACGAGGAAAGAGCCGGGAGCATGTAAATGACTCTGCTCCCAGGCTCGTTAACGCGCTTTTCTTCTTTATATTTGCCGAGCGCGCCCGCAAGGGCGCTCAATTTAGAATATCCGTACAGGTTAATCCTCCATATCCGTCCAGAAGCGCCATTCCTCGTGAGATTTCAGCTCTTCTTTGATCTCATCGGCGCATATGCCCTCGACCCTCTTGAGCATCCTCTGGCCCACTGCCGCCGCCCGCTCGCTGGCAAACCGCTCCGCCGCGCCAGGCTTCACCCTGCCTGACGGCGATATATCTTCCATGAGGCCCTCGACGAATTCCGAATTCAAGTCCATCCGCAGGAAACCCCACGGCGCGTCGATATAAGGCAGTGAACTATCCCTGCTGTTAATGACGGTTTCCTGGATATGCGCGCCCTTTTCGCCATACCTGGAGCGCATTTCAATGAAAAAATTCCTCGCGTCAGGCTCGTTGTCGTAAGCACTGGCGTTCACGTGTCCGTCCTCGCCATTCGTCGTCACGACAATCCAGACCCTTGCATCGTTTTCCTGGGACATGCCGGCACCTCCTCGATTTTGATATTTCCGGTTCCACGTATGCCGGAACAAGACACGCCGGATTCCGGAATAAAACGGCCATATATGCCGTTTTTACGCGATTCCTAAATCGTCTAATCAGAGATGAAAGGATTTATCAGCGAGCCTATTCCTTCGATTTCGACCTCCACCCTGTCTCCCGGCTTTACGCGCCCGATGCCAGCCGGAGTCCCGGTCGCTATGACGTCGCCTGGCTCGAGCGTGGCAAATCTGCTTATGTAGGATATTATCTGGCGGACCGGAAAGATCATGCTGGCAAGCGTGTCCTGCTGCATGACGCTTCCGTTCAGCCTCGTCGTGATTTTAGTCTCGTCCGGCATCTTTTCAGTAACGAGTATGGAAGGCCCTAAAGGGCCGAAAGTGTCGAAGCCCTTCGCCCTTATCCAGTGGTTATCCGTCTGAAGATCGCGCGCCGTGACGTCATTGTAGCACGTGTATCCCTTGACGAATGACAGGGCTTCAAACTCAGAGACGTTGCGGCACCTCTTCCCGATCACCGCGGCAAGCTCGCCCTCGTAGTCGACGCGGCCCGCCCATTCCGGTATGCGCACCGGGTCGCCGCTCCCCACGACGGTCGTCCGGGGCTTCATGAATATCAGCGGCTCTTTAGGCGGCTCATGCCCCATCTCCCTCATGTGTCCCATGTAATTTACGCCGACGCACCAGATTTTCGTAGGCATGATCGGCGGCAGGAACTTCACGTGGTCGACAGGGAAGCTCATCCTAATGTCCGAGAGGTCGCCGAACAAGTCGCCTTCCACTATATCGACCATATTGCCCCTGACCGCCCCGCTGTATGTCCTGGCGTCGACGCTGAATCGGCAGAATTTCTTTAAGTTTTTATTGGAGTCCACCCGCGCATCATCTTCTTATGTATAATTTATGGTAATCAATCATTAATGGGCAATATCTACAGTTTCGCGAAAGCCCTTTCCATGCGGGAAAGGCCTTCCTCCAGCATTGCTCTCGGGCAGCCCACATTCATGCGGGCAAATCCGCCGCAATCCCCGCTGAAAGCGCCGCCCGGGTTGAGCGCCACTCCGGCTTCCTCTACCAGCACTCTTTGAAGCTCTTTGGCGTCCAACCCGTAGCCCCTGAAATCCAGCCAGAAAACGAAAGTCCCCTCCGGGCGTTTCATCTTTGCTTTGGGCAGACGCTCGCGCAGGAATTTTTCCAGAAAATCCCTGTTCCCCTCAAGATATGCGACGAGCTGATCGAGCCAAGGGGCGCCTTTCCTGTAGGCCGCTTCAAGGGCTGCCAGGGCCAGCATGTTTATGTTCGCGCAGTGAACGGACGACAGCGCCTTTTCCATTCTCTGGGCGATTTTTCTGTCTTTTGCCACCCACGCCGAGCCGCAGAGGCCGGCGATGTTGAAGGTCTTGCTCGGGGCAACGAACGTCAGGGCGCAGGCGGACGCTTCCGGAGCGGCAAGCTGGAAGGGCTCGTGCCTGGCGCCGCTGTAAACTATGTCCTGGTGAATTTCATCCGAGAGCAGGGTTACGCCGCGCTCCATGCAGATTTCCGCAAGCTGCTTCAGCTCTTTGGGCTTCCAGACCCTGCCGACAGGGTTATGTGGGCTGCATAGAAGCATGGCCCTCACGTTCGGCGTGATGACGCGGCGCAGGTTGTCGAAGTCCATCTCGTACCCGTTTTCGGTCTCAATCAGCGGGTTCTCGACGACGGCCCTGCCGTTTTTCCTTATGAGGGTAAAAAACTGAGGATACACCGGAGTCTGAATGACGACCCCGTCGCCTGGCGAGGTAAATTCCTGCACCGCGATGCTTAACGACGTTATGATGCCGGGAGAAAAACCGACTTCGGGGACATCCACGCTGAAACCGTGCCTCGTGCCGAGCCAGCCGGCCACGGATTCCCGTGCCGAATCCGTCATGACCGGGTACCCGAATACTCCGGACGCGGTTTTTTCACGCAGGGTCTCGACGATCTCCGGGGCTGCTTTGAAGTCCATATCCGCGACCCAGAACGGCAAGAGATCTCCCTTCCCGAAAGCAGACGCCATTTCGTCCCATTTTTCGCAGCCTGTCCCTTTTCTGTTAACGGGCGTGTCGAAATCGTAAACCACAGGATTTCCCCCTAAAGATGCGTAATTCTTTAACTAACTTGTCCTATAATACCAAAAGATGCTCGCCATATCAACGGGAATAGGCCTAAATGCGGCAAAAGGCGTTCCTGAATGGATATTTCGCGTTATTGTATTGTGCGTAACCGGAAATCCCATGTGTTTATCTTAGCACAAAATCGCAAGGGTGAAAGTGGAAATTTTCATGCGTTCTCCCTGGAAATTTCTCTGCCTGCCACCGAAGTTTCTTGCTATATAAATAGCGCTCTTCCCTTTGATAAAACCTATAACCTGCGCTGCCGCAAACTTCGGCGGGATCAAGATATACATGTGCACGTGATCTGCCGCTACATGGCCCTCCAATATCCGGCTCTCTTTTTGCTTGGCAAGATCATGGAACGCTTCACCAAGATATCTGCGTATTGCGCCGAACATTTTC
>JAIROA010000078.1 GCA_031257775.1 Synergistaceae bacterium
AGGAGGGCCGATCTTGGACGCAAGCGGTTAGGAGCCAGAAAAAAGATGCTCAAAGCAGCTCTCAACTATGATGTATTGGCGAAGATACTTTTCACTCAAAAGTAAATGCTGTCGCCCTGCCCATCCAGGCCGGAAAGTATAGACTGCCTCCGAGCATGAATATCAGCGAGGAGGCGTCTTAAATGGCATTCTCTTAAGCCAGTTTCCACCTTGTGCCCTGAGGGGTGTCTTCCAGCAATATGCCGCGAGAGGCTAAAGTGTCGCGGATTTCGTCCGATCTCGCGAAGTTTTTGTTTTTTCTGGCTTCCTCTCTCTCCTGGATGAGCGCCTCTATTTCAGGCGCTCCTGACGGCCTGGCGCATTCTTCCGCGCCTAAGCCCAGTATGCCCATGACATCGTCTACCATCCTGAGGAAAGCGGCGGCGGCCTCAACCGTGTCGTAGTCTATCCCGCCCTGGCGGCCTAGCGAGATATTGGTAGCGCGGATGAGATCGAACACCGCGCCTATAGCGCCAGCCGTGTTGAAGTCGTCCTCCATGCTTTCGTGAAAGAGGGTTTCCGCGTCCTTTATCGCCGATCTGAGCCCGTCGTCCCTTTCGCAAGGCACAACGTCGCAGGGGCGCGTCTCAAGGGCGAACGCTATTTCAGCCCAGCCGTTGCGAAGCCGTTCGTAGGCGTGCCCGGCCTGGTCCAGCGTCTCGGCCGAGAAATTTATCGGGGAGCGGTAATGGGCGGAGAGCATGAAGAGCCTTATCACGACCGCCGGGTATTGCGCCCTGACGTCGCGGACGGTAAAGAAGTTGCCCAGCGATTTGGACATCTTCTCGCGGTCTATCATCAAATAGCCGTTGTGAATCCAGAAACGCGCGAAATCCTTGCCGTGCGCCGCCTCGGACTGGGCGATCTCGTTTTCGTGATGTGGGAAAACGAGATCGCTGCCGCCTCCATGTATGTCTATCGTCTCTCCGAGATATCTTTCCGCCATCGCGCTGCACTCGATGTGCCATCCTGGGCGCCCGGGGCCCCATGGGCTGTCCCACGCCGGCTCGCCTGGCTTTTGAGACTTCCAGACCGCGAAGTCGAGGGGATGTTTCTTCCGCTCGTCTATCTCGACGCGAGCGCCTGAGTTGAGGTCGTCGAGGTTCTGGCGCGACAGCCTGCCGTAACGCTCGAAAGTCGCTACCTCGAAGTACACGCTTCCGTCCGCTTCGTAGGCGTTGCCCTTTTCAACGAGCTTTTCTATCATGGACAGTATGGATGGCATCTCATGGGTGGCCCTCGGGTTCGACGTCGCCCGCTTTATCATGAGCGAGTCGGCATCCTGATAGTACCCGGATATGAACTTATCGGCGAGCTCCGCGACGGTAATGCCCATCTGGCTTGCGCGCTGAATCATTTTGTCGTCTATGTCGGTGAAGTTCTGCACGTATCTGACCCGAAGGCCGCGCGATTCGAAATACCTCCTCAAGACATCGAAAACTATGAATGGGCGAGCGTTTCCTATGTGAAAGTAGTCATAAACGGTTGGCCCGCAAACGTAAAAACTTACTTCTCCTGGGATAAGCGGTTCAAATGGTTCCTTGCGTCCGGTCAGATCATTATAAAGCGACAGTTTCAAACGAGGTCGCACCTCCTGAAATATTTTTCCTTGTCATGTTATACTATACCACGACTTAAGCTATGTAAACAGGAGGTTCCATGGATCGGGAGCACGCTCTTAAGATGATTCGGAAGTTTCCTGACAAGCCCGGCGTCTACCTGATGCACGACTCGTCCGGAAATACAATATACATCGGTAAGGCAAAATCCCTGAAGAAGAGGGTGTCATCCTACTTCAGGCATGTTGGTTTTGCGTCTCCGAGGCTGGCCCGGCTCGTGTCCGAGATAGAGGACATATCGACGATACGCACGGAGAGCGACGCCGAGGCGATGATCCTCGAGTCGAGACTCATAAAGCTTTATCAGCCGTTTTTCAACGTCGAGCTGAAAATGGGCGAGAAGTACCCTTTCATAAAGATCACGCAGGAGGATTTTCCAAGGGTCATCGTAACGAGGAACAGGCAATATGACGGATCCGTGTACATCGGGCCGTTCGTGCGGGTGAAGGATTTAAGAGGGCTGCTTCGCCTCGCCGAGCGCTATTTCGCGCTTCGGACCTGCACTGCGCCTATTGAGGCCGGTAAGCTTCCCTCCCGCGATAGGGCCTGCATGAGGCATGTCCTGGGCCTCTGCCTGGCACCCTGCGTGAAGGGCTGCACTGAGGCGGAATACCGCGAGAGGGTGGCCGACCTCATTCTCCTGATGTCCGGCAAATGCGCGGATCTGGCAAGCAAGCTGCATAAGCGCATGGACGCCTCAGCAAGGCGCATGGAGTTTGAGGAAGCGGCGCGCATACGCGATATGATAAAGGCGATATGGCGCGTCAGCAGGCAGCGGCTTTTCACTCCCGCCATGATCGAAGGGGACGCGACTGACTGGGCGCCTTTGAAAAGGCTTCAGGAGGCACTGGGGCTTCCCGTCCTGCCCTGGAGGATAGACGGATTCGATATTTCGCATACAGCGGGGGAGAACACGGTCGGCGTTGTCGTGGTTTTCGAGCAGGGGGAAGCGAACCCGTCCCTTTACAGGAGGTTTAACATAAAGACCGTGGAGGACGTAGATGATTTCAGGTCTATGGAAGAGACGCTTACGAGGAGATACGGGAAATGCCTGGAGGGGCAGGAGCCGCTTCCGCAGCTGATAATGATAGACGGCGGGCCCGTGCAGCTCGACTTCGCGCGAAGGGCGCTCCGCAAGCTGGGGCTTGGCTCTATAGCGGCCGTCGCGCTCGCGAAACGCGAGGAGGAAATTTTCATCCCTGAAAAAAAGGAGGCAATAAGACTGGACAGGAACGACCCGGGCCTGAAGCTTCTTGAACGGGTGCGCGACGAGGCGCATCGGTTTGCCATAACATCGCACAGGAAAAAGAGGGAGAGCAAATTCAAAAGGAGCTTGCTTGAAGAAATACACGGCTTGGGTAAAAATAAGGTAGCCCAGCTTCTTTCGAGGTTCGGGAGCGTCAGGGCTATAGCGAAGTTAAAGAAGAACGAGCTTGCCGAGGTGCCGGGCTTAGGCCCCGTGCTGGCCGAACGCATCATAAGGGCGCTTGACGTCACTGAATAAATATTTGGAGGAAGAAATAATTGACGCTGTTGATGGAACAGAAAATTCAGGATCGATACATGAGAATGGCATTGAGTTTCGCGCTGAGGGGAACGGGCGCCGTAAGCCCTAACCCGAGAGTCGGATGCGTCATAGTCGATGAGAGCGTCGAGGGCGGGAGAGTGGTGTCCTGGGGCTATCACAGGCGGTACGGCGGGCCTCACGCGGAGGCTGAGGCGCTTAAGAGGGCTAAAAACGTAAAGGGCTGTACCGCGTATGTCAACATGGAGCCGTGCTGCCACGCCGGCAAAACACCCCCATGCACCGAAGCCCTCATAGCGGCGGGAATTTCCAAGGTAGTGGCGGGAATAAATGATCCGAACCCCAAAGTAAACGGCTCGGGCCTCGATGCTCTGGCAAAAGCCGGAATAGAGGTAGTCACAGGGGTTCTGGCGGAGGAGTGCCGCTGGATAAACAGAGGCTTCATACGCTCGATGACGATGGGGCGCCCATGGATTACCGTTAAGGCCGCCGTCTCGATTGACGGCAGGATGGCGCTTGAGAATGGCGAAAGCAAGTGGATCAGCGGAAGCGAATCGAGAATCCGCTCCCATCTTCTGCGCGCTGAAAACGACGCTATAATGGTCGGGGTAGGAACGATCCTGAAGGATGACCCCCTTCTTTCGGTCAGGGACGCTGACGGCGCCTCGCCGGTCAAGGTAATCGTCGACAAGGATCTGAGGACGCCAGAGGAGGCGAAAATCCTTAGCGCCGGCAAGTGCGTTTTTTTTACAGGGCCGGCGCCGGACGAAAATAAAGTGAACGCGCTCACGAGAAGGGGGGCCAAGGTGATACGCCAGACTGAGGAGACAGGGGCTTATATTCCTATGGGAGGCCTGCTGAACGAGCTTTGCGCGCTTGGCGTAAATCAGCTCATGGTCGAAGGCGGTTCTAAATTAATCAGTTCGCTGATAAAATCCGGGTCAGTCGACGAGTACTCTCTCTTTATCGCGCCAAAAGTGCTTGGTCTTGGCATCGGAATATCAGACAATATTTCATTCTCGCACATGGACGATACTATATCCATGAAAAATATGAGAGTTCGCAAAATAGGCGACGACATCTGGTTTGAGGGGATACCGATTTGTTCACCGGACTTGTAGAGACCGTCGGGATTGTTAGCTCCATATCATCCGAATCCGGCGACGTGAGCCGCATAGAAATCCATGCGCCTGGAATGAGGCGCGTGATCAGGCATGGGGATTCCGTCTCCGTGTCAGGTGTCTGCCTTACCGCCATCGGCATAAGGGGAGATTCGTTCAGCGCCCAGATCATGGGGGAGACCATGCGCGTCTCGAACATGGGCGCGGTAAGGGCCGGAGACAAAGTAAACCTCGAAGCGGCGCTTCGCCCTGAAGACAGCCTCGGCGGGCATATCGTCTTAGGGCATGTCGATGAGGCATGCCGCGTCGCTAGGGCCGACATGACGGGCAATACTGGGAAAATCTGGGTGTCCGTGTCCCAGGGCATTTCATGGGGGATAGCGGCGAAAGGATCCATCGCGCTTGACGGGGTCAGCCTGACCGTAATAGACTCACTCGAGACGGAATTTTCCGTGGGGGTGATTCCAGCCACGCTCGAAGGGACCACGCTTTCGCTTCTTAAGGAAGGCGACATCGTGAACGTGGAGATCGACGTTCTGGCCAGGTACGTGGCGAGGCTTTTGGGATGCCCGGCCGGAGCTTTCCCGCAAAGCGGCGGGCATGACGAGGGCGGCGCCATTACATTGGAAAAGCTGGCCCAATACGGCTGGCGGCAGGGGGGATCCCGTGGATAATCGCGAATTCGCTGAACAGGACGGTTTTGAGCTGGATACTATCGAAAGCGCCATAGAAGACGTCGCTTCTGGTAAAATAATTATAGTCGTCGATGATGCCTGCAGGGAAAACGAGGGCGACATGTTTGTGGCGGCTGAGTTTTGTACGCAGGAGACGATGAATGTTTTTGTGAAGTTAGCGCGGGGGCTTGTCTGCGCGCCGATTGACCGGGAAACAGCCGAGAGGCTGAATCTCGGCCTGATGGTCGAGAAAAGCACCGATCCGCACGGGACTGCCTTTACGGTCTCAGTGGACGCCTCGGAGGGCGTGACTACCGGGATATCGGCCGCCGAGAGGGCTTCTACCGTCCGCAAGCTCGCCGATTTGTCAGCGAAGCCCGCGGATTTCAGAAGGCCTGGGCATATTTTCCCGCTGATAGCGCGCCAGGGCGGGGTACTGAAGCGCGCGGGCCACACTGAAGCCGCGGTCGACTTAGCCCGCCTCGCGGGCTTGAGCGGCGCCGGAGCGATCTGCGAGATACTCAATGAGGACGGCTCGATGGCGCGTCTGCCGCAATTGATGGAACTGGCAAAGTCATACGGTTTCAAGGTCATTTCGGTAGCCGACCTTATCAGGCACAGGCTGAGCATCGAGAAACTTGTCCGAAGGATGGCTGATGTCGAGCTGCCGACGAAATATGGAGAGTTTCGCGCCATCGCGTATAAATACGAATGCGACGACGCGGAGGACGCGGGGCACCTAGCGTTGGTGAAAGGCGATCTTTCGTCCGCCGAGTGCCCGATAGTGAGGGTGCATTCGGAGTGCCTTACGGGGGATACGTTCGGGTCGTTCAGATGCGACTGCGGAGACCAGCTCCACAAGTCGATGTCGATCATCGAGCGGGAAGGGACGGGCGCTTTGCTTTACCTGAGGCAGGAAGGACGCGGCATAGGGCTATTGGCGAAACTCAAGGCTTATGAGCTTCAGGAAAAGGGCATGGACACCGAAGAGGCGAATATCGCGCTCGGTTTCCCGCCTGACTTGAGGGACTACGGCATCGGGGCGCAGATCCTGGTCGATCTCGGATTGAAGCGCATCAGATTGCTTACAAACAATCCGAGAAAGATAGTGAGCCTTGAGGGATACGGCCTTGAAATCGCGGAGAGGATTCCGCTGGAGTTCCCTCCTAACGAGCATAATGAAAAGTATCTGCACACGAAATGCCGCAAGATGGGGCATATTTTGCATATATAAGGCATGTAGAGCTTCTAAAATTTCTGAGGAGGTCGATTTGGCATGAGAACAGTGCAGGGTTCCCTTATCGGGACCGGTTTGAAGTTCGCGATAGTCGTATCGCGCTTTAACGAGCTGATATCAGGGAGGCTTCTCGATGGCGCGGTGGACGCGCTGATCCGTCACGACGTCAAGCATCAGGATATCGAATTATTCTGGGTTCCCGGCGCGTGGGAGCTGCCGCTTATCGCGAAGGAGGCCGCTCTTTCCGGCAGGTTCGACGCTGTCGTGGCGCTTGGCGCCGTCATAAGGGGAGATACGCCGCACTTCGATTACATATGCGCGGAGATGTCAAAGGGGCTGGCTAGCGTCGCGCTCGACCAGAGGGTGCCTGTGGGCTTCGGCGTCGTTACCTGCTCCAATCTGGATCAGGCGCTTCAGCGCGCCGGAAGCAAGGCGGGCAACAAGGGAGTGGAGGCCGCGATTGCTGCCCTTGAAATGGCTAACCTGCTCTACGACGCGCGGAAGGCCATTGGCCTGCTCGACCAGTCCAGCGAGGAGACAGGAGCTTAATGCTTGACCCAAAGTGGATAAGGGAGTGTCCCGATAAAGTCCGCGAGCTTCTGAGAAAGCGCAGGCATGGCTTCGACCTTGACGGCTTGCTCGCTCTGGATTCGGAAAAGCGAGAGACTCTCGCGAAATCCGAAGATTTAAAGGCAAGAAGGAACGAGGGATCGCGCAGGGTAGGAGAGCTCAAGAAAAAGGGCCAGGACGCTTCAGCCCTCATGGAGGAGATGCGCCTGATAGGAGAGCAGGTAAAGGAGCTGGATCGCAAGCTCGCTAAAATTGAGGAAAACTTCAATAATCAGCTCCTCATGATGCCCAATGTCCTGCACGAGAGCGTCCCGGACGGCGAAGACGAGCGCGCGAATATTGAAATCAGGAGGCACGGAGAGCCCCGTGAATTTTCCTTTGAGCCCAAACCGCACTGGGATCTGGGCGAGGCTCTTGACATAATGGATTTCGAGAGGGGAGTCCGGCTTGCCGAGAGCCGCTTCACGGTGCTCAAAGGCGCGGGGGCGCGGCTTGAGCGCGGGATCATTAATTTCATGCTCGACCTGCATGTCACGAAACACGGATATAAGGAGATAATGCCGCCGATCCTCGTAAATACGGCGACCATGCTTGGGACCGGCCAGCTTCCGAAGTTTGCCGACGAGCAGTACAGATGCGCCCCTGACGACCTGTGGCTTATACCTACTGCGGAGGTTCCGCTGACGAACCTTCATTACGGGGAGATCCTGCATGAGAGCGACCTCCCGCTGTACTATGCCGCGTACACGCCCTGCTTCAGGCGCGAAGCCGGCTCTTACGGCAGGGACATGAGGGGAATGCTGCGCCAGCACCAGTTTGACAAGGTAGAGCTCGTCAAGCTGTGCACGCCTGAAACGAGCTACGCGGAGCTGGATCTGCTGCTCGGCGCGGCGGAGAAGGTCCTGCAGCTACTTGAGCTTCCATACAGGGTAGTAGCGCTTTCCTCTGGCGATATCGGCAACGCTGCCGCTAAGACCTACGATATCGAGGTCTGGCTCCCTTCGCAGAACTGCTACAGGGAGATCAGCTCCTGCAGCAACTGCGAGGATTTTCAGGCGCGCCGCATGAGCACGAGGTATAAGACGAGTTCCGGAGGCAAGATCCGCTTCGTCCACACCTTGAACGGATCCGGCATAGCGGCTGGCAGGTGCCTTATCGCCATCATGGAGAATTATCAGCGCGAGGACGGCTCTATAGCAGTGCCGAAAGCGCTTCGGCCATACGTCGGCAATATGGAAACGGTGGCATTATAGAGCAATGATGCCGGAGTTTGACGGCGCTTACCTGAAAATGGCTGTGATCACGGCGTATGTGGTGGTCGCTTGCTCATTCATACAGAGAACGTTCAGGAAGGATCTTGAGCGCGACCAATACTACTACCTGAGGGACATCAGCCTTATAGCGGCGTGGGCTATATGCGGCATTTGGGCCGATAGCGCGCCGATGAAGCTCACGATAACCGCGGGGGTCATCGCGGGTCTCGTCGGCTTCTGCCAGAAGGTCGTGAAAAACTGGGACCTTCGGTTCTGCTATCTCGCCATAGGCCTCGGCGTCGCGCTTTTGGGGCCGCGGATTACGTTTATAGGCCGTCCGGACGGCGAATTCCTCTATATATCCAGTTTTACGGCGATAATCGTTTTAAGCACTTTATGGATGGGCTTTTTCCCAATACTGTTTCAGGAGTTCGACGAGATACCCGGAATGGGCGGCGGCTTGCTCCTGGTAAGCTGGACGCTGATGACCGCCGTGACCGCTCTTTCCTCCAAAGGCTTCTCTGACGCGCTCATGATGTCACTGTGCGGGCTTGCACTGATACTAGTGTTCTGGAGCAGGCACGTCAACGTCTATCGGAGGCTTGGATCGTCCCTGGCCGCCATGTGGGGGATCCTCCTGGCCGGCACGTCAATGCTCGGCGCCAGCAAGGGCGTCGCGTTCGCTACAGTCATGATACTGCCTCTGGGGCTCTTTGCCATACCTATAATCGAGACGTCGCTCAGCGTCCTCTCCGCTGCTTTTTCGCCAAAACCGCTCGGGAACATGATGTTTTACCGAGGGCTGGTGAGGAGGGGCGTCGACCATCCCGCGGCAGTATTTTTCGTGTCCGCTGTCTGCGCCATATGCGGCGCTTCCATCGCGGTTTTGCAGATGGGGCTGATGGATCCGGCATCGCTCGCGGCTGTCCTGGCGCTTACAGGCGCGGGACTCTACATCGCGGTGGTCCGCTCAGGCGGCAGGGACGATGGCATGCGGGAACGTCCCAGGCTCTGGGGCGTTGCGGCGGACAACGTCTCTCTGGATTACGCGCTCGGCAGGATCGGCGGCTGGCTTCAGGCGGCGGAATCGCCGCAGATGATCGTGACGGTCGACGCTCTGGCCGCTTTGAGGAGCCGCTCGGACGAGCGCTACTCGAAGATAGTGCTGTCGGCCGCGATGTCGCTCCCCGATGGCGCGGGCTTGATATGGGCGCTGCGTTTTCTTGGCTTTACCGTGCAGGAGCAGATATCGGGCGTGGACTTTGTGGGGCACCTTTGCAGGTTCTCGGCAGGCCACGGCTGGCCGGTATTCTTCCTGGGAGGCAGGCCTGGCGTCGCCCTGGAGGCGGCAAGGCGGATGAAGGAGAAATACGGCGGGCTTGAAGTGGCCGGCTGCATGGACGGATATTTCAAGGAAAGCGAGAATGAGGGCGTCTGCGGGACGATAAAAAAATCCGGTGCCTGCATTCTCTTCGTCGCGCTTGGCGTTCCGGCGCAGGAGTACTGGTTTTACGCCAATAAGTCAAAATTAGGGAACGTGGTGGGTATTGGCGTCGGGGGAAGTTTTGACGTTCTGTCGGGAAGGCTCGAGAGGGCGCCGGAAGCATGGCGCAGGATGAAGTTGGAATGGCTTTACAGGACGATTCAGGAACCGCGGAGGTGGCGGCGCGTCATAAAGCTGCCCCTTTTCGTAATGCTCGTCCTCATGGAAAAAATACGCCTCGACCTATGGCGGCCTTCTTTATAATTTATAAAAGGGATACGCGAGTAAAATATTTAGTTTTTGAGAGGAAGATTACGCATGAAAATGGATAATAAAATGGGTAAGATGTTAAAGCAGGTTCAGAAAATGCAGGATCAGATGTCCGTGGTTCAAGAGGAACTCGGCAAAGAGGTCGTGGAAGCGTCGAGCGGCGGGGGGATGGTGACGGCAAAGGCGAACGGGCACGGAGAAATCGTCTCGCTCTCCATATCGAAGGACGTCGTTGACCCGGATGACGTTGAAATGCTGGAGGATCTCGTGCTATCCGCTGTAAAGGAATCGCTCAGGCTGAGCCGGGAACTCGCTGAAAAACGGATGGGAAGCCTGACCGGCGGGCTCGGCATACCGGGGCTTTTTTAGGCGCCGGCCGAAAACAGCGGGCTGAATAGTGAGTCTGCCTGATTCCTTTGCCAGATTGTCTGAACTTTTCGGGAAATTTCCCGGCGTTGGCGAGAAAACAGCCCGGCGCATGGTTTTTTATATGCTGGGGCAGGATCCGGAATGGGCTCGCTCGCTTTCGCGGGCTGTATCTGACCTTAGGGAGGAAGTGCGTTCCTGCGTTTTATGCGGGAACATAACGACTGAGGAAATCTGCGGCATCTGTTCCGATCCGGCAAGAGACAGGAGCAAAATCTGCGTCGTGGAGACTCAGGAAGACTGCGTCGCTATGGAGCAGTCGGGCATCTATGAAGGTCTGTACCACGTACTTGGCGGGCGATGCTCGCCCCTTGAGGATCAGGATGTCCCGGAGGAAAGCCTTGACCGGCTGAAATCCAGGATCGCCGATATTGGCGCAAGGGAGGTAATTCTTGCCTTATCCCCTCGGATTGAGGGAGATATGACGGCTTATATGATTCAGGACGCGTTAGGCGGGCTTAACCAGGAGGTGAAGCTTTCGAGGCTTTCGTACGGCCTGCCCGTAGGGGGGAGCATCGGATACGCGGACAGGGCTACCCTTCATGTGGCGCTGGAAGCCCGGCGGGAGATGGATAAAGAGGCGTGAGGCGCCGGGCGGAAATCATAACGGAAAGGAGACAATGACATGTCGGAAACCGGAATCACCGGAATAATGAAGATAATGCTGAGAATGCTTCTGACCCTTATCTGCGGCATTGCCGGCTACCAGATCGCGCGGCTGCTCACGGAAATGAAAGTACCTCTTGTGAGCAGCATTCACCCTTATGTCTGGGCGGCTTTATGCATAATCTTATTCGCGCTTTGCGGCTATATGCTGACCCCGCTGATCTGGCTTTTCCTGAAAAAAATCGGGCAGCTTTTCGAAAATATGCTTCAGAACGTGAGCGTGCCGGATATAGCGGTGACGCTGACGGGGCTCGCGGTAAGCCTCTTTTTGGCAAACCTCATAGCCATCCCGTTTTATTGGAGTCCAGTCGGTTTTTATGTGGCTATCGGCCTTAACATACTTTTCGCTTATATCGGAATGAGGGCTTTTCTCAAGCGCAAGGACGACATCTGGCCCTTCATGGTCAATATAGCCGGAAGGGGCGGGCGTTTCGTGAAGCGCGACAAAAAAGGCGCGCATGATCCCGCGGATCCAGCCTTTTACGATTCCTCGCTCGCGGACGCGCTGAGCGCTAGCAGGAAGGTCATTGACACGAGCGCCCTCATAGACGGGCGCATTCTGGATATAGCCGGCACCGGCTTTCTGGAGGGGACGTTGCTGCTGCCTCGGTTCGTGCTCACGGAACTGCAGGGGGTGGCTGACTCGTCGGATCCTGTGCGGAGGACAAGGGGGAGAAAGGGGCTTTCTGTGGTTTCGGAACTTCAGAAGATAAAGGACATTGACGTGCGCATACACGACGTCAGCTTAAAGGATCTGCGCAGGGACAAAGTCGACGAGGCTTTAGTCGAGTTGTGCAAAAAGACCGAATCGAAGATAATGACTACGGATTATAACCTGAACCAGATTGCGCGCATAGAAGGCGTATCTGTTCTGAACGTAAACGACCTCGCTAACTCGCTGAAACCGCAGTTTCTGCCTGGAGAGCAGGTAAAAATAGACGTAATCCGCCCCGGCAAGGAACCTGGCCAGGGGATAGGTTACCTGGAGGACGGGACAATGCTTGTAGTAGAAGATGGGGAGGCCGCGATCGGCCAGACCGTGGAAATCATAATCACCTCAATGTTGCAGACATCGGCAGGAAGAATGGTATTTGGTAAGCTGAAGAGATGATGAATAAGGGTAGACGAAAATCTTCTTGGTCGTTCCTTTTGATGGCGGCTGGTTTGGGAAGCCGGATGGGCGGGGCGCCTAAACAATTTAGGACTCTTGGCGACAAGCCGATGTGGCTATGGGGCGCCCGCGCGGCCGAAAGGCTTCATTCGCGCGGGCTTATCGACGAGCTGGTAGTAGTGTTTCCGGACGGATATGAATCGGAAGAAGTCAATGGCATCAGATGCCCGGTCAAATTCACGTCGGGCGGCATGGAGAGAACGGATTCAGTCTTAAGGGGCCTGGAAGCGGCTTCGTCAGAGTATGTCATGATTCATGACGCTGCCCGGCCATTCCTGGATATAGGGATTTGCGAGGCGCTGATGGAAAAAACCTCGTCTGATCGCGGGGTAGTGCCGCTACTTCCTTCAATAGACTCGCTGAAGGAGATCAAGGGCGGCGCCATCAAGGCAATCCCGAGGGAAAGCGTCTTCCGCACTCAGACGCCCCAGGCGTTTGGCAGGGAAACGCTTCTCCGGACGCTTAAGGAGGCGGGCGGCGTCGCTACAGACGAGGCTACCATCTGGCTCGCGGCCTCAAAAGAGCTGACATGGGTTCCGGGCGACGAGAAAAATTTCAAGATTACGAACGACTTCGACTGGTTCATCGCGAAGTCCCTCGTAAACGACATGCACGAGGTGCGGACCGGTTTCGGGTACGACATCCACGAGCTGGTGACGGGGCGCAGACTCGTCCTGGGGGGGCTTGAGATACCGTCCCCCTTGGGGCTTTTAGGGCACTCCGACGCGGATGTCCTCTGCCACGCGATATCGGACGCTCTTCTGGGCGCTTCCGGGCTTGGCGACATCGGCGGGCATTTTCCCGCCTCGGACATGCAGTACAAGGATATAGACAGCACCATCATACTGGAGCAGGTTCTGGAGATGCTTACCTGCGAGGGGTGGAGCGTGAACTGGATCGATATCGTGCTTATAGCGCAGGTTCCAAGGCTCAATTCCATAATGCCGCAGGTAATGAGTAATTTCGGGCATCGTTTTACCGTATATAACCTGATGAATAAAATTAACATTAAGGTAAAATCAGGCGAGTATGTAGGTAGCACGGGCCGCGCGGAGTGCATGGAATGCCATGCGGTGGCGACGATAGAGCGGTTCGTGGAAATCCCGGATGGAAAGGGACAGTGATGATCAAAGCAAAAAGAGCGTTCCTCGTTATTGTTATAGCCTTTGTTTTTGCGGGAACGGCCAGCGCCGCGCCGTCCAGCCTTGAATACGAGGGATCCACGATAATCTGGAAGATAGGGGACGTCAGGGTATGGCGTTTTCCCGACGCGTACGCCGCTGAGGTCACGTCGATGTCTGAGAAGCTCAACAGTCTTTATGCCAGCGGCTTCACGCTGATGGATCTCAATGTGGCCAAGGCGGGCGATAAATGGTCTCTATGCGTAAAAAATCAGGTGCTGTTTTCCGCCCGTCCGGAACACGTCGTGGCGGTCAAGCTGAACACGCGCGCTATGGCCCTTCATTGGATGTCAATGATATACGAAGCGTTTGGAGAGATGCACGCACAGGAACTGACTCCTGAGTACAAGCTGCGGGGAGGCTACGACGTGGCCTCTTCCGTCTCGTGGTACGGAGGTAAATTTATCGGCAGGAAATTCGCTAACGGCGAACGCTTCACGGACAGCCACCTGACGGCGGCAGCCGAGAACCTGCCGTTCGGCACGCTGGTCAAGATCACGACTCCGTCAACGGGCAGGTCGGTCGTCGTCAGGATAACGGACAGGTTTAAAGAACACAAGAACAGGGCACTCGATATTTCAAACGCCGCGGCGGAATTGCTTGGCATAAAGGGAATCGGTGTGGCAAAGGCTCAGATCAAGGTAATCGGGAGGGTTGGCCCTATAGGTGGAAAATAAAGAAGGATCCGTAATGGTAAGCACGAGGTTCGCCCCGTCGCCGACGGGGCTGCTTCATATTGGAGGCGCGCGGACCGCGCTCTTTAACTATTTATACGCCAAACGCAACGGCGGACGTTTCCTGCTGCGTTTCGAGGACACTGACCGGGAGCGGTCTTCCTCTCTGTTCGAGGAAGCCATTTTAAGCGACCTTCAGTGGCTTGGAATAGTGCCGGATGAAAAAGCTTCCAGGCAGACTGAGCGGGGCGCAAGATACGCGGAGGTGCTGGAGCGCATTAGGGCTAATGGTTTCGCGTATCCTTGCTTTTGCCCGCACGGCGAAGACCCGAACCCGAGACGCGCGCAGGCGGACGTTTGCAGATTTCTCCCGCAGGAAGAGCGCTTGCGGAAAATAGCGTCCGAAGAGCCCTTCTGCGTGCGTTTCGCGGTGCCTCGCGGCTGCTCGCGCATAAGTTTTCATGACAGGCTCAGGGGCGAACTGTCAGTTAAAATCTCGTCGATAGAGGATTTCGTGCTTTTGCGCAGCGACGGCTCGCCCACTTATCTTTTCGCGGTGGTGGCGGACGACCACGATTTTAACGTGACGCACGTGATAAGGGGAGAAGAGCATCTCCCAAACACGCCGAAGCAGGAACTGATATACAGGGCTCTTGGCTGGGAAGCGCCGGAATGGACGCACATCCCGATGGTGCTTGATTCGCAAAGGCATAAGCTGAGCAAGCGTTCAGGCGCTATTTCCGTCGCTTCATACCGGGAGGACGGCTGGACTTCCGAAGCACTCGTGTCGTACATGGCGACTCTGAGCTGGGCCGGCGCGCCGGCTGACAGGCTATCAGACGCCGCTGCCTTGGCGGAGCGCTTCGATATCGGAGATGTCTCGCTTGACTCACCGGCGCACGATCCGCAGCGGATGAGCCACTTCGGGAAGATGGCTATGAGGAAGCTCGATCCTGACGCCCTGCTTCGTGAGTACGAGGCGCTGTTCCCTCAGCCGGAAAGCCACGGCTGGGATCTCGATTCAGACAGGGCCGCATTGATAAGTGAGCTGATCCCTGGCTGTGCCTGCAAGAAAGAGATCGAGACGGCAATAAGGGAGGTATTTATATTCCCTCCATCGCCGGAAGAAGTTGAACCGGCGGACAAAGCCTGGCTGGACGAGCTTGGCCGCGAACTTGCCTCGGTGGCCCCTGAGGAATGGAACTCAAGGGATCTTAAAAATACTTTAAAGGATTTCCAAAAAAAACGTGAACTAAAAGGGAAAACAGTATATCATGCGCTCAGAATTAAACTTACGGGTACCGGGCACGGCATCCCTATCGCCCTTTTTATGGGGTGCCTTGGAAAGAAAAAAGCGCTGGAAAGGCTTGATGCGGCAGATGGACTGTAGGGATTTGAAAGAGGAGGATTTTAAGTGAGCGAGGGTTTTAATATATCACAAGAAGCATATGGTGAAAAATTCGTAGATTACAGGGGTTTTACCTTTGACGACGTTCTTTTGGTTCCTGGCTATAGCGAGGTGCTTCCGGCGCAGGTCGACATGGGCACGTTCCTTACCCCGGAGATCAAGCTTAATGCACCGATCTGCAGCGCGGCGATGGACACGGTGACGGAATCCCGCCTCGCGATAGCGATTGCGAGGGAGGGCGGCCTCGGGATACTGCACAGGAATCTGCAGGTCTCGGATCAGGCAAGAGAGGCCGACAAGGTGAAGCGCTCTGAGTCCGGCGTGATAGTGGACCCTTTTTACAGGTTTCCTGAAGACAGCGTGAGCGAGGCCATAGCACTGATGGCCCACTACCATATCTCCGGCGTTCCGATAGTGGATCATGACCTTCACCTGATCGGGATAATCACCAACAGGGATCTCAGGTTCATATCGGATTACGATCAGCCGATAGATAATGTCATGACCAAGGAAAACATCGTCACTGCCTCGGTAGGCACGGATCTTGAGAGCGCAAAGAAAATACTGAGCAGCCGCAAGGTCGAGAAACTTCCGATAGTTGACAGCGAGGGGAAGCTGAAGGGGCTCATCACCATAAAGGACATTCAGAAAGCCCAGGATTTTCCAAACGCGACGAAGGACGCGAAGGGCAGGCTGCGCGTGGGGGCCGCCGTCGGCACTGGCGCCGATACGATGGAGCGGGTCGAAGCGCTCGTTGCCTCCGATGTGGACGTGGTAGTCGTCGATACTGCGCACGGGCACTCGGCGTCCGTCATAAAGACGATCAAGGCGATTAGGGGCAAGTATCCTGACCTTCAGCTGATAGGCGGAAACATCGCGACCCCGGAAGCAGCCATAGCGCTTATCGAGGCCGGCGTTAACTGCGTCAAGGTCGGCATCGGCCCAGGCGCCATATGCACGACGCGCATAATAGCCGGCATAGGCGTTCCGCAGGTTGCCGCCGTCATGAACGTATCGGAGGTTGCCCACAGATATGGCTGCAAGGTGATAGCCGACGGCGGCATCCGGTATTCCGGCGATATCGTCAAGGCCCTGGCCGCGGGCGCTGACAGCGTAATGATCGGATCGCTCTTTGCCGGTACCGAGGAGAGCCCCGGAGAGGCTGTCATCTATAAGGGACGTTCGTTTAAGAGCTTCAGGGGAATGGGCTCGCTTGGCGCCATGAAGGGCGGCAGCAAGGACAGATATTTCCAGGAAGGCGCGGCAGACGACAAGCTCGTCCCTGAGGGGATAGAGGGGCTTGTGCCGCATAAGGGCTCTTTAAGCGGCATCTTCTTCCAGATGACGGGCGGCATCAGGTCCGGCATGGGATACGTGGGTGCCGCGGATATACGCGAGCTGCACGAGAAATCCCGTTTCGTTCAGGTGACTTCGGCTTCCATGAAGGAGAGCCATCCTCACGATGTGGTCATAACCAAAGAAGCTCCAAACTATGTGGTAGAATAAAAGGGAAATCCGTATTATAATCCATGCTGTGGACAAAGCAGACAAAGAGGGAGGAAATCCTTGTGGCGCTTATTGGCATTGCCGATAGAGATCGCATGATCGAATATGACTGCATAGACCTTCTGCCTGATCTGGAGGAAGATGTCCTCTTTGTCGACGTCCTGGCATCTGATCTGGAAGAGTCATACGCTTCCGGCTTGGAAGACTGGTGGCCGAGCTTTGTTTCTGACATGTTCCTCTAGCTGGATTTTTGTGTTTTGCCACGCAGGGCGTTTCAGAGCCTCCTACTTCTGAATTTTCCGCGCCGTTTCGGCGAATTTCACGGTGAAAAATGTTTAAATGTTTAAAGAGCGCGGTTGTTTTTTTCGCGCCATACTGGTATAATCACTCCGTTCTTCTTATCGGAGCAACGACTTGAAGAGTGGGTTTTCCCACTCTTCGTTTTTTAGCGCGAATCACTAATTGGAGATTTTAAAAATGAGCGACCGTGACTTAAAAAAATTGAAAGAAACCTTGCGGGGAATCGTCGAGTCGGGAGGACTTGAGTGTCACTGGATAGATGTCTTTGCATCGCGCCCGGCGTCGGCTAAGATCCTTCGTGTTTATATAGACAAAGAGGGCGGGGTGGGCCATGCGGACTGCGAGATGGCCTCGATGCTTGTAAATGATTATCTCGACTCGCTTGAAGCCGAAGGCCGTCCTTGGCTTGACGGGAAGTATTTTGTGGAGGTCAGTTCCCCTGGCATAGAGCGCCAGCTTTTCACGCTGGAACATTATCGCAGATCCATTGGGGGCAGGGTTCTGTTCTTCACAAAAAACCGTAAAAAATACGAGGGAACTCTTATTTCATGCGACGGCGGCGATGTGACCTTGGAAACCGGTGAAGGTGCCACGCATGCCGTCCCATTTTCGGACATAAAAAAAGGCAACATGGTTTATGTGCCACAGAAGGGCGAGAAAAAGGGCGGCTGCCAGGGGCAAAAGGATGCCGGGCCGCGGGGGAAGAATTAAAGAAGGCAAAAAACTCTCGAGCAGAATAAAACAGGGAGGATAAAGATATGCAACTGGGAAGGGATTTCGTCAAGGCGTTAAAACAAATAGAGGCCGAGAAAGGGTTGCCGGCGGAGATCATAACGTCTAGCCTTGAGGCCGCGATGGTCTCGGCGTATAAAAAATATAAAAACGGAAACCAGGATGTCGAGGTGCATGTGGGGATGACGCATGGCGAAATTTCTCTTGCCGAGCGTTACCATATAGTCGAGACCGTCGATAATCCTGATGCCCAGTGGACGATGGAACAGGCCCTGAAAAACGGCTACCCGGATCTTGAAATAGGCGACGTGGTCTACGTGGAAGTTCTGCCCGAGAATTTCGGGAGAATAGCTGCGCAGACGGCAAGGCAGGTAATCATTCAGAGGCTGAAGGACGCTGAAAGACAGATCATATTCAACGAGTTCGCCGATCATATCGGCGACCTTGTGGTCGGCTCTATCTTCAAGGCCGAGGGCGATCAGATCCTGGTAAGGGTGAACGACAGGACGGACGCGCTTTTGCCGAAGGAAGAAAGAATCGCCGGAGAGCCATATCCGCCAGGGGAACGCAAAAAATTCCTCCTGCTGGACGTCAGGAAGACCACGAGAGGGCCGAGGATAGTGGTATCCAGGACCCACCCAGGTTTGCTAAGGCGCCTCATGGAGCTGGAGATTCCGGAAATAGCCGAGGGGACCGTCGAGATACGCTCCATCGTCCGGGAAGCAGGCACGAGGGCAAAGATAGCCGTAGCGTCGCTTGATGTGAACGTCGATCCGGTCGGTGCCTGCGTCGGTAACGGCGGCGCCAGGATAAAGTCCATAAGCGAGGAGCTGGGCGGAGAGCGCATAGACATAATTATCTGGAGCAATGATCCGATGCAGTTCGTGAGAAACGCGCTCTCGCCCGCTAAAGTGGCTAAGATCGAGCCTATTTTGGAGCAGGAGCACTCGCTGCGGGTATACGTGAGGCAAGACCAGCTTTCACTCGCGATAGGCAAGACAGGGCAGAACGTGCGCCTTGCCGCGCGCCTTACCGGCTGGAAGATAGACATAAAGGTCATAGAGCCCGAAAGGCTGCCGACGATGCAGGATCTGTTCGAGGATATAATAAAGGGCACGGGGGAGTCGTTATGGGAGGATCTTCCGAAAAACTAGAGAGCCCCCGCAAAAGGCCTCGGAGATGCGTCGGGTGTGGTCAGGAAGCGCCTAAAAGAGGGCTGATTAGGGTTGTCAGGTCGCCGGATGGTGCAGTCAGTCTCGACGACACGGGACATGCGCCGGGCAGGGGCGCCTATCTCTGCGCCGATATGGAGTGCGTGAAGAAAGCGATCAAAAAAAACGCGCTGGCCAGGGCGCTTAAACATCCTGTCGATGAGAGTATCTATAGCCTGGCGGGAGAGGTTGCCCTTGAGCGCGGAAGACAGTAAAGATAGAATAGAAGAGGTTCTGTCCCTTTTAGGACTTGCCAGAAGGGCGGGTATCCTGTTCGTGGGCCAGGATCAGGTTTTTAGGGCCAGAGCTAAGGAGGGTCTTTTTGTGATCGCCTCTGAAGACTGTTCTCCTAACGTATGGAGTAAAATAAGCGCTTCAGGCGATGGAAAAACGACGGGCCGTACGCTAAGCGGAGTCGGACGCGATGAGATGGGAAGATATATCGGGGTTCGCTCCGCGCAGATTGCCGCCGTCCCGATAAATAGCGGGTTTGCGAAAAAAATCACTCTACTTTTACGGCAGGAGGGGTCTGACATAGATGAGTAAAATAAGAGTCTACGAACTTGCGAAACTGCTGGGGAAGAGCAACCCGGAGCTTGTCGAATTACTGAGGAAAATGGGAGTTGAGATAAAAACGCACATGAGTTCTATTGATATGGAGACCGCTCAGATGGTCGAAGACGCTTTGGCCAAGAGCGCTACGGTCTCAGTTAATGTAATTGAAAACGTCAGCGAAAAGATAGCCGATAAGGCCTCAGACCATCCTAAAATCATAGTCGATAAAACCGCCACAGTCGGGGATATTGCTAAAAAAATCGGCAAAACGCCGTCCGAGGCCGTAAAGGCGCTAGTCAATGAGGGCTTTATGATCCCAGCCGGCACAGTTCCTGATGACGAGCTGCTAACAGTCCTGAGCCTCGCTTTCAACTGCGAGATCGTAAGGGGCGAGACGTCTTTGCCAGTTCCTGCCGTAAAGACGGCGCCGCCGTCTGGGCAGGGCGAATCTCCCAAGAAGCCCCCCCATGCGCCGCTAGCCCCGGACGCGAAGCCGAGGCCTCCGATCGTGACCGTCATGGGTCATGTTGACCACGGAAAAACGACGCTGCTGGACTTTATCCGCAAGACCCGCGTCACGGAGGGGGAAGCTGGCGGCATTACGCAGCATATAGGCGCGTACAAGGTGAACTGCAACGGGCATGACATCGTTTTCCTCGACACGCCTGGTCATGAGGCTTTCACTGCAATGCGGGCGCGAGGGGCCAGCGTTACCGACATAGCGATACTGGTTGTGGCGGCCGATGACGGCGTGATGCCTCAGACGCTTGAGGCAATGAATCACGCCAAAGCGGCCGGCGTCCCGATCATCGTAGCCATCAACAAAATAGACAAGCCGGACGCTAAGCCGGAACGGGTTCGCCAGCAGCTTTCCGATTACGGGCTTGTGCCTGAGGAGTGGGGCGGGGACGCGATTATGGTTGAAGTCGCGGCAAAGACTGGCACCGGGATAGACACCCTGCTTGAGATGGTCCTGCTTGTCGCGGAAATGGCTGAACTCAAGGCTTCGGCAACGGCAAGCGCCGAAGGGATAGTGGTCGAGGCGAACCTTGACAAGGGCAAGGGGCCGGTTGCCACGATCATCGTTCAGCAGGGGACCTTAAAGCGCGGCAACATAATCGCGACAAAGACATCGTGGGGCAAGATAAGGGCCATGCTTGACGATACAGGGCACCCTGTCGCGTCGGCGGGCCCCAGCACACCGGTAGAGATACTGGGCCTGGAGAGCATTCCACTTCCTGGCGAGACGTTCAGGATCATAGGCTCGGAACGCGAAGCCCGCGATCAGGTAAACGACGCCGCGAAGAGGGATCAGGATCAGAACAGGACTCGCGCCAAGATGACACTGGAGGAGCTGTACGATCAGATGCAGCACGAGGAAATCCCGCAGCTTGCCATTGTGCTGAAGTGCGACGTGCAGGGATCCCTTGAGGCGTTTCGCGCCACCCTCCTGAAAATGGGGACTGAAGAGGTTGGCATCAATATCATTCACGAGGGCGTCGGAAGGATTTCGGAGTCCGATGTGACCCTGGCCTCCGTGTCTAACGCGATAATCATCGGATTCAACGTAAGGCCGGATGCCAACGCGAAGAAGCTGAGCGAGCAGGAGAACGTTCAGATAAGGCTCTACAGGGTGATCTACGACATGCAGGAAGATATAAAGGCCGCGCTCGAGGGGATGCTGGCGCCGACCTTGCGCGAGAACATAGTCGGGCAGGCAGAAATCCGCGCTTCCTTTAAGATACCGAAAATCGGCAGGATCGCCGGTTGTTTCGTCCAGGACGGCGTTATCAGAAGGAACGCAAAGGCACGGGTCATAAGGGACGGAATAGTCGTCTGGGATGGCGCGTTATCCGGCCTGAGGCATTTCAAAGAAGATGTCCGCGAAATAGCGTCCGGCAATGAGTGCGGCATCAGCTTCACGGGCTTCCAGGATTTCAGGGAGGGAGACATTGTCGAGGTTTACGAGATTCTTTCCGAAAAAAAGACGCTCGCGGTATAATATTAAAGGCGGCACGTACAGATATCAGTGATTAAGGAGCAGCGTGTCCGATGAAATTCTGGGTCGGGATCGCTTTATTTTCCATAAGGATTTACGGCGCGTCAAGCCTGAAAGACAGGAGGCACGTGGTAAAGTCTCTTTTGGAAAGGGCGCGGAATCGGTGCAACGCTTCGGCGGCTGACTTAGGCCCCGGCGCGTGGGATAGGGCAGATATCGCTTTTTCTTGCGCAGGGTCGTCGCATCAGGAGATGGAACAGAGAATCGATCAGCTCTTTTCTTTCATGGAAAAGAGGGAGGAAGACGGGGAGTTTGAATTGACAAACGCCTCCAGAGAGGTGTTTTCCTATGGCGACATATAGAATAGAGCGGCTGAATAAGGAGTTCCTGCGCCTTATAGCCATAATGCTCGCAAACGAGATAAAAAACGACACGGCCCGCGAGGCCATACTGACGAACGTGGACTGCTCGCGCGACCTCAGCTCCGCAAAGGTGTACTTCACGCTCATTGACGAGTCCCGGAAAAACGAAGTTATCGCGGCACTCGACTCCGTGAAGGGATCGATACGCGGCAAGCTTGGCAGGGAAATGCACATAAGGCAGATACCGGAGTTGAGGTTCGTATACGACGATTCCGAAAAGAAAGCCAGGCAGATGGACGCCCTGATAGACAAGGTAATGCGCGCAGGCGACTGAGCCGTAAAAGCCATGCCGAAAAAGCACAGGGATCGCGACGTCATCGATAAAATCCTGCACGTCCTGTCGGCAAGCGACAGGTGGCTCGTCCTCATGCACGAAAAACCTGACGGCGACACCGCCGGGTGCGCTACGGCGCTTTCCTCCCTTGGCGTAAGGATAGGCAAGGACGTTACGCTCGGATGCCCTGAACCGTACCCTTCCAAATATCTCTTCATGCTCCGCGACATCCCGCACAAGGTTCTGGAAAGCGTGCCGCCTGACTTTGCCGGTGATGGGTGCGTAGTGATCTCGATGGATACGAGCAATCCCGAACGGGCCGTCAAAAAAATGCATGAGGCCAAGGAGCGTTGCGTTGTCATAAATATCGATCATCACGCGGACAACGCGATGTACGGCGACATAAACTGGGTCGAGCCGTCCGCTTCAGCCACGGGGGAAATGGTGACGGATCTGATGGCATCCTCTGAGTGGGGCATATCGCCGGAAGAGGCAACCGCCCTATACGTCGCGATCATAACGGACAACGGCAACTTCAGCTTCCCGTCGTCGTCTTCAAGGAGCCATGAGTGCGCCGTGCTGCTTATGGAAGCAGGCGCCGCTCCCGGACTGATAAATGAGGAACTGGAGACAAACCTCTCCGTCCACGCCATAAGGCTTTGGGGAAGGGCTTTCGGGAGGGCGCGCGTGTTCGCGGGAGGGCGGTGCGCTATTTTCTGGCTGGCGCGCTCCGATTTCGACGAGACGGGCGCCTCGAAGCATGACACCGAAAACCTCATAAATTTCCTCCTCCGCGTGAGGGGCGTAAAGCTGGCGGGGCTATGCACGGAAACGGAAAACGGCGTCCGGGTTAACCTGAGGGCGCGTTTCCCGATGAACGCGCAGAAGATCGCAGCCCGTTTTGGCGGCGGTGGGCATGTGCTGGCATCCGGCTGCACTATACGAAAACCGCTCGATGGCGCTATTTCTTCTTTGACCGCTGAAATGGAAAGGCATGTTTCAACCGGCATTTCTGGCTCTTGACAAACCCGTCGGGATGCGCAGCACCAAGTGCGTGGAGGAGGTGCGCCGCGCGCTCTGCGCTTGCCGGCGCGGCATCAAGGTCGGGCACGGCGGCACGCTGGACTCGTCAGCGTCAGGCGTCGTCGTAATGCTTATTTCCTCAGCGACGAGACTGAGCAATATCGTGATGATGATGCCTAAAGTATACAGGGCAACGATCCGCCTCGGCAAGGAGACTTCCACCTGTGACTTTGCGGGAGAGGAAGTTTTCTCTTCGGACTGGCGGCATGTCCGAGAATATGACATAGACCTGGCGCTGTGTTCCTGCTTAGGCTGGAGAAACCAGACGCCCCCGAAGGTGTCGGCCATTCATGTGGGAGGACGAAGGGCGCACGAGATTTTCCGAAGCGGCGGGGATCCGGAGATTAAGCCAAGGCCGGTCTATGTCGAAAGCCTGTTCCGCGTCGGCGGCGTGTCTTCATGCGGAGAGTTTGTCCTTTCGGTACGATGCGGCAAGGGAACGTATGTCCGGGGCATAGCCAGGGATATCGGCAGATCGCTCGGCTGCGGCGCCCACCTTTCATCGCTCATACGCGAGAGCGTCGGCACTTTCTCAATTTCAGGCGCGGCGCGATTCGGCGAATCCGGGGAACTGAACCCAAGCGAATTGGAAAAAGCCATGATGCCGCTTTCAGAGCTCTCCGAATTCCTGCCCGTTTACGCGTTGCCTGATGAGGACATGCGCAGGCTGGAAAAAGGGCTTGCCGCGCGATTTAGCAACGCTTCGAGGAGGAGTTTCGGGAATTTCGCGCCGGAAGGCATGATCGCGTTCATTTCCGGCGGGACGTTCTCGATAGCCCGCCTCAAGCGGGAGGGCGGGGAAATCCTAGCCGTCCCGGAGATAAACATATTAGGCGGGATGGCGGAGGAAAAAGGGTGATAGCCGCTATCGGCGCTTTCGATGGCTTTCATCTTGGGCATCAGGCGCTCCTCGAACGGGCGTCCGCTAATGCCCTGCTGACAAATTCGCGCTGGGGCGTCGTAACCTTCATGAACCACCCTGACGGCTTCTTTGCCGGATCCTCCGGGGGATCATGCGCTGCCGGGGGATCCGGAAGCTTCAAACCCCTTTTCACGCAGAGCGAACAGCTTCTGCTTGAGCGATTCTTTTCTGTTCCCGTGGTTTGCAGGATCGATTTCACTCAAAAAATCGCGGAAATGGCGCCTGAAGAGTTTCTCGACTTCATCGGAAGCGAGTTCGGCGTTGACGGCGTAGTCGTAGGGGAGGATTTCCGGTTCGCTAAAAATCGTTCCGGCGATACGGCAGGGCTTTGTAAATCATGTCTGCGCAGGGGATGGCCGGCGGACGTCATACCGATGCGCCTTTCAGCCTCTGGAAAGCCCATTTGCAGCACTGCCATACGTAATGCCGTTGCTTCCGGCGAGATGAAGCTCGCGTGGGGGCTTTTGGGATACCCGTTTTTTTTGCGAAGCAAAGTCGTTCACGGCTACAACAGGGGAACATCGCTAGGCTTCCCGACCGCCAATATAGAGATCGATCCGCGTAAAGCCGGGATGAGGCATGGCGTATACGCCACTCTGACATTCGCGAGCGGTGTCTGGCACACAGGCGCCGCGAACGTCGGCCTCAACCCTACATTCGCGGACATACAGAGCCCTCGCTTCGAGGTAAATCTGCTTGACTATGAAGGAGACCTTTACGGCAGCGAAATCACCGTCTTCATGCTCCATCACATCCGGGACGAAATCCGCTTCGCGGGCGCGGATGACCTTACAGCGCAGATCGCGCGCGACTCTGAGGTGATAAGGCAGATCTCCGCTCAGGCGCTGTCGGAGCATGCCGCCCTGTGGGAAAAATTCGCCGCCATGTTTGCGTGACGCGCAGACGCGGACAGCACGCCATATAATTAAGGAAACGCTGAATAAATACATTCCACCACATTCCGGCACAACAAAATAAGACTTGAAGTATGTATTTAATAATATATGATGACATGATATAATATACCCGAACTTATAAAACA
>JAIROA010000123.1 GCA_031257775.1 Synergistaceae bacterium
CCAGCAGCGCGACGCCCCGGGCCTGAAAGACCATCTCGGCCGTCGTCGTGTTGCGGCCGAAGAAAAGCCTCTCTATGGCGACGGCATCCGGCCTGTGTTCCTCAAGCTTGCGGCAGAGCGCCCCGTATATCTCGTCGAGCCGCACGGAAAGAGGCCGTCCCGGAGCGGTTGCCACAGCACCATAATCGAGCGCCTTCATGACGTCGCCCTCCTGACTCACTATGCCGTAACCAAGAAGCCCTACTCCCGGGTCAATGCCTAAGCAGATCACTTAAATTCCGCTTATTCCAGCTGAGACAGAATTTCGTCCGGGATCTCAAAGTTCGAGTACACGTTCTGCACGTCGTCGTGTTCTTCGAAGCGGTCTATCATCGCCATCAGTTTCGAGGCTTCTTCCTTCGTCCTGACAGCCACAGTGGTCTTAGGCTCCATGCTGATTTCAGCTCCCTCGACGACGTAGCCCGCGTCCTTAATGGCCCGAGCGACTGACGACAGTGCGGACGGGTCGCATATTATCTCGAAACCCTCCTCGTCGGAGGACATGTCATCCGCGCCGGCATCTATCGCCACGCCCAATAGCGTGTCCTCGTCCACACCGCCGCCCTTGACCGTCACCATGCCACGGCGCTCGAAATTCCACGCGACGCAGCCGACCTCCCCGATCGCGCCGCCCACTTTCAGGAAGAGCGAGCGGATCTCCGGCGCTGTCCTGTTGCGGTTGTCCGTGGAGGCCTCGACCATCACCGCTACGCCTCCCGGCCCGTACCCCTCGTATGTGATGTCCTCATAGGTGACGCCCTCGAGATTCCCGGCCCCGCGCTTTATCGCGCGCTCTATGTTGTCCATCGGGACGTTACCCTCGCGCGCCCTGTCGATCGCCACCTTAAGCTGAAAATTGGCGTTCGGGTCTCCCCCGCCGGCCTTAGCGGCCGCGATGATATTTTTCGTGAGCCGCTGATAGGCCACGCCCTTTTTGGCATCCTGCGCTGCCTTGCGATGCTTTATGTTCGCCCATTTTGAATGTCCGGACATTCATCCCCCACCTCTCGGTATTTTTATGCGATGCGGATCCGCCGCGAAAACGCTGACTATCCTTGCGGTTTATCACGCGTTATTTTATCACACCACCGGGCAGGGACAAAAGCGGACGGCGGGCGCGGCGGGAGGTCAGTGGGAGGTACCTCACGGCAGTCAGGCGGCTTGATCCGGACAGATGCGGGATGGAGGAGCTGGAAGCGCTGTCAGGGATCGGAAAAGCCAGGGCGGCTTTTTTCATATCCCGCAGGCCCTATGACGCGCTGAGAACCAAAGGCCCGGAAACGCGCCGCGCTGGCATAAAGAAAACACTTGACGCGATGGATTCGCCAGAGCTTTCTGATAAATTACTCCGGTTTTTTCGCTAACTTCACGAGGTCGTGATAAAAGAGAAAGTTGTTGCGCCCGCTCGTCTTAACGTGATACATGGCCTCAGCCGCGTTCGAGAAGAGCGTTTTCCCGTCCATCCCGTCCTGAGGGTACAGGCTGATTCCGATGCTTGCGGTCACCGCCGCCTCATGCCCCATAATCCTGTAGACGACGCCGACTGACGTGCATATCCTCCGCGAAATCTCGCCCACAATGGGCAGGATGTTCGGCCCCGCGATGTCTGACAGAAGGACCGCGAACTCGTCGTCCCCGATGCGTGCGACCGTGTCCGTGTCGCGCACCTCTGCGACCAGGCGCCGCCCTACCTTGGCAAGAAGCTCGTCCCCGGCTATGAAGCCGAACACGTCGTTTATCGCCTTGAACCTGTCGAGATCGATCACGAGAACCGCTCCGCCGGTGCCGTTGCGCTTTGACCTGGCGATCGCCATGCTAAGGCTGCCCGTAAAAACCGAACGGTTGGCGAGCCCCGTGAGCGAGTCGTAAATAGCCTGCTCGCACAGCAGATCCTGCATATTCATGTAGTCCGATATGTCCTGCAAGATCGCTACGCTCGCTATCACGAGGCCGGAGCTGCCGAGTATGGGGAACGCCGTCATGGATATCCATTCCCCCGTGCCGGATTCGTGCGACTTTACCAGCACGTTGGCCGTGTTCCTCCGCCTTTCCCACATGGCTACGTATATCGGGTCGAGATCCTCCGTGAGGGGATGCCCGTCATGCGAGCGCATGTCCTTGCGCTGGCGCATCTTCGACCACGTCATCTCGTAATCGCCCCTGCGGCTGTAATCAAGGAGCTGTTCCGTCGCCCGGTTTATGAGGATGACCTTATCAATGGGAGAGACGGCGATAATCCCAACTGGCGCCTCATCCAGCATGACAGAGAGCATTCCAAGAAAATCATCCAGCCTCTCGGCCAAAGCGTCGTCTTCTATGTTCGAAAGAAGATTCTCGAAGAAACCCTTTAACTCGCTGTCCCTTAGCAAGAAATCCGAAATGTAATCAGGTATCGTCATTTTCAAAACCCCTCACCGTATATTGTCATTTACGGAATTACTGCTTTAGGCGGATTGATATCGCGTGTTAATATTATAGCATGAAATGATTATGACAAGTGAAAAACATCTAATAATTGCTATGTAAAATAGCTGATTTCTTAAAAACAAGGCGTTTTAATGCCAATCAAAATCAAGGAAACAAACATAAAAGGCGGTGCTTAAAAACCAGCCCGCATAAATATCAAAGCGCTTTAATGGCAGCCTTCATGCCGCTTGCGGCGTCAGCCGCCGATCAGGCCGTACAGTTCCGGGCGCCTGTCCCGAGTCAGGGGGCGGAGCTTCCGGCACTTATAAATTTCGCTCATGTCGAGGCGCGATGTCAGCACCCCCTCGCCATCGTCCATCAGGCCTCCGATGTCTCCCGCCGGAGTGGCGACAATGGAAGCGAAGGCGGCTTCATGCGTTAATCCGGCGCCGGAAGACGCGCAAGCGATTACATACGCCTGGCTGGAAGCGGCTGATGACCTGACGAGCGCTTCCCAGGCACCGCCCCACATCGCTGGCGGGCCCGCCGGGACGAAAATGATCTCGCCGCCCGCAAGCCCTGCGCAGCGGGCATACTCCGGAAACATGATGTCGTAAGAAACCATCACCGAACATGTGGCACCGCGGAAGCGGAATATCAGGGGGGCATTCCCCGCCGCGAATATCTTATCCTCCCCGCATGACGAAAAAAGATGAGCCTTGTCGTAATGCGCGAAGGGCATCCCTGCGTCGTTTATGATCCATGCCCTGTTGGCTGGCCTGCCGCCGCATGGCCACGGCATCGTTCCGGCAACGGCGTAAACGCCCTTATCCCTGCAGACGCGGCATACGGCATCAAGAGCCGCCTTGGACTCCTCCGTCCCGCACATGCCGGTCCACAGCTCAGGAAGTATGAAAATATCGGCGGAGTCCATTTCCTCCGCCATCGAGCGCACTTTCCCGATGTTTTCATAAGCGCCGGATGAGACAGCCATCCGGAACACCGAAACAGTAATCTCCTTCACGCGCCGCTGCCTTACCGGGACGACGGGCGCCGGAAAGCCAGAAGCATCTCGCGCAGGGCTTTGCAGGCAAGCGCCGTGGAGCGCCCCGATTGGTCGTAGTGGGGGGACAGCTCGCAGATGTCGAACGCCATGACATTTAGACCCCTTAAGCTCAAAAGCGCGTCCAAAAGCTCCTTGAACGACATCCCGCCGGCCTCAGGCGTTCCGGTGCCCGGCAATTCGGACGGGTCGATCACGTCAAGGTCCACAGAGACGTAAAGAGGGGCGCCGCGCAGGGCGCAGACAGCGTCTTTAAGCCGCGACGCTCCGAAAAGCTCCCGCTCCACATGCCCGCCGGACCAATCCATCTCATCCTTCGAGCCGGAGCGTATCCCGCACTGATGAATCCTTCCGTCGCCCAGGATCTCCCAGGCTCTCCGCATGACGGTGGCGTGTGAGAGCTTTTCGCCCATGTAATCGTCCCTCAAGTCCGCGTGAGCGTCGAAATGGATTAAATGCAGGCCGCGAGACTTAGCCGCTACGGCCCTGAGCGCGCCAAGCGTGACAAGATGCTCGCCGCCTATCATGCAGGGCATCTTCCCGTCTTCCAGCACCCCTGCGGCAAAGCGCTCTATTTCGTCCAAAGCGCGCGCGGCGTTCCCGAAGGGAAGGTCGAGATCCCCCGCGTCAAAAACGCGAAGATTTTCAAGGCAGCGCTCTTGATAAGGGCTGTATGTCTCTATGCCGACGGACTCCACGCGCATGGCCTGGGGAGCAAAGCGCGCGCCGGGGCGGAAGCTAGCGGTCGAGTCGAACGGAGCGCCGAATATTACGGTGCCTGCCTCCCCGTAAGGCGCTTCGCAGCCAATGAAGGCGTATGGACGCGGCGTCACGGTCACGCGCCCTGAAGAGCGCGCTTCACGTAATTCGGGAGCATAAACGCGCCTACGTGAAGGTCGGTGTTGTAATACCTCGTATCGAGGCCCAGCGCGTTCCACGCCCTTTCGTCCAGGTCGTCGATCGGGTCATATTTTTTCGACGCGAAGCCGAATAGCCAGTGCCCGGACGGGTAAGTGGGGATATGAGCCTGATAGACGCGGCAGACGGGGAAGAATTCCTTGATCCTCTTGTGCGCCCGCAGCATCGCTCCCGCATACGATTCGTAATAGGGGCTCTCGTGCTGGTTGACCAGTATCCCGCCCTCGGCAAGAGCCTTGTGGCAGTTGCCGTAGAATTCCTTCGTGAACAGCCCCTCGCCGGGACCGAACGGATCCGTCGAGTCGACTATTATCAGGTCGTAGACGTTTTCAAAGCGCCTGACGAACTTAAGCCCGTCCTCGAAGTGGAGGCTTACCCTAGGATCCGACAGGCTGCCTGACGTAAAGGGCAGATGCTCGCGGCACACGTCGACGACCATTTCATCTATATCGACAAGGTCGATTCGCGCGATGGAGCGGTAGCGCGCCAGCTCGCGCACGGTCCCGCCGTCGCCCCCGCCGATCACCAGCACGTTTTTTATATTGCGGTTCGTGGCCATAGGCATATGGGCGATCATCTCGTGATAGATGAACTCGTCCTTCTCCGTCACCATCATGAGCCCATCAAGCGTGAAGAACCGCCCGAACTCATCCGAGTCGAAGACGTCGATGCGCTGAAACGGGCTCTGCCTGCTCAGTATCTGCTCCTTGATCTTTATAGAGAAGCGCACCGTCGGCGTGTGTTCCTCCGTGTACCAAAGCTCCATCTACGCTACCCCTCCTTTAGCTATTCACTACTTCTATATTTTCGAGCGTCATGTCCTTTGGGCCCATGACGAGGCTGCCCTTTGCCTTGGCGTAGGCGATGTAGCCGAGCGCGTCGGGCGTTATCAGCTCGCCCGGGGCAAGGATGGGAATCCCCGGCGGGTAGCACATCACGAACTCCGAGGAAATCTCCCCCCCGCTAGAAGCGAGCGGCACGGCCCTGCGCTTTGCGTAAAATGCTTCCTGAGGCGACAGCATGACGACAGGGGCAATGTATTCGTGATCCCAGAGGCACTGGCCTTCCCTGCCGTTCAGGCGCTTTATCTCGGACATCGACGAAACGAGGCGCTCTATCGCGTAGCGGTTGTCCCCGACGGAAATTATGGCAAGCATGTTCGCCGCGTCCCCGAACTCGATCTGGATCCCGTAGCCGTCGCGCAATATGTCATATATCTCTATCCCGGCAAGGCCAATGCCAAGCGTGTGGACGGAGAGCTTTGTCGCGTCGAAGTCAAACGCGTCGCGCCCGTTTATTATCTCACGCGAGAAAGCGTAGTAGCCTCCGATCGCGTTTATCTCATCCCGTGCGTACATGGCGAGATCCAGCACCTTGCGGAACGTCTCGGATCCGTTAGTGGCAAGCGCCTTGCGGGCAATGTCCAGCGAGCTCATCAAAAGATACGACGCGCTCGTCGTCTGCGTGAGGCTTATCACGGTACGGACGTATGACGGGTCGACCCTGCCGGATTTCACAACGAGCAGCGAGCTTTGCGTGAGAGATCCGCCTGTCTTGTGCATGCTTACTGACGACATGTCCGCTTCGGCGGCCATCGCTGGCAGTGGCAGGCCTTCCCCGAAATAAAAATGCGTCCCGTGCGCCTCATCGGCCAAGAGAGCCATCCCGGCGGCGTGCGTAATGTCCGCGATGCGCCGCAGGTCCGGGCATACCCCGTAATACGTCGGGTTATTCACGAAAACGGCCTTAGCGTGCGGGCATGACTTCACCGCCGCCTCCACGTCTTCCGCGGACATGCCGAGCGAAATCCCGAGGCGCGGATCCGTCCCCGGGTCGACGTAGACAGGCTTTATCCCGCAGAGTATGAGCGCGTTTATAGCGGATTTGTGGACGTTGCGGGGCAATATTATGGCATCCCCGCCCTTGCATACGCTCATTATCATTGCCTGCACCGCCGACGTCGTGCCGCCAACCATAAAAAAAGCCGCGTCGGCGCCGAACGCCTCAGCGGCAAGCGCCTCCGCCTCTTTAATGACGGAGGTGGGGTGCGAGAGGTTGTCGAGGGGCTTCATGGAGTTCACGTCTATCGAAAGACACTGCTTGCCAAGAAACTCGGTAAGCTCCGGCGTACCTCTCCCCTGCTTGTGGCCAGGCACGTCGAACGGGACGACGCGGCTTGCCCTGTACATGGACAGGGCCTCGAAAAGCGGCGACGCTGCCTGGCGCTGTTTTTTCTTTTCCCCGCCTGAGCCGTTCATCCGTCAGTACAGATTCATGCCATAGT
>JAIROA010000026.1 GCA_031257775.1 Synergistaceae bacterium
GGAATTGATGAAAAATAACTTGAACAATTGGTGGATATATGTCATAATGATTACGCTTTGGGAAGCGAGGGGCAAATCATTATGGAAGAACACATTCAGCGAATGTTGCCTTTTCTTGACGAGCGTCAGAAGCGATTATTTCTGGCAAGCGAGGCTAAAGCCTATGGGTACGGCGGAATCAGTGAAATGAGCCGGATTAGTGGAATGTCCCGCACAACAATAACTCGCGGCATGGCAGAACTCGACAAAGACGCGAAATACAGCGTCAAAGTGCGTCAAGATGGCGGTGGGCGAAAGTATGTTGAGGAGAATCATCCCGATATTATTGAGAGAATCCGTGCCATCATAGACGACAAAACTTACGGTGATCCGCAGAGAGTCATTTCTTACACGATTGAAAGCCAACGAGGCATTGCAAAGAAGTTAGGGGAGCAAGGCATTAAGGTGAATTACACTACGATTGGTAAAATTATTGAATCTATGGGTTACAGCAAGCAAGCAAACCAGAAAATGATGCAAGCAGGCGAGCCTCACCCCGACCGAAACTCACAGTTTGAATACATAAATAAAACAGCCGCGGACTACATAAAAGCAGGAATTCCGGTAATTTCTGTTGACACGAAAAAGAAAGAAAATATAGGAAATTTCAAGAACGGCGGGCAGGAATACCGTCCAAAACGACAGCCTCGCAAAGTTCTCGACCACGATTTCCCTATTGCTGAACTCGGTAAAATAGCGCCGTACGGGGTTTATAACGTGAACAAAAATATCGGTTTTGTAAACGTTGGAACAAGTCACGACACAAGCGAATTCGCGGTTGAGAGCATTTCTCGATGGTGGGAAACAGTAGGAAAGCACACCTATCCTGACATGAAAACGCTTTACATAACCTGTGACTGCGGTGGGAGTAACGGCAACAGAGTCAGGATGTGGAAGTATCAACTCAAACAATTTGCAAATCGCACAGGGCTTGAAATCCACATTTCTCACTTCCCACCCGGAACGTCAAAATGGAACAAAGTCGAACACCGGCTATTTTGTTTCATCTCAAAGAACTGGCAGGGCAAACCTCTCGTAGATGTTCAAACCGCAGTCGACCTAATCGGGGCAACAACGACAGATACAGGGCTTGAAGTCTTTTGCGTCCGCGACGACACCGACTACGAACTTGCAAAAAGAGTCTCGGATGAAGAATTTGCAAGCATCAATATCCAGAAAATCCCGCCGTTTGAGACTTGGAATTATCGCATTTCACCAAACTGAATCGTTCATGTTATTTATCATCAGTTCCTTAAAGCCGTACAGTATTTTCCCCGAAGGAGGCATACGGTACCTCCAAGCGGGATATATTTTCTACATCAGCAGTTCGGGTCTGTTTTATACGGCGCCCAGTGAGACGGATCCCGCCCAGAGAGTTGGGACAGCCCGCATGGATGTCTATAAGATATATGTGACAGAGGAGACGTCGCGTTCGGCCGAAGATCTCTCCGCTGTGATGAAGGAGAGGATGCTGATGAGCAATGCCTCAGCCGATACCACCGATAGCGCGCGATCCATAAGGACAGAGATCATACGCCTAGGAAGTTACGACTGGGTAAAGACGGTGACGACATATACGACATCTACGGGCTACGGGGATCACAATGGCGGAACGGTCTATTATCAAACCATAACCGATGATTCAAGTTATTACGTAGTGATTTTCCGTTCGCAATTGTATTTTCCGAGCTACGAACCCGCTTTCGATAAATTAATGCGGTCATTCAAGCATCTTACATGATTGCGATTTGTCGTTTGCCGTTACGTGTCCTGGCCGCGGCGGAAATTTTTATGTCGTCCAGCGACCTGGGTTTTGCTTCCCGCGCCTTCTTCCCGCTCCTTTTGCAAGAATCTTGTAACATTCCCGTAACCGGCTTTTAGCAAGAATTCCATATACTCTCCTTATGTTCCGGAACAAAAATAAAACTGGAGGAATGTTCATGAGGAAATGCATGTCAGTCATGTTGTGCGCGGCGGTTTTGTGCGGGTTGGCAGCGGGGATCGCGGGGGCGGCTGAGGAGATATCCATCAACGGCTCCACGACGATACTTCCCTTTGCGCAGTCTACGGCGGAGGCGTTTATGAAGCTGAACCCTGAAGTCCGCATGTCGGTCTCCGGCGGGGGGAGCGGCAACGGGGCAAAGGCGCTCATCGATGGCGTTACGTCCATAGCCGCGATGAGCCGCGAGATGAAAGAGGACGAGATCGCCGCGGCTGTGGCAAAGGGCCGCAATCCCGTGCGGCATATAGTGGCGGTAGACTGCATCGTGCCGATAGTCCACCCGTCGAACCCCGTAAATAACCTTACCGTAGACCAGCTCCGCGACATTTACTCCGGCAAGATAACGAACTGGAAAGACGTAGGCGGCCCGGACAAGAATATCGCGGTGATAGGGCGCGACACCAGCTCAGGGACATACGAGGTATGGGACGAGAAGATAATGAAAAAGACGCCGGTGACGCCAAGAGCGCTTATAGTAGCATCTTCCGGCGCTCTGGTTCAGTCAGTCGCGGGCAACGTCCTCTCCGTCGGTTACGACAGTCTCGGGTATGTGAACGAAAAGCTCGTCAAGGCGCTCACGATCGAAGGCGTCAAGGGAACGCCTGATACCGCGCGCTCCGGGCAGATCGTCACGAGCAGGATGCTCTTCATGTACACGGACGGAAATCCGTCAGGCGATTTGCGGAAATACCTCGATTTTCTGGTAAGCGACGACGGGCAGAAATACGTCGCCCGTGAAGGCTTCGTCACTCTTAAGTAATCATGACCGCGCCGGGGCCGGGGAAGAAAAGCAAAATGGGCGAGACCGCGCCCCGCGCGGTCATCACTGTTACGGCGATGTCCGGGGTATGGGTGATGGCGTTCATCCTCTTCTTTCTCCTGAAAGAGGGGATGCCTATCCTTCGGGATGCGTCCATCGTCCAGTTGACCGGCGGGAAACTATGGTATCCTGTCTCCTCTCCGCCGCTGTTCGGTATGATGCCGCTTATCGCCGGTTCCCTTGCTGTTACGTTCGTGTCGTCCATCCTCGCCATCCCGTTCGGCGTGGCGCTCGCTCTCTTTCTCCGGAAATATGCCCGAAGCGCGCGAGCGGTTTTTTCAAGATAACGCTTGAAATGCTGGGGTTCCTCCCCTCTGTCGTCCTGGGTTTCATCGGGATGGTCGTGATCGCGCCATACCTTCAGATCAAGCTGGAACTGCTGTCGGGCCTGAACCTGATGAACGCGTCGATGCTTCTCGGCGTGATGATCCTGCCGACCGTCTCCACATTATCCGAGGAGAGCCTGCACGCGGTTCCGCAGTCGCAGCGCGACGCGTCTTACGCGCTTGGCGCCACGAGGCATGAGACGATGTTTAAGGTAGTGCTTCCGGGAGCGGCCCGGGGGATAGCCCAAGCCGCGATACTCGGCGTCATGAGGTCGCTCGGGGAGACGATGGTCGTGCTGATGGCCTCCGGCGGCGCGGCGCTCCTGCCGGAGTCGCCGTTCGACCCGGTGCGCCCGCTGACCTCCGCCATAGCGGCCGAGATGGGAGAGACGGCCGTCGGCTCGCCGCACTATCACGCGCTCTTTTTTATGGGGTGCGTCCTTCTTCTATTCACGCTCGCTCTCAACATGCTCGTAATAAAAATCGAGTCCCGCGGGGAGGCAAGGTAAAATGAACGAGGCTGACTGCGAAGCCGGCTCAAAAGCCATGCGCGTGACGGCTTGCGGCAAATCGGCAGGCGAACGGACATGCGCGCGCCGGAACCACGATCTTTTCAGAAAAGGGGCTGACCGGCTCTCGACGTTTTTGCTCTGGACATCTATGGCGTTCGTGTCGACGGTTCTCTGCGCCATCCTGTTCTACCTGGCGTCAAAGGGGCGGGGGGCACTGTCATGGGAATTCGTCACCGCGCCCCCAAGGAACGGGATGACCGAGGGCGGTATCGTCACCCCCATCGTCGGGACGCTGCAGCTCATACTCGTGTCCATGTGCTTCGCCTTTCCGGTCGGGGTTGTGACGGCGGTATATTTTAATGAGTACGCGAGCGCCGGGGCGCTCAAAAAAACGCTCAGGCTCACCATGAGAAGCCTTGCGTCCATCCCGTCCGTCGTGCTAGGGCTTTTTGGCTTGGCCTTTTTCTGCACTTTCCTCCGTTTCGGCGCGAGCCTTCTGTCGGCCGGGCTCACGCTGGGTTGTATGGTGCTGCCCACCATCGTTACGGCATCGGAGACGGCTTTGGCCAACGTGCCGCGGGACTATCGCGACGCGTCTTACGCGCTCGGCGCGACGGAGTGGCAGACGATATACAAGGTTATACTGCCGTCGGCGTTTCCCGGAATAATAACGGGGGGGATTCTGAGCGTAGGGCGCGTCGCGGGCGAAACGGCGCCGATAATGTTCACGGGCGCCGTATTCTTCGCGCCCGGCTTCGCGAGGAGCGTTTTCGATTCGGTGATGGCCCTGCCCTATCACGTTTACGTTCTCGCCACGGCCGGCACGAACATCGAGAAGACGACGCCGCTCCAATACGGAACCATACTTGTTCTGATCGCCGTGGTGCTGGGGATCTCGACGGTCGGAATGGCGGCAAGGTCGCGTCTCAGAAAGGACGTCCTATGAGCCCCGTGAAATTCACCATAGAATCGCTGTCACTCTCATATTCCAAGGGCGCCCCTCCATCGCTCAGGGACGTGACGCTTGGGATAGAGGAAAACTCCCTAATGGCGTTTATCGGCCCGTCCGGCTGCGGCAAAAGCACTTTCCTCCGATGCCTCAACAGGATGAACGACTTCGTTAGAGGGGTCGAGATAACGGGGCGAGTGCTTCTGGACGGTGAGGACATCTACGCGCCGGACGTCGACGTCACTTCGCTCCGCCGCAGGGTTGGAATGGTATTTCAGAGGCCGAATCCCTTCCCCTTTTCCATCCGTGAGAACGTGGCTTACGGCCCGAAATTATTGGGCGAACGGGACAGGGGGAAACTCTCGGAGATCGTGGAACGCTCGATTAGGAACTCCGGTTTGTGGGAAGAGGTGAAAGACCGCCTTGACGCACCGGCTTCCTCGCTCTCGGGCGGGCAGCAGCAGAGGCTCTGCATAGCCCGCGCCATTGCCGTCGAGCCCGAGGTGCTCCTGATGGACGAGCCGACGTCGGCACTTGACCCGATGGCCACGGCAAGGATCGAGGAGCTTGCGAGAGAACTGAAAAAATATTATACTGTTGTTATTGTTACGCACAATATGCAGCAGGCCGCGCGAGTTTCGGACGAAACCGCTTTTTTCCTTATGGGTGAACTCGTCGAGCACGGGCCGACGACAAAAATTTTCACGACCCCATCCGACAAGCGAACAGAGGACTATATCACCGGAAGGTTTGGGTAAAATACCGGCTTTGGAAAACAGCGATATTCCAGGCGCACTCGAAGCGCGTTTGTTCTATCGTTATTATAATTTGAACATGGGGGTGCGGGAGATGGACAGGTACAGGGACACGGAAATGGACGAACTCTTCTCGAAGCTTTTCGAACTGGCGAGCCTCACCCAGAGAGCCCTGTCTGACGCGATCTGGGCGCTTTCGCATCACGACAAGGCTTTAGCGAAGAAAGTAAAGGACGGCGACGACGCGATAGACGAGCTTGCGCTTAAGATCGACGCCGAAAGCTTTCAGATGATAGCCCGCTATCAGCCGGTGGCGACTGATCTCCGCTCTCTGGAAGCCTGCATAAGGATCGCGCTCGATCTCGAACGCATTTCAGACTTGGCCGTGAGCATCGCGAAAACCACGATCGGGCTGGATGCCCGCATAAAGCCCCTTTTAGGCCTCACGCCTATGGGAGAAAAAGTCACGGAGATGCTCGACACGGTCATGAGATCGCTGCTTGAGCGCGACTCGTCCCTGGCCGAGAGCGTTTTCCCTATGGACGACGAGGTCGACAGCCTTGAGGACAAGGTGTTCTCGGAGCTGTTTGAGATAGTCACGGGGACGCGCGGCATAATACAGGGCGCCGACAGGCTGCTCATGGTGGCGCGGTTTCTGGAGCGCGCGGGCGATCATGTGACGAATATGAGCGAGCAGATATGCTATATGCTGACCGGCAGGAGAGTAAAGTCCTCGGACTACCGCAGGCCTTTGACGGAAATGCCGGATGCCGGATAAATGAGGATCCCTCCATGCCGTCGTCGCGAATCTTGATAGTCGAGGACGAGGAGTCCCTGGCCCGAATGATCGCTGAGGCTTTGTCACGGCAGGGGTACGAGTGCGGGCTGGCGTTTGACGGGGATGCGGCCCTCAACGCCGTATCGGAACTGTCGCCGGATCTCGTGATACTGGACGTCATGCTGCCGAGGCTGGACGGCTTCGAGGTCGCGCGCAGGATAAAGTCCGGGAGGGAGAGCCGCGCCATTCCCATCATCATGCTCACGGCGCGCGACGCTGAGGAGGATGTCCTGGCGGGCTTTGAGGCTGGCGCTTCCGACTACGTGAGGAAGCCTTTTTCCATAGCGGAACTGTCTGCCCGCGTCAGGAGCGTTTTAAACCGTTCCGGCGTTCCGGCGGAAAACGGCAAATCCTTCGAGGCGGGAGGGCTCACCATAGATGCCCGCCGCGAGGAAGCGTACAAGGACGGCCGCCTGCTCGACCTTTCCGCGACGGAATACCGCCTCCTGGAGGCGCTTGCGGTAAGGGCCGGGCATATCGTGACGAGAGGCGAGCTTTTAAGACGCGTATGGGGAATGCAGGCCGGCGACACGAGGACGCTGGATGTCCACGTGTTCAGGCTAAGGCGCAAAATCGAGGACGATCCTGACGCCCCGAAGCTACTGCACACAGTGCACGGGCGCGGCTACAGGCTGGCTGACACAAGCGAGGGAACCCAGCGTGAAGGTGCCTAAGACGCTCGCGGGAAAGCTCATTGAGCTTCTTGTCCTCCTAATCCTGCTTGCGGCGGCATTAAGCTGGACGTTCGCGGCCCGCGGCATGAGATCTGAAATCGACGGCTTTATAACGGGCGACCTGGCGCGAGGCGCCGAAACCATCAGGGAAGTCCTGGATAGCAGCAGCTGGGACGGCGAAGACTCCCCCATGCCGCAGGAAGACCTAATGCATTGGTCGGATCTGCTGGAGGCGCGGATAACGCTCATCGCTTCTGACGGCGCCGTGCTGGCAGACAGCGGCGTGCCGCGGGGCGACATCGGGACGCTCGACAATCACCGCGACAGGCCAGAGGTAAGGGAAGCGCTCTCATCCGGGCAGGGCATCGACCGTAGGTACAGCGAGACGACGGGCACGCCGTATCTTTACTACGCGGCGGCTTTTAAAAACGGCACGGGAACCGATCCGCTGATAATCCGGTGCTCGCTTCCCCTTCCAAGGTACTACGAAATCCTCGACAAAACGCGGATGAACATTCTGGCGGCGCATACCCTGGCAGGCTTAATAGCGATAGCGGCCGGGATCATAGGCGTAAGGCGCGTCACTGGGCCCATTCGGGAACTCACGGCGGCATCGAGGGCAGGACGCGGCGCGGCGCTCTACCCGTCAGGAGGATCAATCGAGATAGAGGAGCTATCGAGGGCCATAAAGGAGAGCGCCCAGGCGCAGGAGAGGATGATGAGGGAGCTGGAGGATGACCGCAACCAGCTTATGACAGTCGTTCAGTCAGCGCCTTGCGGCCTGATGCTCGTGGGACAGGACGGAAAGATCAACTGCGCGAACGAAGCGATAGCCCCGCTGTTGCGCGACGCGCCAGAGAGGCTGGAAGGCGCGGACGCGGACGGCGCGCTGCGCGCCCCGGAGCTCATTGACCTTATCGCAAGGGCAAGGGCGGGGGAATTTAAGGAAACGAACTTCGAATTTCACTACGGATCGACGCAGAGAAGCTATAACGCGCGCGCCCTTCCCGCCGGGCAAAAGGAGACACTTCTCACATTGGACGACGTTACGAAACGCCGCCAGCTCGAAGAGGCGCGCAAATCCTTTGTGGCCGACGCTGGGCATGAGCTGAGAACCCCATTGACATCCATATCCGTCGCTGCGGAGCTTTTAAGCGGCATGACGGGCTCGACCGCTGAAGCCAGGGCACCGTACATAGAGGAGATATCGCGTCAGCGCGAGAGGATGACCTCCTTAGTTAACGATCTGCTCCTGCTCTCGAAGCTCGAATCAGGCGTGCCTGAATCCGCCGCTTTGGACTTCGACTTGGCGGAAGCAGTCCAGGAGGGCATGGCGGAGGCCCAAAAAAACCCGAAAGCCCTGCATCTATCCTGGGAGACGGATATCCCGGAAACGTTTGCCTATTCCGGCAGGCCGGAGGAGCTTCGCCGCTCGATCTCAAATCTGCTCGACAACGCCGTGAAATACACGCACCGCCGCTATCAGGACAAAGAGGGCGGCAGGATATCAGTGAGCCTGCGCGAGGAGGGCGGATCGTGCGTCATTGCGGTCAGGGACAATGGCATAGGCATCCCCAGCGAGGGGGCCGGGCGCCTGTTCGGCAGGTTCGAGAGGATAGAGCCTGACCGAGCCAGGGACGGCGACACGGGCGGATACGGGCTCGGGCTTGCCATAACAAAAACCGCCGTGGAATCCCACGGCGGGCAAATAACGCTGAAAAGCGGGGACGGCTTCACTGAGTTCGTGATAAGCCTTCCTCTATTATAACGACGCGTATCTGCGCTCTATCTCGTCGAACAAAGCCTGAAGCTCATCCCTGTCCGCGCTCGCCGCGACGGTTTTCCAGATGCTGTGCCTTACGAAAAAACTGTTCTCCTGACGTATCCCCTCCGTGCCGAACATATTCCTGTACATGGCAGTCGATGTCTGCATCGAGCCGGCTGGCTCGATTTTGTCCGAGTCAAACAGAACCCACAGCTCCTTAAACCCGGCCCAGGCAATAGCCGAAGCGCACATCGGGCAGGGATCATGCGTCGCCAGGAATATCAGCTCCTCCGCCGGCGGATGCACCGGCAGTTTGAAGAACCTATTTATCGCGTCGATGTCGCCGTGGAAAAGCGGGTTTTGAAGGCGGTTGTCGGCCCCGACCATAACAGAGGTGAGCGTATCAGGGCGCAGAATCGCGCTCCCCGAAGAAGCATTACCCCTTGCCGATTCCGACTCGGTCAAAGGCAAAATTTCATCCCGAACTACCTCAAGCAGAATCTTCACTTTTTCCGCATCGTTCACTGAACCGCACCTCGTCTTTTATAGGGGATCCCAGTTGCTGATATCAGCGTTAGCGCCCTCACCCCCTTCAGCCCCGTCGGCGCCGTAGGACATTATGTCATATTCGCCCTTCACGCCGGGACAGCGATACACGAAATCCCTCCTCCACGCGTCTTTGGGCTCTTTTTTGATGTATCCGCCCTTAGGAAAATTGTTTGGCACAGGCACCGCCGTAGGTTTTTCTATGAGCGCCCGCAAACCCTGCTCCGTCGTCGGGTAGAATCCGTTGTTCAGGTGATAGAGCTCAAGCGCGTTCTCAAGGTTCGTTATCTGAACCCTTGTCGTAGTGATCCTCGCCTCTTCGCTCTGCCCGCTCACATTGACGGCCACGACCGTCGCTAAGAGGCCGATTATGACGACCACCACCATTATCTCAACAAGCGTGAATCCGCCGCGTCTTTTCTTTTGCACAGCTATTACCTCCAAATCTTGCCGCCCCTTGCCGGCAGGCCGAGAGGCCCGCTTGACTTGAGCGGAATACGGCATGATAATAAGAAAATTATGGATTTTCTTTCGCTCCGGCTTAGCTCCACGATCGGCGCGTAAAGGAAGCCATCCGTATGCGTAAGGGCACAACAACGAATTATATCACGTCTGATATGAAATTGGCTGTCGGACTGGATTTTACGGGGTGAAATATTTGGATCATGCAACAAAAAACGATAACTTGAAGAAAATAAGGAATTTCAGTATCATAGCGCACGTCGATCACGGCAAGTCGACTCTCGCTGACCGCCTTATAGAAAGCACTCACACGGTAGAGGGGCGCAACATGAAGTCGCAGCTTCTCGACATGCTGGAGCTGGAGCGCGAGCGCGGCATCACGATCAAGCTCGTGCCCGTTCGCATGAATTACGAGGCCACGGACGGCCAAAAATACATCCTGAATCTCATAGACACCCCTGGCCACGTCGACTTCAACTACGAGGTGTCGCGCTCGCTCGCGGCCTGCGAAGGCGCCGTCCTGATAGTCGACGCCGCCCAGGGCGTGGAGGCCCAGACCGTCGCCAACGCTTACCTGGCGACTGAGCAGAACTTAGACCTCATACCGGTCCTCAATAAGATAGACCTGCCGTCCGCGTCCCCTGAGCGCGCCATGCGGGAGATCGAGGAAGTGATTGGCCTGGACGCGTCCGGCGCCATCCTGGCCAGCGCCAAGGACGGCACGGGCATAGGCGAGATACTGGAGCGCATAGTGTCGGATATCAGGCCGCCCGACGGCAGCACCGACGCGCCGCTCAGGGCTCTTATATTCGACTCCGTCTACGACAATTACAAGGGCGTCATAAGCTACGTCCGCGTCGTGGACGGGGAGATTGCCCCCAAAAAAGCCATATCCTTCATGGCAACGGGCGAAACCTACGAAGTCGAGGAGGTCGGCGTCTTCACTCCCTCCATGTCGCCGGTCGCGGCCCTCGGCCCGGGGGAAGTAGGCTACATCGTCGCCGGAATCAAGTCCTTAGCGGACGCGAGCGTAGGCGATACGATAACGGATCCGCGCAGGCCGGCTCGGTCGCCGCTTCCCGGCTACAGGCGCGTAAAGCCCGTCGTCTTCTGCGGCTACTACCCGATAGAGCGCGAGGAGATCAATTCGCTGCGCGACGCGCTCGAAAAGCTCCAGATAAACGACTCGGCCATCACGTTCGAGCCGGAGTCGTCCGCCGCGCTCGGATTCGGCTTCCGTTGCGGATTTTTGGGCCTGCTCCACATGGAGATAGCGAAAGAGCGCCTGTTCCGCGAGTTCGGGGTGGAGCTTGTGGCCACAACGCCGAACGTCGTCTATCAGCTAAAGCTGACTGACGGCACCGTGACGGAGGCGCGCCGCCCGTCGGACTTCCCGTCAGACGCGGCAAAGCTGGAGGAGGTGCTGGAGCCTTATATAAGGGTAACGATTTTCCTGCCGGACGACTACGTCGGTCCCACGATGCAGCTCAGTCAGGAAAAGCGCGGCGCCTACGTCAGCATGGACTACATAGCGCAGGGCAGGGTCCGGCTCGTTTACGACCTGCCGCTCGCGGAGTTCATAATGGACTTCCATGACAGGCTGAAATCCGCAACAAGGGGTTACGCGTCTCTTGACTACGAGCATACGGGCTACAGGCCTTCCGATCTCGTCAAGGTCGACATCCTCATACAGGAGGCGCCGGTGGACGCGTTCAGCTTCATCTGCCACAGGGACGCAGCCTACGGCAGGGGGCACTCCGTCGCCACGAAACTGAAGGAGCTGATCCCGCGCCAGCTCTTCGAGGTGCCGATACAGGCCGCCATCGGCAAGAAGGTCATCGTGAGGACGAACGTGAAAGCCCTGCGGAAAGACGTTCTGGCTAAATGCTACGGCGGCGACATAACGAGGAAGCGCAAGCTCCTAGAAAAACAGAAAGAGGGCAAGAAGCGCATGAAGCAGGTTGGCCGCGTCTCGATCCCTCAGGAGGCATTTATGGCGTTCATGGACGTTTCGGGGGACGAGGGGAAGTAGCTCCGCATAGCTATGCCCCTTTGGAGGAATATGGAAAAATGGGTTTAAGCGCCGCGTTAAAAAGAGGGGACATCCGCGGGATATTCAGCGGCAAGGCCGACTTAGGCAAAGACGATCCTATGATCGCTATTTTAAAGCTCGCCATACCGTCGATGGGCCTTTTCGTCTTCAACACCCTCCTTCATCTCGTTGACACTATATTCGTCTCGTGGCTCGGCGAGCTGCCGATGGCCGCGATGTCGTTCACCGGCCCGGTCAACATGTGCGTCTTCGCGACGCTGGAGTGCGTGGCGAGCGGCGCCATCTCGCTCATGGGGCGCAGCCTCGGCAGGGACGACATGCGTTCCGCCAGGCACATCGCGCGGGGAGGGCTGTCGCTCTTATACATGGTCTGTCTTTTGTCGCTCCCGCTCGTGATCCCGTCCGTCTCGAACGCGCTTTTCTCAAACATCGGCGCTGGCGGCAACGACGTGCTGCTTGGCCTATGCTGGAGATACAACATGTGGGTTCCCATAATGCTGCCGTTTTTGGGCTATACGTATATGGCAAACACCGTCTTCCGGGCTCAGGGCGACACGCTGACGCCGTTTAAGGCCATATCGCTCGCCAATGCCATAAACATCGCGCTTGACCCCATATTTATATTCAGCTTCGGCTGGGGCATCTCCGGCGCGGCCATCGCGACCTGGATTTCCCGGATCGCGTCGTCCATATATCTGATACGCCAGCTGAAAAGCAGCCCTATTAAAATAAGGCCCGTCACGCTTCCGGAGCGAAGGCTCATGAACTACTGGAAGCCAATACTATGGATCGGCGTGCCGGTGGCCCTCTCCACAGCCAGCGCGGCGCTCGGGATGGGCAGCGTGAACAAAATACTGTCCGCGTTCGGCCACAGGGCGGTCGCCTCCTGGATGCTCGGAATCAGGGTCGAGGAACTGGCCTTTAACTTCATCAACGGAATAAACGTCGCGCTTACGCCCTACATAGCGTTCAACTACGGCAGGCGCGATCTGAAGCGCATGAAGGATGGGTTCAAGTCAGCGTTATTCCTGGCCATCGCCTTGGTCGGCAGCATGGGGATTCTGATATACGCGTTCCCTCAATTCTTTCTGGCGATTTTCAGGCCCGAGGCCGAAATTGCCGCAACGGCCTCAAGATCGATACGCTGTTCCGTTCCCGGTTATCCCTGCAACATCTTTCTCATCCTGTCGACCGGATTTTTCGTCGGCACGGGCTACTCGTTCTTCGGGACCATCACTCAACTGCTGCGCTCCATCGTCTTCCGGGTTTCGGCGGCGTGGATATTCTCACGCATGTTCCCTCTCGACCGCATCTGGTGGTTCCAGTCGCTCTCGTTTTTCCTCGGCAGCCTCGTAGCCATGACGTTCCTCTCGTATCTCCTGCGGCGGATAAGGGCCGAATTTTCCGCGCAGACGAGGCAGACGACGTAAAAACTTGAAAAGCGTCTATATCCACGTCCCTTTCTGCGAATCGAAGTGCCCCTACTGCGCCTTTTCGAGCGCTGTAAAAAAAACAGCCGACGAGGAAACGTACCTCAAGGCGCTCGAAGCTGAAATAGCCGCGCGCTCGCCCCTGGCCCGAGGGAACGCCATATCGACGCTCTACATTGGCGGCGGGACGCCTACCGCGCTCTCGCCATCGGCGTGGCTCGGGCTCATCTCGATCATCAAGGGCGCTTTCCGTCTAGCCCCGGATGCCGAGGTGACGGCGGAGGCAAACCCCAGCACCCTGTCGCCTAGGCATGTCGGGCTGTGGCGCGGCTTCGTGAACCGGGTCAGCATCGGAGTCCAGAGCTTTAACGACGCGGAACTCGCGTTCCTGGGCCGGGTTCATGACACAAGGCAGGCGGAGGAAGCAGCCCTATTGTGCGCCGACGCGGGCTTTAAGACGAGCTTCGACCTCATGTTCGGCCTGCCGGGACAGACGCTCCGGGGCTGGGGAGAAAACCTGCGCCGCGCCGCGGAGCTATCGCCGGATCATATATCAGCCTACCAGCTTACGATCGAGCCGGGCACCCTGTTTGCGGATTTACCCCTATCCGGCGCGCTGACGGACGGCTACGGGCATTACAGATTCGCGCAGTGGTTTCTGCCGCGCAAAGGGTACGGGCAGTACGAGGTCGCGAGCTTTTCAAAACCAGGGGAAGAGTCGCGGCACAACCTGAACTACTGGGCGGACGGCGAATACCTGGGCCTTGGCCCATCGGCGTGGAGTCATATAGGCGCGTCGCGCTCGAAGAACGCGCCGGATCTTGCGGAGTACGCGCGCATGATGGCATCGGGCAAAAGCGCGTCCGTCTATGAGGAAAATTTAGCCCGCGCGCCAAACGCGAGGCAAGCCGCCGTTCTGGCGCTCCGCACGAAAAACGGCATCGTATGGCGCTCGTTCAAAGAACGCCACGGCAAAACCTTAAAGGACGAAATAGAGGAAAAATTAGCCCGCTTCCCAAAATCCCTGGTCATAAACGACGGCACAGCCGTCCGGCTCACCCCCGCCGGATTCAGGGTGGCGAATAAAATATGGGAGGAGATAATATGAACGTCAGCGCTTCTTGATTCTAAGTCGTAGCCTGCGAGTTACGAGCTTTCCAGCGACAGTTGGCTCGCTTGTCATACCAATGTGCAATCTATAGGGGTTTAATCCGATCCAGTGATTTTGATATTCTGCACTGTTGCGGCCTCCAGTATTTTCCGTCGCCGCACATCTTAGGGACAAGCAGCGTGCCGCTGGCCTCATCGTGGAGGATCGTGAAGAAGCCGTGATCCCGGTGCCAGTAAATTTTCTCCCCCGGACTCAGCACGAACTTGCTGTCGTCCCTCTCCTCGTAATCCTCCACCCACTCCTCTAACCTCCTGGGCGCTTTCGGCCCGGACATGGCATACTTGTATCTCACATAGGATCACCTCTTATGTGCTAAAATCAGATCGACGGACTTCCGGCTAAAGCAGGGAGCCGGTGAGTGAACGCAAGGTCTTCCCTCTGGGGGAGGTGGATTGATG
>JAIROA010000082.1 GCA_031257775.1 Synergistaceae bacterium
GCTTTCCAGTGTATAATTGGCTCATGCTGTTAAAGCTGGTAAAAAAATCGGGAGTGTGGGAATGACATCGTTTCATGACGACGAGACAATAAAAATCATAGACGTAGGGCTTGACAGGATCAACAGGCTTAACGACAGGTTCGCCAAATACCTGCTTGCGGGCCCGAAAAGCAAGCCGATCCTGCTGGATTTCATCAACGGCGCGCTTCTCCTGGATGAGGCTGACAAAATCGCCGACCTGGAGGTTCTCTCCGGCGAGCTGGTTCAGGACGCGGCCAGCATGAAACTCTCGGTCCTCGACGTATCGGCAAGGCTCGCTGACGGGCGCACCGTCGATATTGAGATCCAGATCGTAAACCGGCACGACTTCCGCAAACGCTCCCCTTTCTACTGGGCGATGCGGCACGTGAAAAAGCTAGAGTCGGGCATGGTCTACGCGCTCTTAAAGCCGACGATAACGATATGCCTGCTCGCGTTCGACCTCCTTGAGGAAGAGGAGGCGTACCGCAATTCTTACGGCATCCGCAACGACAAAAGCGGCAACCGCCTGTGCGAGGACATGCAGATCATATATCTGGAGCTGCCTAAATTCCGGAGGCATTTAGGCAAGGATTGCCCTAAAACAGGGCTCGAAAGATGGCTTTTGTATTTCTCTAACGAGGAGGGTGAGCGCATGAACAAGGCATCGGAGGAAAGCACGGCTCTAGCGGCGGCAAGGGAGATGGAGGCGGTTTTCTGGGCGGACAGTGCGGAAAAGGAGATGTACTTCGCGCATCAGCGTCTGCTGATGGACGCATACAGCGACGAGCATACGCATGAGGTTCTTCTGGAACAGGAGCGGGAGAAAGCGGAGAAAATGGCGGCTGCCGCGGCACAACATGCATTGCAAGAAGGACTGCAAAAAGGGTTAGAAGAAGGATTAGAAAAAGGGCTGCAAAAAGGGTTAGCAAAAGGGTTAGAGGAAGGGTTAGAAAAAGGATTAGAGGAAGGGCTGCAAAAAGGGTTAGAAAAAGGGTTAGAGGAAGGATTAGAAAAAGGATTAGAGGAAGGGCTGACTAAAGTCGCCCGCAATCTTCTGAAAAAAGGCATCGACATAAACCTGATAATTGAGGCAACCGGCCTGTCCAGGGAAGACATAGACAAGCTGCGCTGACATCCGCGGCTTCGACGTCCTCAGTGGGGGAGGGAGAATGCCGGGATCATAGGGGTTTGCAAATCGGTATTAAACTATACCCAGTGTCTTCAAAAGCATTTCGAGCGCGTCCGGCTCGCTTGCCAGAAGGATGTTCGCGTCGATGGCTTCGGCATGTTCCTGCCCCTCTGGCCTGACGTTTAGCTGCGACTTCGTGACAAGCGCCAGGTCTCCGTACTGCCCGAACATAGCGGAAACGAAGCTCAGGATGGAAGCAAGCGTGTCGTGCGTTATGCTTGGCGTGCTGATGCCGCTCGATAGGCCCAAGAGGCCGTTTACGGATGTCAAAAAGGAGCCGAGCAGTATATTTCCTATCTCGCCCAGAGCGCTCTCCATCATCTCGCCCGGCATCGAGGAGGCGTCCATTTGCATCCCGAACTGTTTTGCCACGAGCATTCCGACTATCTTGCTGACATCCGCTTCCTTTATTAGAAGCATGAAGTTAAAGGGCTTGTCGTTGTCGGAAGTGGCAAACACCGCGGCGTAGGTAGCGTCTGGCTCGTCGTAGTAGCTGTTGAGGTTATATATGGAAATCAGCTCGGCTTTCGGTATGTCGATCTCGACCATGCAGCCAAGCATCTCAGAAAGAGCGGTCGCGGCGTGCCCCGCGCCGATATTGCCTATCTCGCGGATCGCGTCGAGCTGCATCTGGTTCATGGAATTCAAATCAAGCAATATATTCCCCTCCATTCGAAAATAAGTCCCACTAAAAAGCTTTGAGTTTTTATGGGCCGCACCCGGCGAAGCCACTACAATTTTTGCACAACGATATTATATCAAAGAGCGCTAGGATGTCTTCCATCATTCATCCAACACCTCGATACATGTAGTATAATACCTCTCATGAATCAAGATAGCGGCTATGACGTAATTGTTGTCGGCGGCGGACATTCCGGCTGCGAGGCTTCCCTTGCCGCCTCCCGCATGGGTTGCCGTACGCTTCTCCTTAATCACAATATCGATAACATGGCGCTTATGCCGTGCAACCCGGCCATAGGCGGGCCCGCAAAGGGCAATCTTGTCCGCGAGCTAGACGCGCTCGGAGGCGAGCAAGCAATCGCGGCGGATTTCGCTACCCTTCATCTGAGATGGCTGAACACGTCCAAGGGATACGCCGTGCGGACGCTGCGCGCTCAATGCGACCTCAAGGACTACGCGTCGCACTATATGCTGGTTTTAGCGAAGGTTCCCAATCTCTTCGTCTATCAGGCTATGGTTTCTGAGATAATCACGGACGCTGGAAGCGTTATCGGGGTCGTGACGCGCGCCGGCGAAAAGTTTTCCGCGCCCAGAGTGATACTTGCATCCGGCACGTATATGAGCGGGGTCGTTCACATGGGCCTTACGAGCTTTCCGTCCGGGCCGCTCGGGCAGGTCCCATCGCCTGAGATATCCGGCTCGCTCCGCCGTGCCGGCCTTGAGCTTAAGCGCTTCCGCACGGATACAACGCCCAGAATATGCAGGCACAGCGTCAATTGGGACGCCCTGCCGCTCCAGCCCAGCGATCCGGCGCCTGATGCTTTCTCGCACTGGGGCAGAAAGAAGGTTCACGAAGGTTATTTCTGCGCTCAGACGAGGACTTCCAAAAAGACGCACGACATTTTAAAGGCGGCGCTGGGGCGCAGCCCGCTTGCAACGAAAAAACTCGGCACAGCGGGACCAAGGTACTGCCCTTCCATAGACGATAAAATACTTAAGTTCCCTGACAAGGAGTCGCACCCGATCTTCCTCGAACCGGTCGGCAGGCACAGCAGGGAGATTTACATGCAGAACTTCTCGACGACAAGCCCGCCGGACGTTCAGCTCGAAATGATACGCACTCTGCCCGGATGCGAGCGGGCTCTCATGATTCGCCCGGGATACGGGATAGAGTACGACTACGTCGACCCGACGCAGCTCGAGCCGTGGCTTGAGACGAGGCAGGTAAAGGGGCTCTTCTGCGCTGGCCAGATATGCGGAACCTCCGGGTATGAGGAGGCCGCCGCGCAGGGCATGATGGCTGGCATAAACGCCGCGCTTTCGCTCAAAGGGCGGGAACCGATCGTCCTGGGCAGGGGCGAAGCCTATATAGGCGTGCTTATAGACGATCTCACGACGCGCGGGACGGACGAGCCATACAGGATGCTTCCGAGCAGATGCGAGCATAGGCTGCTCATGAGGCACGACAACGCCGACGACAGGCTCTGCCGCACCGGCAGGGATATAGGCCTGCTGGACGACGCGAAATGGGCGGCATTCGAGGCAAGAAGGCAGGCCGTGTCGCTTGAGCGCGAGCGCCTGGCCGCGTTCAAGATACCTGTATGCGACAGGACGAACTCCATTCTGCGCGAATTGGGCTCGTCTCCGCTTTCAGAACCGATAACGGCCATGGATCTTCTGCTCAGGCCCGAGATATCGTGGGGCGCATTAACGAGGCTGATTGATTCGGAACTCGCGCCGGATCTTGGCACAAAGATAGAGATAGAGGCAAAATATTCCGGATACGCGCTTAGGGAGGACAGAAGGGTCAGAAGGCTCTCATCCATGGAAAGGCTCAGGATTCCCGATGAGCTGGAGTACAGGGAGGTTCCGGGTTTATCGGCGGAAGCGTCGGAAAAGCTCTCCCGCGTCCGCCCAAGGACGCTCGGACAGGCCACAAGAGTCCCAGGAGTCAACAACGTCGACGTTCAGCTCGTTCAGGTGGCAATAGAGCGGGCAAGAAGGCAGGGCGAGTCAGCCCGAGGCGGGGCGGGCCCGCCTCGGTGAGAAAGCGCGGAGAGAAGCGCCCGATATACAGCGCTTTAGGCATCGACTCCCCCATACTGCGGCTCTGCGCCGCTCTCACGGCGATAGAGCGCGAGTGGCCCAGAATAGTGGGCAGCGCGCTTGCCGCGCGGAGCTTTCCGAAAGCGTTTGAAGACGGCGTGCTGGTGGTTTCAGTCGATGGGCACTCGGCCCTTCAGGACATGAACTTCAGGAAAAATCAGATCATAAACGAGATAAGGAAAAACGCGTGGCTGAGGCTGAGCGACATCAGGACGGAAACGGGACGAGCCGCGAGGCTTCAAAGCCCCGCGCCGCCGCGCGCGCCGCGCGGGAGAGCCTCGTTTCGCGTCGACGGCGAAGCCGTCGAAAATCTTGCGGGCGAAATTCTGTCAGCTTATTCCGATCTCGACCCGGAGATTGCGCGTTCGATAGCGAGATGCCGCCTGATCACAGGCCGCGGGGACAAAAACAAATGACGATGAAAAATTTCCTGCGGGAACCGCGCGCTTTACGGATGGCTGTAACGCTCTGCGCCGGGCTCGTACAGGGACTTCTCATTTTTTTCATGTACAGCGCCTCGCGCGAGTGGCAGTGGCACACGACCATATTCCTGCTGCCTCTTCCCTTTTACCTTGCGCGCGGCATGTCAAAGCGTCTGCTGCCCGGGCTGATTCTGTGGGCGGCGCTCCTTTTCGCGCTCGACAGCGCTCAGGTTTTTTTTAAAAACCCCTACGTCTACTATTTTTCGTCGGACAGCATGACACTGGCCTCGATGGCTTACGCGGGCGCGCTGCTGCTTGCGCCCAATTTCGTCTCCTGGATAGACGGCGACGGCGCGCTGCCGGCCTGGCCCGTCTCTTTCCGGCATTATTCCAGGATTTTCTTCGCTTCGGCCATAACGCAATTCTTCCTGACCGCGTTCGTATCCGTCGGCGTCATGGGCGCCGCGCTCATAACAATGCTTGGCGGTGAATTCCGCCTCATTATCCGCTGGATCTCGAAATATTTTATAATATACGCCGCGGCGGCGTTCGGCTGCGTGTTCTATTGGACGGCCGCCGCCGACAAGCTGCTCAATGTCCTGGAACGATACGTGCTCGCGGTATTCTCATGCATCCTTCCGTTCGTGTCCGTCTTCATTCTGCTCTTCATGGCCGCGCTTCCGCTGGGAATCGAAAGATTGTGGAGAAGCGGTTTTAACAGCGGGATAATCTTAGGCTTGTATATCGCCGCTGGTTTCTGCGCTTACGCCGCGTGGCAGGGAGGCGCTGAGGATGGCGAAAGCGGGCGGCAGCCGTTCTTCAAACCCGTCAACACCCTCGTAAAGATATCGATCACCCTGCTGCCTCTCTTATGCCCGATTCTAATCTATACTTTCGGGCTTCGAGTACGCCAGTACGGCTGGACGGTCGATCGGGCGGCCGGCATGACGCTCTCCATTCTTTTCGGCCTTTACAGTGCCGCGTGGGCGTTTTCCCTGATCAAAAAATGGAAAGCGTGGCCAAGCTGCTATGGCAAGGTAAATAGGATAGCGCTTCCGGCAATCGCCGCCGTACTCGTGCTCCTGTCGTCCCCTCTATGCGACGCAAGGAGGGTAGTGCTGAACGAACGCTTAGATATGCTTGGAGACCTGCCCGGAAACGGCAAAGACGTCACCGATTTCGACTGGCGATACGTGGCGCGTAATTTAGGCAGCTACGGAACAAACGCAATGGAGAACTTCGCCGGAGAGGGCGGCAAAGCCGCGCTCGAAAAAATATTAGGCCCTAAAGCGACGGACGAGGAGATCCGGCAAATTCAGGCGGCAATCAGAACCGAGCTGGAGTCTGCCAAAAAAGAAAAAGACACGCACGATGCATGGAAGGATCCTGCCGTTGCCGCGTCGCAGCGCGACACAGCGATCGAGAACTCCATAGCTGCCGCGAGAAGCGCCCCCGTATTTGGCGGCACGATGGACGAAGACGGCAAAGAGCGGCTGGCGCGGGTTTTCTCGGAAGAAAACCTCACGAATGACAACTGGCGCAGATACGGGGCCGAAGCGCAAAACTGCTTCTTCTACCTTGCGGATCTAAACGGCGACGGGGAAAAGGAGGTCTTGTTCGGGATAGGACAGGATCTGTTCATGATCCGGGACAATCGCGTCTTCACCCTCTATCAGGGGTGGGTAAAAAACGGCGGGCGGGGCTTGCCGGACAACATGCTCGCCATATCCGCCGACGAGCAGAGGATCATAAAAAACGAGTGGGCCTCGCTTGTCATAAACAGCAAAATATACTCGCTCGACCCCAGCGACGCCGAAGAGATCGCGTCTGCGGATAAAACCCGCTAACGAGGGTATCTGTTCCCATCATCGTTTGATTATGCGCTTTATTATTTCCATAATATCTTCCTTGTCGAGATCAAGGCCATCAAAATCAATGCCATCAAAGGCACCCGGCCGACGATCATGCCTTTCCGGCAGTTTGCCGCCTTTTTCCAGCGATCGGAGATCGCTGATGGCAGCATCAAGGCCGAGAACCCTCCTGTTCCGATACCTTCTTTTTAGAATTTGCGATACCCCTCGCGCGATATTTTTTCTATCCTCAGGGCTATGAATCCTGGAGATGACTTTCGGAATCATTTTCCATTGTTTTACTTGCTCGTGACCGTCGAGAGAGTCCTCGAAGAGCCGTAAAAGGAATTCCGCCGGCACCCCGGGCCAAGTCATTAAAAACAGCGAAAGCAAAGAGGTCAGAAAGGGATCCTCGCTCGGGCGCGGGGCAAAAAACGCGGCTATCTTAGACGGATCGCTGGATAAAGTCATCTGCTTTTGCCCCAGACAGAGCTGGAAAAAGGCCCAGGCCTTCGAATCCTCCCGCAGTTTTTCCGCGAACAGCTCAATATGGGATCGTGACATTGCGGACCATAGCGTAGGGACATGACTCTCTGACGCAAGCACTCTGTCGAGATCACAACGGATTTGGGCTATAAATACGGACTTGAAGAAGCTATGGCGCCCATTCTTATCCAACAGCCCGGAGATCGCCGCAAGAGCCGGCACAGGGAAAAGCATATCGGGGAGATATTCTTCTAAAACAGTTTCGTCCCTATCATCCAGGCTCATCGGAAGGCGTGATTTTAACCTGTCCTTCATCAGCCCGAAGATGCGCGGACAGTAAAGAAGCATCGTTATGATCGTTGGCACGGTCATGGATTCGAACGGAAGGCTCTCTCTCGCAAACAACTCCGCGCGGCTGGCTTCGTCGGAAAGGATAAGGCTCTCGAACGCCAGCCTGACAGTCATTGGCCACGCCCCTTCCGAGCGCCGCCTGCCCCCTATGTCGCCAAGAGTCTTGAACCACCTGATAAGCGTCTTCGTCGGGATATTCGTCAAAAAATCGTTGTCCCTAGTCTGTCCCGATACGGCGAGAAATATGAGGATGAATCTCTCCTGTTCCGTCCATCCGTAGTAATGCCGCTCTGCCGCGACCGGGAGGTTTTCTCCGGGAGAGCCCGTGGCCATCAGCTTTTCGTAGGCCGGACTGAATTCCTCGTTAAAGACCAGGCTCATTCTGGCCGCTCTTGCCGCGTTTTCCCAGCTGCCGCCGAATTTGAGCCCTCCTAGTTTGCACATGTATTCCCACAGCGCAAGCAACGCGGGGCAGCCCGTGCGCAGCGGATAGCCTGAGGAGCTGATGTATGAAGTTATGCCGGATGGATCCCTGATTTCGGGCACGCCGCGCGCTACGTCCCGCATTATTGACGCTATGTCGCGGACAGCTTTGAATATCCAGGCTGATTCCGTCTTTTCTGTTTCCGCTAGCAGGGCCTCCGCGGTCTTTAAAAAGCTATTGTACGGGCCGCTGTTCTTTGCTGACGGAAGGGCGTCGAACTGCTTCGCGAGTTTTTCCACGAGTGGGTTGGACGCAGCCTGCTTTCTTCTGCCCCGGCGCACCGGTGCAAACCCTTCTTCGAGTTTACGCCTCAGTTCCCCGTACGGAGCGGGAAGCGCTATGCCGAGCCCTTCTTCTTCGGGCAGGCGGGCTATTCCGCCCTCCTTTATGTTTATGAGGGCAAGAGCCGTCTTCGCGCATGTCCTGAGCGTATCCCCATCCGGGCCAAGGCTGCGCTCTGACAGCATTATTTCCGCCACTTGCCGCGCTCCATCGTAATTCCTGTGCAGAAACAACGCCGCGGTAAGGCAGTTATAGAGGGCATCCGGAAATCTGTCCGCCCACGGTCCCCTGTCGGACTGCTCTCTGTCCCTCATGTAGAGCGAGAAAAACGCCTCCCATTTTTCATTCTTCCAATGGCGCTCCAGCCGTTCCGACAAGGACAGGTTCTGCCCGGCGATTTTTTTCTTTTTTTTATTGCGAGACACTTGCCTGGGCCCTCAAAGCTCATCCATTGCCGACAACAGCTCGTCCTCGATGCCGTCGATGTCATCCGAGTCCTCCGCCAGCGCCGATTCGTAGCGTGCCAAGATGTCAGCCAAAGATGTTTTCCCAGGCCCATCGGACATGCCGTTGAGCAGGGTTCTGGCCCTATGGGTGACAAAATTGACGGGCGCCGCGGGCAACTCCGGCTCTTCCAAGTCTTCGGGCAGATCCTCAGCGAGCGACTGACTCCGCGTCTCCTCGGGATTCCGGCTGTCGAAATATACCTCGACCTTTTTGCTGAAGCCCTTGTGTTCGGCAGTGAGGCGTATTATCCCGTTGAGGTCATATGAATATTCGACCTCAACGGGCGAGTCGGCCTCCGCTTTAGCTAATTCCAATTTTGAGCGCCCTATAAGCGTATTCTCCTCCGGCAGGTCGGATTCGCCCTGATAAACGTCAAGCTGCACATATTTCTGGTTTTTCTCAACAGTCCAGAATTGCCTGGCGCGAGTAGCCGGAATCTGGTTGTTGCGCGGAATTATCGGCACGCACACAAGCTCCCCTGTGTATGGATTGATCGCCTCGAGGCTTAGCGTGTGCGAAGTAACGTCCAGCAGGATCTGCTCTACGTTCTCTCCGCTTATTATTCCTCCCTGTATCGCGGCGCCAAACGCCACGCTGAGGTCTGGGTCGACGGCGGGCATGCTCGCGTCCCCGAATAGCTCGACGATCCTCTGAGTGACGGCAGGCATTCTTGTCATGCCGCCCACGAGCAGCACCTTGTCTATGTCCCTCGCGTGCAGCTTCGCCTCATCAAGGGACTTGCGCACGAAATCGACCGTGCGTTCCAAAAGATGCGACGTCCACTCGTCGACATCGTTCCTCGATACCTCCGTGGATATAGCGCAGCCGCGCCCGTCCGGAGTTGGAATATTCGCTTCTTCGATCATCACTGTCGCTTTGACGGACAGATCCATCTTCGCCTGTTCGGCGATCGCCGACAATCTCGCGATTGCGGGGGCAAACTCCGATAAATCCGTACCGCCGTTTGCGACTATGAGATCGATAAGATGTGTCGATATGCACCCGTCGAAATCGTCTCCGCCGAGCCTCGTGTCACCGGTGCTGGCAAGCACCTCAATTATCTCGCTCATCCTCAGGACTGACACGTCGAACGTGCCGCCGCCTAGGTCGTATACGAGAGCGTGTTTCCACGAGCCAGCCACGTCGCCGGACGAAATGTTGATATGATCGTAAAAGAGCGCCGCGGCCGTCGGTTCGTTGATTATTCTCTCAACCGACAGCCCAGCCTTCTTCCCGGCCTCTATCGTAGCCCTTCTCTGCGCGTCGCTGAAATAGGCCGGGACAGTGATGACCGCGTTTGAAACTTTGCGCCCCTCCAAGCGCTCGGCTTCGTCGCGGAGATAGCGCAGGATCATGGCTGAGATGTCCTCCGGGCTGTATGTTTTTTTGCCGATAACGATGCTCCAGTCCGTCCCCATCCGCCGTTTCACCGAGCGTACCGACTGCTCCGGAAAGGCAATGGCCCTGTTTTTAGCCCTGCGCCCCACCATGATTTCGTCCCCGCTGACGCTTACCACCGACGGAACGACGCCGTTCCCATCAACTGGAATCACCCGCGGCCTTCCGTCCGACAAAATGGAAATGCAGGAGTTCGTCGTTCCGAGATCAATTCCGAAAATACCCGGTTCAGCCATTTTCGATCAATTCTTTCCTCTCCATTCGATGTTAGAAATATCCACAGATTCAAGGATATCTTCCGCCTTGCGGGAATCCCCTCCGCCAGCGCGCGCTGCCAGATCACGTATGCCGGATTCATCTGACGCAAGCTCGCTTCTGTCGCCCCAGAGAAATCCGGCGAACTCGGCCTTAGACATGCGGAACGTGCCCGATTTTAAAAGGTTTTGCAGGTAATCGTCGCCCAGGCATGCCTTTTCGTAGGCGTTGCGTAAAGCGGCGAACCTCTCCGGAAAGCTTTCAGGGGGATATCGCCGGACCATCTTAACATACGCCGCCCTCACTTCCTCCGGAGCGGCATTGCGCGGGATCTTCAAAAGTTCGTACGCTGACTCGATCATCTGCCTTTCATCTGCCTTTCATCTGCCTTTCGGGTTTTTCAAATCATTCCCCTGCATCCTCCTCACCGTATTTTTCAGCCCATGGCGCCTCGGCACCGGTTGTCATGGCTGCCGGACGGTTTATCACCACTGACGCGCAGCGCAAAACCTCCCCGTCCGACAAGAAGCCAGGGCGGATCACCTCAAGCACGTGCTCTTCCGGCACATCAGGGCTGAAGCGCACAGCGCATGCCTCATGAAAGGACGGGTCGAATGGGACCCCGGCTTCCGCCAGGATCTTCAGCCCAAATTGCTCTAGAAGCGCCGAAAGCTTCGCCCATAACACCCGAACTTCAGGCGAATCAGGCTGAGACTGACTCCACAGGGCAAAATTCTCCGCAAAGGCCATCAAAGACTTTAGAGCTATCGATTCGTCCCGCATGGCGCGCAGAATCGATAGCTCCGCCTGCTGATTTTCAAAGACGCTTCCCAATGCCGCCTGGTTCTTGCGTTCCTGACGTATCGATTGCTGAACGCGCTCGTCCAGTTCCTCGAAACGGCGCGAGAGATGCTCCTCGATTTTTTTTACGGACTCTTCGATTTTATCGGATATCCTTTTCTCCATTGAGCCTAAGCCGAACATCCCCGCATCTCTTCCTCTCATGCCGATGTGAAATCAACAGAGTAAACAAAAACGACATATAGCCGCCTTTTCTCTATCTGGCACCTAATTCTCTAGAATGTCGTTTATTATGAAAATTTTATTTTGTCGCTAATCTGAATTAAGGAAGCGCTGATTAATTCGCCTGAACGACATTTCAACGTTTAAGAACCCAGGCGTTGCAAGGGTTTAAATCTTCACCCTTTAGGCCCCTGACGATAAATCAGCCTTTCCTTAAGCGTGCCCTTATGCAGCCTTACTTCTCCATGCTCGGGCGCTCGTCCTCGCGCTGGCTTCTTGAAAGCCACGCGCCCCAGTCGAAACGCAGCGGCCCGCTCACAATGTAAACGCATATAAGAGCCAGGAGGGCTTTTTCCTTGAGCGCGGCGCAGCAAGATACCGCTATGCCCATGAGGATCGCGGCCTTCAGCTTATTGACATTTCCTCTGCGGAGGAGCTTGAGATTGCCGTAGGGGACGGTGGAGATCATGAGGCCGCCAAGAAGAACCATCACGGCTACCGCGGCGTAGGGCGTCAACGGAATGTCCGCTATGACGATGGAAGCGAGAACCATCCCGGCCGCTGGGATCGGAAGGCCCTGGAAGTTGCCGGCGACGTGCATCACGTTGAACCGCGCAAGCCGCAGGACTCCGCAGAGCGCAAAAAACGCCGTCCCCAGAGTGGCCAAGGTGCCAACCCCTATGTCGATGTACCTAGCGTACATCAAAAACGCGGGGGCCGCTCCGAAAGACAGGGCGTCCGCCAGGCTGTCCAGCTCCTCGCCAAAGGCGCTGCTTCCGCCTATGCTGCGCGCGACCCTTCCGTCCATATAGTCAAAAAATACCGCTATCACAAGCACGAACGCGGACGGCAGAAAATGCCCGCGATAGGTCAGCATCAGCGAGAACATGCCGCACAGAACGCTTCCGCTCGTAATCATGTTAGGCACTATTTTATTGAACGGAATGTTCCTTACTCGTCTGACGCGTCTTTTGCGTATTGTCATTTCTCAATCACTCCTATTTTCGACTCTCCGGCGCGGACTCTGTCGCCCAGGCTTACTGTAGGGCGCACTTTTTCGGGCAGATACACGTCGACTTTTGAACCAAGTTTTATCATACCATATCGTTCGCCACGCGCAAGCGTATGGCCTTTATCCGCCCAGCAGACGATGCGGCGGGCCATAATGCCCGCTATTTGAACCACGGTCGTCCTGCCCTGAGCCGTATTGGCGCAGACGTAAAGGCGCTCATTGAGATCCGAGGACTTCGGCGCTATGACGAACCATCTTTTTCCCGAAACGTATCTCAGTTCCTCGACGGCGGCATCCGCGGGGAAGCGGTTCACATGGACGTCAAAGCCGTTCATGAATATGCCGATTTTCGTGGTTTTGCCCGCGTATGGGTCAACGGCACCCTCGATTATCTCCACGACCTTGCCGTCCGCCGGACTCACCCACGCGTTCTCGTCATCAGGAGGCGTCCTGTCAGGATCCCTGTAAAACCAAAGTGCTATAGCCAGAGGGAACAACATTACCGCGCCGGCTGCCCAGGACATAAAGAACGCGCCCGCGGCAAGAAGAAACATCGTCCCTATGGCAGGCAAGCCGCCTCGCGCGAAGCGCACCACGCTACTCCTTAGCGGCCTCTGGATCGGCCTTTACTATGCTTATGTCCGCCAGGACATCTCCATCGTCGAGCTTAACCATCGTGTAGCCTGTGGCTGTGCGGCTCAGGCTCGATATCTCTGCCGCGCCGAGACGGACAACCCGCCCGCGCCCGCTTATCGCGACAAGCTCGTCATCCTCCGCGACGCCCCAGGCGCCTATAAGGTTTCCGGTGCGCTTGCTGCGGTTTATGGCCATGACTCCGCCTCCCCCTCTGTGGTGCGGGGTGAATTCGTCATATGGCGTTCTCTTGCCTATGCCGTGCTCGCTGGCTATCAAAAGCTGACGGCCGGGGATTATGACATCGCAGCCGACGACGTGATCGTCTGACGAGAGCTTTATGCCGCGCACTCCGTGCCCTGCCCGTCCCTGCGGGCGGAACTCGTTTTCGTCCACTCTGAGCGTCTGCCCCTTTGCCGTCGTCAGAAGAAGCTCGTCGTGCCCGTTCGTGATGCGGACCCTCGCTATGTAGTCGTCCTCGTTGACGCCCAGGACGCGGCGCCCTGCCTTGGTAAGGCCCTCCAGCTCCTCTATCGGCAGGCGTTTCGCAAGGCCGTTTTTCGTGACGAAGAAGACAAACTTCGCGTCTCCGTGATTCATGTCGCGCAGGGCGACGACCTTCTCGTCCTGCTCCAGGGCGACAAGCGAGCCCACAAGCTTGCCCTTGCCCGTCTTCGGCTCCGGGATCACGAGCCCCTTTAAGCCGAAGATGCGGCCTTTCGTCGTAAAGAGGCAGAGGGTGTTGTGCGTCGTCGTCACCTTCACGAGGGCGATTTCGTCCTCAGGCTTAGGCGTAGCGCCCTTGACGCCCTTCCCTCCCCTGGCTTGAAGCCTGTAGTCCTGGAGGGGCATTCGCCGGACATAGCCATCCCTGCTCAATACGACGACGATCTCAGCCTCCTGTATGAGATCCTCCGCGCCGACGTCCTCCATGGAATCCTGGATGTCCGTGCGGCGCTCGTCCTTGTACGACTTTTTTATGTTTTCCAGCTCGTCTACGATTACAGCGTCCAGAACAGCCGGATTGCCCAGGATAGTGCGGTAGCGCTCTATATCCGCCAAAAGCCCGGCCAGCTCGTCATCCAGCTTATGGCGCTCCAGGCCCGTGAGGCGCTGAAGGCGCATCTCCAGTATCGCCTGAGCCTGAATCTCCGAAAACGACAGCGCCTCGACCAGTTCGGCCCTTGCGGACTGTGCGTCGTTAGACGACCTTATGATCCCGATCACCCGGTCGATCATGTCAAGAGCCCGGATCAAGCCCTCAACGATATGGGCGCGTTCCTCCGCTTTCCTGAGACGGAATTCGGTGCGCCGGCGCACGACCGTCCTTCTGTGTTCTATGAAGACATTTATGATGCGTTTTAAGCCCATCTCGACGGGCCGTCCGTTCACTAAAGCCAGATTTATCACGCCGAAAGTGCTTTGGAGCTGAGTGCGGATATAAAGCTGCCTTAAAACGAGATTGGGATCCGCGTCCTTATGCAGCTCTATCACGATGCGCATCCCGCCCCTCTCGGACGATTCGTCGCGCATGTCGGTGATGCCGTCTATCTGGCCGTTCTGAGCGCCTTTGGCTATCGTCTCTATGATGTTTGACTTGCTGACCATGTAGGGAATTTCGGTGATGATTATCGCGCTCTTGCCGCGTTTTATATCCTCGATCTGAGCCCGTCCGCGGAGTATGATCTTGCCCCGCCCCGTAGCGTAGGCGTCCGCTATCCCGTCCCTGCCCAGGATGACGCCTCCCGTCGGGAAGTCCGGCCCCGGTATGAGGCTCATGAGATCCCCCAGCTCTATGTCCGGGTTCAGAAGAACCGCCTTTACCCCGTCAATGACTTCCCCCAGGTTGTGCGGAGGCATGTTTGAGGCCATCCCCACGGCAATGCCGGAACTTCCGTTCACGAGAAGGTTGGGCACAAGCGAGGGCAGCAGGACGGGCTCCATGAGCGATTCGTCGAAGTTGGGCCCCCAGTCGACAGTCTCTTCATCTATATTCAGCAGCATCTCCTCGCCGATCGGGTGCAGCCTGGCCTCCGTGTAACGCATCGCGGCCGGCGGGTCGTCGTCGATGGAGCCGAAGTTGCCCATGCCCTCCACAAGGGGATATCTCATGCTGAAGTCCTGGGCCATCCTGACCATTGTGCCGTAAATAGCCTGGTCGCCGTGCGGGTGATATTTACCCATCGCCTCTCCCACGATGCGGGCCGATTTTTTGTACGGCTGGCTGTGCCGGAGCCCCAGTTCAAGCATGGAGAAAAGGACTCGCCTCTGAACGGGCTTGAGCCCGTCGCGCGCGTCCGGTATCGCGCGGCCGACTATTACGCTCATGGCGTAATCCAGATAGCTGTGCTTTATCTCGTCCTCGATGGGAAGCGGCAAAATCCTGTCGAACAAGTTCTGTTGCCTGTTATCGTGATCCATGGACATACCTCCGGTAAAATGCTGACAAAATAACAAAAATCAAGCGGCGGGAACTCCGCCGCTTGTTGGGGAATTTCTGCAGACCCCATTTTAACACTTTTAACGCTATATTGGGTAAAAAGGCATAAGCACTCTTGATGAGACCGGCGACGACAGGACTATCGACGTCGTGGTCTGGCCGTAATTGCCGATCTGGTTGATGATTTCCTCAAGGTGCCCTACCGAAGCCACCACGACTTTCAGTATGAATCCGTCCGCGCCGGTGAGGTGATGCCCCTCGACCACTTCCGGGATCGTGCGCGCCATCTCATCGGCTTCTTTCAGCTTGCCGGCGTTCGCCGCTACCCTGATAAAGGCGGTGATCGGGAAACCTAGCTTTTCCTGATCAACTATTGCTCTGTACTCCTTAATATAGCCAGACTCTTCCATGCGATGCACCCTCTCGGCCACAGCCGGCGAGGAAAGACCTACGCGCCTTCCAAGCTCGCTGAAAGAAATCCTCGCGTTCTCCTGAAGGGCCTTCAGGATCTGTCTGCCTATATCGTCTAATAGTTTGTCTCCCTGCATCTCCGTCTCCTCCTAAAAAGTTATCTTAGTTTCCTGACCGCGCATTCATGCTATGGAAAATAAATATTAAACCTAACGCTACCAGTATAAACTATTTATAAAGCGTTCCGCAATATTAGCCTCAACTGGATCTTCCTCCCAGCGTTGATATCTCCTCTCGTATCCAGTAATTTGCACAGATGGCGCATACATATTTCCCGCAACTACTTCGGTGAAGAATTAAAAAACAAAGCGTTTGTTTATATAGCTTACGTTATCAGAAAACATTGGAAAAGGCAAGTATTTATAGCATGATTTCTGTCGAATTGTGATGACTTTTTAAAAATTTTATATAACATAACTGAATTTAATAGGCTTTAAGATTTACAAAGCCGCCTCCTCATAATAGGGCGCCGTTAGATTATCCGGCATGACCCGCTTACGCGCCAGCGAAACGAGCGGGATTCAAAACGCTTCATAAACCAGCGGCGGGATTAGACGAAAACACATAAAATCTAATTGCACAGCAATTCTTTAAACAAATTATGCCGCGTTTTTTGGTGAAGAACGGATGTGAAACTTGAATTTTTTTTCGTTCTTTTCCCGCATTGCCTATTGCAAATTACGCAAAAAGCGCTATAGTCAATACGGGATTTATGTAGGTCATTTGTTCGCCTTCAGCTTGTCTGGGCTCGTTTTAATAAAAAAACAACACAATATGGCATTATACGTATATTGAGGGTAGTTTTGCTTTAATTTTAAAGGAAGGGAGCGTCATTTTGCCGCGTTTGTCTTGCTTTATAATGCTGTGTCGCTAGAACCGGGCGGCAAAGTATATCTTTGCGCTCACCGCTGTAGGGTTTGCATGTTTACATTATCCGGCTTAAGGAAGGGCTGATTTGCCGCTAGGGCGCTAAGGCGGCATAGGTGGATACAGCGGTTGCGGCTTCATCCAGGTTTTCTTGAGGTTATGTACAGGGGATTCCGGCCGGTCTTAAAAATGAGAAAGGGGGGGTAAGGGAAGATCGGTCCATGTTGCGTCACGTAATACTTGATTTCTCACAATTACACAACGGAGGGGTTAAAAAAATGAGCAATCTTTTAGGCGAATTTCTTGGTACTATGACTCTCTGCGCGTTCGGAGACTCTGTGGTAGCTAACCTCGTTTTGAAAGATACCAAGGGAAACGGCGCTGGCTGGGTTCACGTAAACTGGGGCTGGTCTTTTGGCCTCATGATGGGCATCTACGCCGCGTGGGCTTTCGGCGCCGGCGAAGCCGACCTGAATCCCGCGGTGACGATTTTCAAGTTCCTAATCGGCGGTCACTACACGGCATCTCAGGTCATCCCGACCATCATTGCGGAAGTAGCCGGCGGCACCGTGGGGGGCGTAGTCGTTTACTTCCTGTACCTCAACCACTGGGACATCACTGAGGATCCAGGCCTCAAGCTCGCGGTCTTCGCGACGGGCCCCGCAAAGCGCGATCTTCTCCCCAACTTCATCACTGAGGTAATAGCCACTTTCTTCCTCATTATGGGCATCCAGTGCATCGTCAGGGCTATGGGCTCCAGCGAGGTCAATCTGTATCTTCTGCCCTTTATGATCGGCGGACTTCTGTACGCTCTGGGTGCCGGCATGGGCGGCGCGACGGGGTACGGCATGAATCCGGCCCGCGACATGGGCCCGCGCATCGCGCACGCAATCCTGCCGATCCCCGGCAAGGGAACGAACGACTGGCAGTTCGGCCTATCCGTAGCGACTGCCGGCCCGATCGTAGGCGCCCTTATCGCGGTTGCGGCTTACAAACTGGCTGGCTGGTAGACGAAACACGCAGCACCGCACTAGTTAAGGAGGCGTTGCAATTTGAAGAAACTCATCAATAAAGTAGACGACGTCGTAATAGAATCGCTTGCCGGCATGGGCGAGGCCTTTCCGGATCTGATAAAGATACTTCCGGAAGTCCGAGTCGTGGCACGCAAATCGGCGCCGCATCCCAAAGTAGCGGTAATATCCGGCGGCGGAAGCGGGCACGAGCCGATGCACGGCGGTTTCGTCGGGTATGGGATGCTTGACGCGGCCTGCGCGGGAGAGGTATTCACCTCGCCCAGCCCCGATCAGATGTACGAAGCCGCCAAGGCTGTGGATGGCGGCAAGGGAATTCTCTTTCTCGTCAAAAACTACACGGGCGACATAATGAACTTCCAGATGGCCGCTGACATGCTTGCCGGCGAGGGAGTCAAAGTCGAGCAGGTCGTCGTGAACGACGACGTTGCCGTCAAGGACTCGCTCTACACGGCGGGGCGGCGCGGCGTCGGCGGGACTGTCCTGATCGAGAAGATCATAGGTGCTTACGCTCAGGCCGGAGCGTCGCTGGAAGAGGTCAAGGCATTGGCGGAGGAGACGAACGCCAAGGTACGCTCCATGGGAATGGCGCTAACGAGCTGCACCGTCCCGGCGGCGGGCAAGCCTACTTTCGATCTCCCGGAAGACGAGATAGAGCTGGGGATAGGCATCCACGGCGAACCTGGGCGCGAGAGGGTAAAGCTCAAGACATCCGCTGAGATAGTCGAGTATATGGCCTCCGCGATCACGAGCGACCTACCGTTCAAAGAGGGCGACGAGGTTCTGGCGTTCGTCAACGGCATGGGCGGCACCCCGCTCATCGAGCTGTTCGTAGTCTACAACGATCTCAAGAAGTTCCTGGACAAGAAGGGGATCACGGTTGCGCGCAACCTCGTTGGAAACTACATCACGAGCCTAGACATGCAGGGCTGCTCCATAACGCTCCTCAAGCTTGACAGCCATACCAAGGCTCTCTGGGACTATCCGGTCAAGACTCCCGGATTGCGTTGGGGGAGGTAACAGGAAATATGGCATTCACCCTCGAAATGGCACTGCGCACCCTTCAGAATTTCAGCGAGGCGGTAGAGGAGAAAAAGGACTACCTGACGGATCTCGATTCCGCCATAGGCGACGCGGATCACGGAATAAACATGAACCGCGGGATGAAGAAGGCCATGGAAAAAACCTGCGGCAAAGAGTACAGTGATTTCGGGGGGCTTTTCAAGGATATCGCAATGACCATAATGAGTGCCGTAGGCGGCTCCGCTGGGCCGCTATACGGCACTTTCTTCATGAAACTGGGACAGAAGCTCGCCGGGAAGAGCGAAGCCCCGCTGGAGTCCGTGGCAGACGCGCTTCAGGAAGGGCTGGGCGGCATAACGACGCTCGGCAAGTCGCAGGCTGGAGACAAGACCATGGTCGACGCCCTGCAGCCCGCCATCGGCGCTCTCAGGCTCGCGGCGCCGGAAGGGGATGCCGCGGCGTGGCAAGCCGCCGTGGACGCGGCGGAGAAGGGCATGACGGACACTATCCCGATGCTCGCGAAACGCGGACGCAGCAGTTATCTGGGCGAGCGCTCCATCGGGCATCAGGATCCCGGCGCCACGTCCATCTTTTATCTCATCTCGGCTTTCCGGGATGCTTGCGTTAAGGAATGACGTGACATGATTGGAATCCTCATAGTATCGCACAGCGAGGACGCGGCGCGGGGCATAGCGCAGATAGCCGAGGGGATGGCGCCGTCTAAAGGCAGCGTATCGGTATCAGGCGTAGGCGGCAATGACGACGGCGGCCTCGGCGTATCGGTCGCTAAAATCTACGCCGCGCTTACCGAAATGCTGCCAAGGTGCGACGGGATTCTCATCCTGCCGGATCTCGGCAGCTCCATACTCTCGTCAAGAGGCGCGATCGGGATGTTATCCGGCGAAGAGGCCGCGAAAATCATCATTGCCGACGCGCCCGTCCTCGAAGGGGCCATGATGGCGGCGGTCGAGGCCAGCACAGGCTCGGATCTGGAGACGGTGGCCGCTACGGCGAGGGACGCGAAAAATCTGAAAAAAGGCGATCATTGACAGCCCTTTGACCGCAAATTGGTGCAAACCAACATTAGGAGGGGTTTTAGAATGGCCGAGAAAAAATACGTAGTCGCGATTGACCAGGGAACGACAAGCTCACGCTGTATGCTTTTCGATAAAAAAGGGCTCCCCGTCGCGTCAGATCAGATGGAACACGCGCAGATATTCCCGAAGCCCGGCTGGGTCGAGCACGACGCGATGGAAATATGGGCAAGGGTTCAGGATGTGGTGAGAAACGCGCTTAAAAAGAGCGGAGTCTCCACAGACGAAATCGCGTCAATCGGCATCACGAACCAGCGCGAGACGACGGTCGTTTGGGAAAAAGCCACAGGCAAGCCGATATACAACGCGATAGTGTGGCAGTGCACACGCACTGAGGATTTCTGCAAGGAATGGCAGAAGACTCCCGGATGGGGACAGGACGAGACTGGGCAGGGCAAGGTCAAGGAGCATACGGGCCTTCTCATCAACCCCTACTTCTCGGGCACGAAGATAAAGTGGATACTGGACAACGTGCCTGGATCCAGGGAAAAGGCCGCTAAAGGCGAGCTTCTCTTCGGCAACATCGACACATGGCTCATCTGGAACCTGACGGGCGGGCCAAACGGCGGAGTGCATGTGACGGATGTCTCCAATGCCTCCCGCACGCTCCTCATGAACATAAAGACGCTCAAATGGGACGAGGAAATGGCTAAATTCCTCGACGTGCCCATCGCTATGCTCCCGGCGATCAAGCCATCGAGCGCCGTCTACGGCAACACGATCCCCGGCGGGCCGTTCGGCGCTCCCATCCCCGTCGCGGGCGACCTGGGCGACCAGCAGGCGGCCCTTTTCGGGCAGGCTTGCTTCAACAAGGGCGACACAAAGAACACTTACGGGACGGGCTGCTTCATGCTGATGAACATCGGCGAAACCCCGGTCTCATCGAAGAACGGGCTTTTGACGACGGCAGGGTACAGCCTCGAAGAGGGCAAGTGCGTTTACGCCCTTGAGGGATCCATAGCCATCACGGGCGCCGCTGTCCAGTGGCTCCGCGACAACCTGAAGATAGTGGACGAATCCCCGGACAGCGAGTATCTGGCGAATAAGGTCGACGACAACGGCGGAGTCTACTTCGTCCCCGCGTTCTCCGGCCTGTACGCCCCATATTGGGATATGAGCGCTCGCGGCGTCATAGCCGGACTGACGCGCTACGTCCGCAAGGAACACATCATCCGCGCCACGCTCGAGAGCATCTGCTACCAGACGCGCGATGTCGTCGAGGCTATGAACAAGGACTCCGGCGTGCCGCTTGCCGAACTTAAAGTTGACGGCGGCGCGGTTAAGAACAACCTTCTCATGCAGCTTCAGTCCAACATCTTGGGCGCAAAGGTCGTGCGCCCCGTCGTGAACGAGACGACAGCCTTGGGCGCTGCTTATGCTGCCGGCCTTGCCGTAGGCTTCTGGAAGAACATCGACGACCTCCGCGAGAACTGGGCAAAGGATGTCTCGTTCTCCCCGACGTGGTCCGACGAGAAGAAGGAAGCCGGATACAAGGGCTGGAATAAGGCCATTGAGAAGTCGAAGGGATGGATCGACGACTGATCTGACTCATTACTGACTGGAATGCCTGCCCGCCCGAAGCCGCGCGTGAAAATTTCCAGGCGCGGGTTTGGGCGGGGCATAAGGCTGCGGGAGGAGGATACCCTTTGCAGGGTTTCGTCAAGGAAAACGGCAATTACGACGTACTGATTATCGGATGCGGGATAGTAGGCGCCACGATAGCTAGGGAGCTGTCGCGCTATACGATGAAAATCGCCGTTTTGGAGAAGGCGTCCGATATTCCTTTCGGCGCCAGCCGCGCAAACAGCTCAATGATCCACGGCGGTTTCGACGACGAGCCAGGCAGCGCCAAGGCAAAGTTCTGTCCGAAAGGCAACAGGATGTACCACAGGCTTCATGAGGAACTGGACTTCAAACTCAGGAAGTTCGGATCGTTCGTATGCGCGAAGGGCGAGTCGGAAGAGCGCCACTTAAAGAAACTTTTCGAACAGGGCAAGGCGAACGGTGCCGTGGGCATGGAGATCGTCTCAGGACAGAAGCTTCGCGAGAAGGAGCCCCACACGGCGCCGGACATAACGGCTGCGCTGTGGTGCGAATCAGGTGCCATAGTGAACAATTTCGAGGCCACGCTGGCATTTATCGACAACGCCAGGCAGAACGGCGCGGCGCTTTTCATGGAGACCTCAGCAGACGGGCTTTTGTTCGACGAGACGCGTTCGAGCGTTCGCGGCGTCTCGACAAACAGGGGAAATTTCCGCGCCCCTGTCGTGATAAACGCTTCCGGCGTTTACACGGACGTAATTTCAAGGATGGCCGGGGACGACAGCTTCATCATTCACCCGACGAGGGGAGAATATTTCATATTCGACAGGACAGTGGGGGGCATGGTGACTTCCTTCCTTTTTTCATGCCCTTCGGCGCTTGGCAAGGGTATAACGGTGACGCACACAGCCGACGACAATCTTTTGATCGGGCCTACGTCCGTCCAGCAGGCCGGCCGGGATAATAGAAACACGACAGTGCCGGGCCTCGACGAGACATTCGACGGCGCAAGGCGCCTCGTGCCGGGCATACCGAGAAATATGGCGATAACGACATTCTCGGGCGTGAGGGCAAACATCAACACGGGCGATTTTTACATAAAGGCGCTCGACCGCCCTCGGGGATTCATCAACGTCGCGGGCATAAAATCCCCGGGCTTCACGAGCGCTCCAGCCATTGCCGAATACGTGGCGGAGCTTATGAGGGAGAACCTGGGAGATGTCGTTAAATTCGAAAACGACCCGGCATTCGTGCCGGAGAGAAAGCATATACCGCGCTTCATCGATCTTCCGAACGAGGAGAGAGCGCGCCTTGCCAAATCCGACCCGAAGTGGGGACAGATAGTCTGCCGCTGCGAGAGCGTCACGGAAGCTCAGGTGGTGGAAGCGATCCGCAGGGGCGCCCGCACTGTAGCGGCCGTAAAGCTTTGGGTGCGTCCCGGGACAGGCCGCTGTCAGGGCGGATTCTGCTCTCCAAGGGTCGTCGAGATCCTTTCAAGAGAGCTTGGGATCTCTCCGCTTGAAATAACACGCCACGGAGGAGATTCATACATGCTTACAGGCAAAACGAAACAGCCGCTTTTGCCGGAGTCCGCGCAATGAGCGATTACGCCGGCATCCGAGAAGTCGATGTGGCCGTAATCGGCGGAGGCCCGGCCGGCATTGCCGCCGCCATAGCCGCGCGCAAGGAAGGCGCTCTGAAGGTCGTCGTATTCGAGCGCGACTGGGAGGCGGGCGGGATACTGCAGCAGTGCATTCATCCCGGTTTCGGCCTTCACATGTTCGGTCTTGAGCTGACGGGACCGGAATATATGGATAGATATCTGAAACAGGCGTATGAAGCCGGAGTCGAGTTCGCGCTGAACACGATGGTATTTCAGATGGATCCCCCGGCCGAGACTGACGGGCGGAAAACGGCGTCGTTCTGGATCATGAGCCCTAAGACGGGCATTGAGAAAGTACACGCTAAATCCGTCGTTCTTGCCATGGGGTGCAGGGAACGCCCGGCCGGCGCTTTGGGCATAGCCGGCAGTAGGCCGGCTGGCGTGTACACCGCCGGAACGGCTCAGAGATTCGTGAACATGGAGGGCTGCATGCCGGGCAAAAAAGCGGTCATCATGGGGACAGGAGACATTGGCCTCATTATGGCCCGACGCATGATGCTTGAGGGCGCGGAGGTCGTGGCAGTCTTCGAGATAATGCCCTGGGTTTCGGGCCTCAGGCGAAATGTCGCCCAGTGCCTCGACGACTTCGGGATACCGTATTATCTGGAACACAGCGTCTGCGAGCTGCACGGCAAGGACAGGCTCGAAGGGATATCAGTGGTCAAAATCGGCAAGGACAGGCGCCCGGTAGACGGGACGCTCCGCTTTGTCGGCTGCGACACGCTGCTTCTGGCCGTCGGCCTCATACCGGAGAACGAGCTGTCCCGCATGGCAGGAGTCGAGATATCCCCGCTGACGAACGGCCCGGTCGTGAACGATTTTCTTCAGACAAGCGCCGACTGCATTTTCGCGTCCGGCAACGTCGTTGTGGTATACGACCTCGTGGACTTCGTGAGCGAGGCGGGAGAGCGTGCGGGAAGCAGCGCCGCGCTTTACGCGATGGGAAAACTCAGCAAGCCTCGCGAGCTGCCGATAGAAACGACGCCCAACATCAGGGTAGTCTCCCCGCAGAAGCTGTGCGGCGGGCGCGACACGACGGTTTTCGTCCGCGTCGCCGAGCCTATCGAGGGCCGGTGCAGGCTCTTCGCGGAGCCCGGGATATTTTCTCAGACGCTCCGCTACGCAAGGCCCGGAGAGATGAACGAAGTCAAAATCAGCGCGGAGAAATTCAGGGCGCTGCCTGAGACGGAAAAATGCGTAAGAATAGGCATAGAGGCCTTTTAAACAGGACTACGGAGGTTCTGTGACATGACCTTGAACGAGGAGACAAAGAAATTCATTTGCGTTTCATGTCCGGTCGGCTGCCTTCTGAAGGTCACCGTCCAGGGAAAAGATGTGCTGTCCGTAGAGGACAATGGCTGTCCTCTTGGCATCAAGTACGCTAAAAACGAAATAGCTAACCCGGTGCGCACATTTACCTCGACCGTGCGGGTGAGCGGCGCTCATCTTCCCGTCTGCCCCGTGAGGAGCAGGATCCCCCTGCCGCTTTCGAAGATGCGCGATGTGGCGAGGGAAGTTGCGAAGGTTCAGGCAATCGCGCCGATTTCAATCGGCCAGATTCTAATTGAGGACGTATGCGGCACAGGATCTGATATAATAGCCAGCAGATCTCTTTCATAATATTGCAAAATAACGCTGCCTTTTTAGGAGAAGAGTTATGGCTTATGACGCTGGGGAAAAAACCAGGATAATTCAGGAGTTCGTTCCGGGTAAACAGGTCACTATCGCACACATCATCGCGAATCCCAATAGGGACATTTGCGAAAGAATCGGGGTGGACAATAAGGGCGCTGTCGGTATAATGACTATAACTCCAGGGGAAGGTTCGATCATAGCGGCGGACGCGGCTTCTAAGTCAGCGAATGTTAAAGTAGAGTTTGTCGATAGATTCACAGGCGGGCTGGTTTTCAGCGGAGAGGTTTCCGCGGTAGAGTCCGCGCTTATCAACGCGATGCACGCCCTGTCGAATATTCTAGGATTTGCCGCGGCTTCCATAACCAGGAGCTGACGCGATTGGACAGGCTGATGGTGGCGGGCCCCACTCGGGCAGGGAAATCGACGCTGCTGAAGGCGTTAGGCTACATAACCGAAGTCAACAAAACCCAGATGGTCGTTCACGGCGACTTTTTCATTGATACGCCTGGGGAGCTGTTAAATCATCTTTATCTATACAGGTCATTGCTGCAAAACGCTAACAAGGCAAAGCTGGTTCTTTTTCTCGCGGATCCTACGCAGACGCCTCGCTATCCGCCAAAGTTCAACACGGCGATCAAAGGCAGAGTTTTAGGCGTAGTAACGAAGATTGACATATCGACAGAGCCCATGATCAAAAAGGCAAAAAGGGCTCTCGAGGTAGCTGGCGCCAGGGAGGTGATGCGCTGTTCATCAGTGACGGGCGATGGAATACCGGAGTTGAAAGCCAAAATTGAGAGCATTCTAGGAGGTGCATTAGATGAACGGTGAAGCGCTTGGCATGATCGAGACCAGGGGACTGGTGGGGGCAATCGAGGCAGCCGACGCAATGGTGAAAGCGGCGAACGTCCACTTGATCGGCTACGAGAAGATCGGGTCGGCATACGTTACCGTGATGGTGCGCGGAGATGTGGGTGCCGTAAAGGCAGCTACTGACGCGGGTGCCGCCGCGGCCAAAAAAGTCGGCGAGATTATTTCCGTGCATGTCATCCCGCGTCCGCATGTCGACACGGAAAAAATTCTCCCAAAAATGAGTTAAAACTCTTTCCAATCTGAGGAGGTGCGATAGATGGAACAGGAAACAGTAAAGAAAGTTATGGATGAAGTAATGAAGCGATTTGCCAGCGAAGCTCCCGGCGAGTCGAAGCCTGTCGAAGAAGCTTGCTGCGTCCCGGCAGCTTGCACCGAGTACATCGGCACGGCTATGGGGCACACGATCGGACTCGTAATCGCGAACGTGGAAGGCAGACTTCACGAGCTGATGGGCATCGACAAGAAATACCGCTCCATCGGGATACTCTCAGACCGCATCGGCGCCGGCCCGCAGCTCATGGCAGCGGACGAGGCGGTAAAAGCGACGAACACCGAGATCGTCTCCGCCGAGATGTGCCGCGACACCGAGGGCGGATGCGGACACGGCGCGCTCATAATCTTCGGCGCGGAGGACGTATCCGACGCGAAGCGCGCTATCGAAGTCTCCCTCAAGGAACTGCCGAAGTTCTTCGGCGACGTCTGGGGCAACGAGGTCGGTTACCTCGAACTTCAGTACACCGCCCGCGCCAGCTACTGCCTCAATAAGGCCCTCGGTGCTCCAGTAGGCCGCGCGTTCGGACTCATCCTTGGCGCGCCCGCCGGCATCGGCGTCGTCATAAGCGATACGGCGCTCAAAGCGGCGGAAGTCGAGGCGTACCAGTACTGCTCGCCCGCGAAGGGCACCTGCTTCACCAACGAGGCGTTCGTCATGGTCAGCGGCGATTCCGGTGCCGTCCGCCAGTCGATCATCTCCGCCCGCGACGTGGGCGTGAAGCTGCTCCATTCTCTGGGAGGCAAAGCCAAGTCAATGACCGTTCCTTATATTTAAAAATTCCCGGGAATACGCAGAGTTAAGGAGGTGGCTTTTATGGCAGTAAGCAAGCGCAGTAAAAGATTTGAGGTACTGGAACAGCGCCCTGTCCATAAGGATGGATTCATCGGCGAGTGGGTCGACGTCGGCCTTATCGCGATGGGCAGCCCCAACGATCCGAAGCCTTCCATCAGGATAGAGGGCAGCAAGGTAGTCGAGATGGACGGCAAGCGCCGCGAGGACTTCTCCATGATCGAGCAGTTCGTCGCGGACTACGCGATCAACGTCAAGAACGCCCCGGAGGCCATGGCGAAGAGCGAGCTGGAGATAGCCAGGATGCTCGTAGACGTCAACGTTTCCCGCGGCGAATGCATCCGCGTCATGACTGCCCTTACTCCGGCCAAGATAGCGCGGGTCATGGACAGCCTCAACATAGTCGAGACCATGATGGCGATGCAGAAGATGCGCTGCCGTCAGACACCCGGCAACCAGTGCCATATCACGAACGTCAAGGACCACCCCGTCCTTCTGGCCGCGGATTCCGCCGAAGCGGCGCTTCGCGGTTTCATCGAAATAGAAACGACGGTCGGCGTCGCCCGCTACGCTCCGTTTAACGCCCTGGCCCTTTTGGTCGGCGGACAGACCGGACGCCGCGGCACCCTCTCGCAGGACGCGCTCGAAGAGGCCTTCGAGCTGGAGATCGGCATGAGGGGCCTCACGAGCTACGCTGAAACCGTTTCCGTGTACGGCACGGAGAGCGTGTTCGTCGACGGCGACGACACGCCGTGGTCGAAGTCCTTCCTGGCTTCCGCCTACGCGAGCCGCGGACTCAAGATGCGCTTCACGTCCGGCACCGGCTCCGAGGTCCAGATGGGCGCCGCCGAAGGCAAATCCATGCTCTACCTTGAAGTGCTGTGCATAATGGTTACGAAAGGTGCCGGAGTCCAGGGGCTGCAGAACGGCTCCATCTCCTGCATCGGCGTTCCCGGCGCCGTGCCGTCAGGACTTCGCGCCATAGCCTGCGAGAACCTGGTCACGATGTGCCTCGACCTCGAGGTCGCTTCCGGCAACGACCAGACGTTCTCCCACTCCGATCAGCGACGCACAGCACGCACTATCCCCCAACTGTTCCCAGGCACGGACCTCATCTTCTCCGGCTATGCCGCTGAGCCCAACTACGACAACATGTTCGCGGGCTCCAACTGGGATATCGACGACATGGACGATTTCCTCGCCATCCAGCGTGACTTTAAGGTCGACGGAGGGCTCCGCCCCGCCAGCGAGGAAGACGTCATCGCGATCCGCAACAAGGCCGGCAGGGCGCTCCAGGCTGTCTTCGCCGAACTCGGCTTCCCGCCGATCACGGACGAAGAGATCGAGCAGGCCACGTATGCCCACGGCACCAAGGAGATGGGCGACCGCAACATTCCGGAGGATCTGAAAGCCACTGAGCGCCTGATGAAAGAGGGCGTCACCGGCATAGACGTCGCCAAGGCCCTCGCGAAGCGCGGTTTCCGTGATATCGCGGAGTCGATAATACTCATGATGCGCCAGCGCGTCGCCGGAGACTATCTCCAGACGTCCGCCTGGATCGACGGCGACGGCACGGTCTACAGCGCTGTGAACGATCCTAACACATACGCGGGACCGGGCACAGGCTACAAGATGTCCGATGCGCGCTGGGACGAGATCAAGGCGATTCCGTGGGCGGTTCGCGCCGAGGATGTCTAGGAAGAAGGGGGGAAACAGATATGCAGATAAATCCTGAACTGCTCGAAAAAATCGTAGCTGAAGTCTTAGCGGAGATGAGCGGCGGATCTTCTGGTTCTTCTGTGGCAACAGCGGCACCGGAAGATGTCGCGGGGGTAAAATTGAGCGAGACCGGCAAAGCCGTTCGCGGCACTGATCCTAAGGAAGTCGTTCTCGCGATATCTCCGGCGTTCGCGACTACATTTAAAAAAACAATCACCGACATTCCTCTTGCCGATGTCTTGAGACAGGTTTTTGCCGGCGTTGAGGAAGAGGGTCTTCATGTTCGCGTCATCCGCGTCTACCACACCGCTGACGTCGCTTTCATGTCGCATCTCGGGGCAAGGCTCTCCGGCTCCGGCATAGGCATTGGAATTCTCTCGCGCGGAACTACGATAATTCACCAGCGCGACTTGAACCCTCTGTCAAACCTCGAACTGTTCCCTCAGGCGCCTGTCATTGATCTCCCGGCCTTCCGCGCTATCGGTAAAAACGCGGCCAAATACGCGAAAGGCGAGAGCCCGACGCCTGTTCCGACGAAAAACGATCCGATGGCGCGCCCGCGCTATCAGGGACTTGCCGCTCTCCTGCACAACAAGGAGGCAAGCTTCATCGATCGTTCGAAAGCTCCTCAGGAGCTGTCGGTGACCTTCGAGTAGGGGGGGATATAAAATGGCACAGGTAAATGAACAGCTTATTGCCGATGTCGTGCGTCAGGTTCTCAAGGGAGTGAACGGCGGCGGTTCCTCCGCGCCGGCGGCGTCCGGCAGCGGGATAACGTCCGCGGACTATCCCCTCGGCATAAAACGCAATGATTTGCTTAAAAGCCCTCGCGGCATCCCGTTCGGTGAGTTGACGCTCGAAAACGTGGAGAGCGGAAAAGTCACGTTCGAAGATTTCCGCATAAGCCCTGAAGTCCTCAAGATGCAGGGCGAGATAGCGACTTCGGCCGGCCGCTCGCAGATAGCCCTGAATCTCGGGCGCGCGGGCGAGCTGACGAAAGTTCCGGATGCCAGGATACTGGAAATTTACAATAGCCTCCGTCCGCACCGCTCCACGAAAGATGAACTCCTCTCGATCGCTGACGAGCTTGAGAAGAAATTCGGCGCGTCCGTCTGCGCCGGCTTCGTCCGCGAAGCCGCGGACGTCTACCAGCGCCGCAAGCTGCTGAAGGGCGATCTGCCCTCGGCCGACTAGCGCAAGCCAGGGCCTCGGCGCTTATATGTCAGCTCCGGGGCCCTTTAGTGCAGCATCTTACATTATTCCGAAAGGATGAATTTGATGGCGATTGTTGCTGGCATCGACATAGGCAACGCGACCACAGAGACAGCCTTAGCCAGAGTCGATGGGCGAAAAGTAACTTTCTTGTCCACGGGCATCAAAGCCACTACAGGCATAAAGGGCACTCTGCAGAACATCGCGGGACTGCGCTCGTCGCTTGGCATGGCCCTTGAAAAAGCCGGATTCCGGCACGACGAGTACGGCGCGGTGGATGTCATCCGCCTCAATCAGGCCGCTCCCGTCATAGGGGACGTGGCGATGGAGACGGTGACCGAAACGATCGTCACCGAGTCGACCATGATAGGGCATAATCCCTCCACGCCGGGAGGCGTCGGCGTGGGGCTTGGGCTGACCGTGGCGTTCGAAAAGCTTCGCGATCTCCCTCCCGAAGAAGCTGCCATACCGATAATAGAAGCTAAACACGACTACGAGCTGGCCGCTTCCGAAATAAAGGACGCGATCTCCCGCGGGGTGAGGGTCACGGCCGCAATCTGCCAGTCCGACGACGGCGTTCTGATAGCGAACCGTCTGCCCTGCGTCATACCGATCGTGGACGAGGTTTCCGCGATAGACCGGGTGCCCCTGGGAATGCACTGCTGCGTCGAGGTGGCGCCTCCTGGCCGCGTCATAGAGCTGCTGGCGAATCCGTATGACATCGCCACGCTCTTCGGGCTGTCCCCGGAGGAAACAAAGCACATAGTCCCGGTGGCCCGCGCGCTGGTCGGCAACCGTTCGGCAGTCGTGATACGGACTCCGTTAGGGGAAGTCAAGGAGCGGCGCATTCCGGCGGGAGAGCTTTACATAATCGGCCCGCAAGGCAAACGCACGGTCAATGTCGAGGACGGCGCCGACGATATACAGAAAACTATCCTGGCCTGTTACCCTGTGGATAACATATTCGGGCAGCCAGGCACAAACGTCGGCGGGATGATGGAGAGGGTCCGCCGCACGATGTCGGATCTGACAGAGATACCGATCGCCGACGTATATATCAGGGATCTGCTCGCGGTCGACACGCTCGTCCCTCAAAAGGTAGTGGGCGGAGTCGCCGGCGAGTTCTCGCTCGAATCGGGCGTAGCGCTTGCCGTCATGGTCAAGACGGAAGAGCTTCCCATGCAGAAACTCGCCGCCGCCATCTCGCGGGAACTGGGCGTCAAGGTCGAGGTCGGAGGCGTCGAGGCCGACATGGCCATAAGGGGCGCCTTGACGACGCCCGGCACAAAACCCCCCATAGCCATTTTAGACCTTGGCGCGGGAAGCTCCGACGCGTCGTTCATGAAAACAGACGGCTCTGTCGCGCTGACGCATCTTGCGGGCGCGGGCAACATGGTGAACACGATAATAGCGTCAGAGCTTGGATTCGAGGACACGGAGCTGGCGGAAGCCATAAAGCGCAACCCGCTCTGCCGGGTTGAGAGCGCTTTTCACATCAGGCAGGAGGACGGCACGGTGCGCTTTTTCAGCGAGCCGCTTGATCCAAGCGCTTACGGGCGCGTCTCGCTTCTGCACGACGGCGATATCCTTCAGCCGCTTATGCTGCCACACATCAACGTCGAGCGGGTGCGGGCGACAAGGCGCAAGGCAAAGCAGGAGGTTTTCGTCAAAAACGCCATTAGGGCGCTCGAACAGGTGGCGCCGAGCAACAACATAAGGCTCGTCGACTATGTCGTCTTAGTCGGCGGATCTGCCAAGGATTTCGAGATCGCGAACATGATAACGGACGCCTTGGCGCGTTACGGCATAGTGGCCGGGCGCGGGAACATCCGCTCGACCGAAGGCCCTAGGAACGCCGTCGCGACGGGGCTTGTTCTCTCGTCCGTCGCTAACGGATCATGAGCGTTTTTTCCGTCTGGTTCGGACAGGTAGGCACCCCAAGCGCCCTGCCCGAAAAAAAACCCGCAATCTGGCTCATTACCGACCCGTCCTGCCCGGAGGACGCGGCACGGAAAGTAGCGGACGGCTGCGAGGAGGAGGGGACCCCCCTCGCGTGGGACGTGAGGCAGGGCAGCGCCAGCGATCTCGCGCGCGAAGCGTGTCTTTCTTCTCACCTGGAAACAGGCATAGGCATAGGCCCGGACGGAACGGCCGCCATCGCCCTCGTTTCAGTGAGCGAAAAGCCGTACATCGAGATGACGTCCGGCGCGGCGGATGAAAAACGGCTCCGCTGGCTCGGGCAGGCGGCGGCGCGGATCACAAAGAGCCAGCCGATACCGCCCAGAAGCGAAAATGCCCTCATGACGCCGCTAAAGGCGGAAGAGCCCAAAAACGCGCAGACGGACAAACAGCCTGCGGGCGAAGAGGCGGAAAAAGAATTATTGACGCGAATGCTGACCGAAGTGTTGCTTAACGGAATATTGAAGGGTGGAGGACTGAAATGAGCAGAGGCAAAGCCATGGGCTTTATAGAATCCCTAGGACTCGCTTCGGCTGTGACTGCGGCAGACGCGGCTCTCAAAGCGGCAAACGTGGAGCTGATCGGACGCGAAAATTCCAGAGGCGCGGGAATGATCACGATAAAGATAATCGGAGACGTCGGGGCGGTCAAGGCCGCGATCGACGCGGCAAAGACCGTCTCATCGCAGGTAGCGCGCGTCTGGTCCATAGACGTGATCCCGCGTCCGGCGGAAGCCTTGGGGCGGACGCTGGGATGGAATGCCGACACGCAGGGCGCTTCGGAGTGGCTGGGCAAAAATGAGCCCGCGCCTTTGCCGATTTCGCCCAACCTTCCCGCCATCAAAGAAGACGCGCCATTGGCAGCCCGCCCTGCCCATGAAATAGTGGCGGTAGATACCGACATACCGAAGCCGGCCATTATACCGGATCCAGGCAAAGAAGAGAGCATAAAAGAAGAAAGCATAGAGGATCATCCGGAAGAACACGCGCCTGAAGGCGGCAGCCCTGCCCCCTCGGCGGACAAAAAGCCAGACGGCACAAGACCGAAGAAGAACCCGCCGAGAAGACGGGGAAGGAAACCGAAATAAGCAAAAAGCAGGACAAAGGGGATAATTAAGGTCTATGGAGGACGCTCTAAAACTACAGGCCGATGAGGCAATAGAGGAAACAACGGACGGGGCGAAAAAAACGGAAAACGAGGACAAAGAGAACCAAGAGGACAAAGAGAGCGAGTCCGGTTTCCCTTATGACCTCGGCATGGTTAGGACATTGCTTGAGCCGCTCGAAAGATCCATAAAGACGGGCGAGGTTCTTTCAGATTGGAAAAAACTGTTCCTTGGCTTCGACCTTGGGACGACTAACACGGTCTTAGTGGCACTGAACGAGTTGGGCGAGCCTGTTTGCGCTGAGATGGAGTCGTCCGGGGCGTCCGTCAGGGATGGGGTCGTGGTCGATTACCTGGCTGCCATAAGCGCCATGAAGAAATGCCTGGAGCGTTTGCAGCGCAGAACAGGGCGCGAGCTTATCGGCATAGGCGCGGCGGCTTACCCTCCGGGAATATCGGAGCGCACGGCCCGCGTATGCGCGAATGTGGTGGAGGCCCTGGGTTTCAGCTGCGAGGGCCTTTATGAGGAGCCAACCGCCGCGTCTGACGCCCTTCTGATGCACGACGGGGCTATCGTCGACATAGGCGGCGGCACGACAGGCATTTCCATACTGGAGGACGGCAAGGTCGTTTACTCCGCCGACGAGCCGACGGGAGGCACTCACATGACGCTGGTGCTTGCGGGCGCGCAGGGAATCGACTTTGACAGGGCGGAGCAGATGAAGCGCGACATCGAGCGTCACCCGCACCTCGTGCCGATGCTGCGCCCTACGCTTGAAAAGATGGCTACCATAGTGAAGAATCATCTACAGGAGAGCGGCTATTACGGGAAAGTCCCTATACTGACTGTCGGCGGAGGAGCGGCGCTTCCGGGCGCGGAGGAGATTCTTTCCGATACGGTAGGCTTCCCCGTGTATATCTGCCCACATCCGTTGATGGTGACTCCGGCTGGAATAGCCACCCGTCTCTGGCGGGAAAAGGGCGCGGCGCCGCGTCAAGGATAAGGGGGGCACTCAATGGCTCTCAATTATAAGCTGATATTAGCTCCGTCAGAATCCGTTAAGAGGATGCTCGCTCGGCGCATGACGTTCGGTAAAGCCTCGTCTGAGGCGGACGCGCTCAAGGTCATGAGCTGGGGCGCTGTCCTGATGGTGCAGGGATCTGTTCCCGACTTGTTTTACGCCGCCGACATAGGCGCCAAAATCAGCCCTGTCTTCGTGGCGGAAGTCGTAGGAAACTGCCCGCAGAATATCGTGACGATGGCGTTCGTCGGCAACGTGGCGGACGTGAGGCAGGTTTTGGATGCCCTTAAAAATGAAGGAGTGGTTTCATGAATCTCGGAAGGGTTGTTGGCTCAATCGTCGCTACCCGCAAGGACGAAAGGCTGCGCGGACATAAATTATTGCTCGTTCAGAAGCTCAAGCCAGGCGAAGGCGGGCAGTTCATCCCATCAAAGGGCAGCAGCGAGTTTTTGGTGTCGGTTGACCTCGTAGGCGCCGGCACGGGCGAGCTTGTCCTCTATACCTCTGGCAGTTCGGCCAGAAACGCGGCGTCCGAATCGTATGACAACCCCATAGACGCCGCAATTGTAGGAATTGTCGATCAGACGGACATAGACGAGAGAGTTCTTATCCTCTAAAACCGGGAGGAGCGTTTAGGTGGAATCGCACGCCGACGAGAGCCTTATACTGGAGATAACCCGCAAGGTAGCTCTGACGCTCGAAAACGGAGGCGCCTTTGGCGGGCTTTACGGGCACGTCGACACGGCAGTCACGGCAGCTCTCAAAGCACAGCAGGCGTGGCAATGGGAATTTTCGCACAAAGATAGAATCAGGATCATAAACGAGGCAAAAGCTGAGCTGGCGGGCGATGACGCGGTAAACGAGCTTGCCCTGCTGTCCGTGGCGGAAACTGGGATGGGGCGCGCGCGGGACAAGGCAGCAAAAATCAGGCTCGCTTTAGAGAAAACGCCCGGACCTGAATCCTTTAAGGCAAACGCCGTCATGGGAGATCACGGGCTCGCGCTTGAAGAGCTGTCGCCGTTCGGGGTAATAGCGTCTTTAGTCCCGTCTATAGACGCGGCGCCGGTTGTTTTCTGCAACGCCTTAAATATGATATCCGGCGCCAACGCCGCCGTGATAACCCCGCACCCGGACGCGATAAAGACAGCCCTTCGCGCCGCGGATCTCCTGAGCGTGGCGCTCGCGAAGAGCGGCGCGCCTGAAGGGCTCGTTTCGGCAATACGGGATCCGGGTGCCCCGAACCTTGAAAAACTCATAAATCATCGTTCAATAGCGCAGATCTGCGTAACAGGGGGAAGCGCGGCCGTCTCTTCCGCGCTCAGATCCGGAAAGCCCGTCATCGCGGCAGGGCCTGGAAATCCTCCCGTCATGGTCGACGGGACGGCGGATCTCCGCAAAGCGGCCCGTGACATAGTGTCAGGGTGTTCTTTTGATAACAACTCCTCCTGTCTCGGCGAAAAGGCCCTCTTCGTCACGCACGGCGCGGCTAATGAGCTAGTAGGGCTCATGATGGCAGAAGGCGCCGTCACGCTCCCAAATCCAAGGGACGCGAGGCGTCTCATGGACGTCCTGCTCAAAGGGCGCGTTCCTGACAAACGGCTCTTAGGCAAGAGCCCCTGCCATATCCTGGCCGCGGCGGGCATATCCGTCCCGAAAGACACGAAGCTCATCCTTGTGGAAACAGGAGAGACGCACCCATTCGTCCAGGAGGAGATCATGGCGCCGATACTTCCGCTCGTGAGGGTGGCAGACTTCGAGGACGGGCTTGCCGCGGCAATAAGGGCCGAGCATTCCTTGCGCCACTCCTCGGCCATATACAGCGCAAACATCCGTAACATGAGCAGGATGGCGAGGGCAATGGGGACTTCTATTTTTACGAAAAACGCGCCGGTGTTTTCGGCGATAGGTTATAATGGTGACTGTCCAACAGCCTTTACGATAGCGACAGTGACCGGGCAGGGGCCCGTGACGCCGGTTGCTTTTTGCAGGACCAGAAGGTGCGTGCTGTCGGGCGCCTTCAGCATCGTATGAATCAGTTTTTCCTCAATAAATCGTCGGATGGAGGATAACGAGGATGCCTAGAATTTACACGAAAACCGGTGATGCCGGAAAGACCCGCCTCTGGGACGGGACGCTAGTCGACAAGAATGACCTCCACATCGAGACAAACGGGGCGCTGGACGAGACAAACGCCGCGCTTGGCCTTGCGAGGAGTTTGGCCCCGGATAGCGTCAAGAATGAGATAGATGCCCTCCAGAGCAGCCTCATAACGCTCATGGCCTACATCGCGAGAGGGAAAAAACCGCAACCGGCGCCCGATCCGGAGGAACTTGAAAAAAGAATCGACAGGATACTCGAAGACTACCCCATGGGCAACAGCTTCGTCAATCCCGGCGAGTCGCAGGCCGGCGCCGCCATACATATGGCCCGCGCCACTGTAAGAAGGGCCGAGCGTTTCGCCCTCAGGATCATGGAGGAGGGCGGGGACGTCGAGCCGCAAGCATACAAATACATAAACAGGCTTTCTGACTTTCTCTTCGCATTCGCGCATAAGACAGACGTCGAGAGCAAAGTGGCACAAATAACCCGCGAGGTGATGCATAGGGCATCGTCAGGCGGCACGGATGGCTTTCGTAAAAAACTCGATCTGGATACGGCGCTCGCCCTCTTGACGGAAGCGAGTCTCAAGGCGGAAAGCATAGGGAAAAAGCTCGTCTTCGCCGTGGTGGACGCTTCTGGCGAACTCATTGCCCTTCACCGCATGGAGGGCGCGCTTTTGGTCAGCATAGCCCACGCGCAGAGCAAGGCGCGCTCGGCGGTGCGCATTCAGCTCGACACGAAGGACATCACGCCTTTGGCCCAGCCCGGCGCTCCTTTTTACGGCGTCCAGAACGAGCCGGAATTCTTCTCCATAATAGCGGGCGGGCGCCTTCTTCGCGACGGGGACAGGATATTGGGCGCGATAGGCGTGAGCGGAGGGAGCGTCGATGAGGATTTGGCGGTCGCCGACGCGGTGGTCAGCCTTTTTGACAGCTTTGACGGCTCTATAGGAAAATAAATTCAAAAAATTCATTAAATAAAATTTAAGCAAAGGGGACGTGAATGAGATGACTCAAGGCGCGGATATCCAGGCGATAGTGCAACAGGTTCTTTTAAAAATGCAAGACGCCGCGAAAGAACCATCAGGCTTCGGTGACCTCGGATGCGACGTGGATAAATATGTGGAGGCCGCGACGCGGGCTCAGGGGATCTGGCACCGCGATTTCGGCCTCGACAGGCGATGCCAGATCGTCGAGGAGATAAGGGCTGACTTGAGGCCGCATGTCGAATCCCTCGCCAAAATGGCGGTCGAGGAGACCGGAATGGGCAACCTCCGCGACAAGATAACCAAAAAGACCGTGACGATCGAAAAAACGCCTGGCCCAGAAAGCATCAAGCCGCGCGCGATAACGGGGGACAAGGGCCTCGTGCTGGAGGAACACGCGCCATACGGTGTGATCGCCTCCATTATCCCATGCACGAACCCCGTCGCGACCGTCATTCACAACGCTATCTGCATGATATCCGGCGGGAACTCCGTCATATTCGCGCCGCACCCGAAGGCTTTAAAGGTCTCGCTCAGGACTGCCGAGATCATCTGCCAGACGCTGCG
>JAIROA010000011.1 GCA_031257775.1 Synergistaceae bacterium
TCAAACTCACCGATAAACAAATTTGCCGTGCGCCTGATTTCATCTACCAATGCCTGTTTTGAACTGTATCCATCCATATCAGCAACCTCCTATTCTTCTTTGCTCATACCGCTGTTTCAGTTCTTTTCGCGCCACATGCATCATTAAACTGTGTAGTCATGTACATAAATGATATCACATTGCCGTTTAGGTTTCTTCCATGTAATCCCATCTTTCCAGAAGGCTCGAAAGGGGCGAGGCGCCTAACGTCCGCTCCAGGAACACGAAAACGCCGGCTGAGGTGAGATTCGCCGTCGCTGTCGGCGGCATGGGTTTTTCAGGATCCTCCAGGCGCGCGCGCAGCGCCTTGATAGTCCTCCTGCCTTCAGCCGAAAAATAGCCGCCTGACATCACGGCCCGGCCCGCCATCTCGGAAGCCGCTATGGACATATCCTCGCCAAAATTTCTGGCGATCTCCGTATCCGGGACCTCGCTCAGAAGAACGAGCGCGGTCTGCTGGATGGAGCGTTTCAAAGCGTGCCCCTTTTTCCAGAGAGTTTCAAGGCACGGAAGAGTTATGCCGAACGTTATCTCGTATCCCGTGGCATATTCCCTGGCCACGGAGTCGCCCGCCATATCCTGTTTCATGGATCCCAGGAGCGTCAGTGCGCGTGGGGCGGCGTCCGCGTCGTGATGCCCTTCGCCGTCCCGCTCGTTGCGCAGGACGGCGAGAATCTGAGACGAGTCATCGTCCCTGAGCGACGAAAGCAAGTCCGCAGCCCTTGCGCGGAAATCCGACGCGCGGGAGGCGGGGGAGTGTCCCTGATTTTTCCGCATCTCGTGAGCGGCTTTCACGAGCGGCGCCAATAACAATACCGCGCCTCGGCTCGTCTGTCTTCCGGCTAAACTTTTCGCGGCCTGAGCGGCCCGCGTCACTATGCGCCCAAGCGGCGCCTCGGCATCGCGGAATGCCTCGGCAAGGCCCATCGCGGATACGATAAGCGACATCTCGTTTATCTGCCCGAACGATTTGCCAGGTCCGATGTTCCCGGGTTTCGGGCAGATGACTTCTATGAAACACGCAAGCTCGGCCACCATAGCTACAGAGAGCGCCATGCCGTCCTCATCGATCGGGCAAAGGATTTGTCCATGTAATGCGGCTTGCGGCGCGCCGCATCCGCGCTGTGAAGATTGTGAAGATATAGCTGCATCCCTATCACCTTAAAAAAGGGATTGGGTAAAACCCAATCCCTTCGTTTTTTCAGTTGCCATTCCCAGCGGGGTACGCTACTTCTAATGCTTTTATTTTAACAGAACGGGCGCGTCTGACAAGAGAATTTGTCGAGATGACTTTTTATCCCGGCATTATTCAACATGACTGTACAGTTTTTAACTCACGGATAACTCAATAGTCATATTATTCAATTGCTGCGCGGGCAAATTTTCGATATAATATGGCTGGTGTGAAGGATCACATCGGTTTATCCATATAGGAAATGATGCAAGTGGAGATTCAAGGAGGGATCTGCATGAGCGTAAATAATGTCACGGATGCGGGAGCGTTTTTATCACAGGTAAGGGAATATGCCGCTAAGGCTGCCAAGACCCTAAACGATCAGAAGGAAGCCGAGCGGAAAAAAGCTATGGAGGCGTTTGGGCAGGCACTGTATGCCTGTGACAAGGCGATAGAGCGCGTGATGGACAAGCACATAGAGAGCGTGGCCAAGTCCGCGAAGGAGCTTGCCGAGTACCGCAAGCGCAAGGCCATTGCGGAAAGGATAAGGGATTCCGCTGATGAGCGGTATCTTATGAACGAAAGAATCATTTTAGACAGGATAAACCAGAGGAATGAGCTTGCCGCGATGAAAGCGGACGATATAAAAAGAAGAGAGCTGCAGGAACGTTAAAAACGGCGTGAAGTCTTGAGTTTTTTGCAAATCAACGCGTAATTCTAATTCCACGTCAACTCGTAACAGACGAGTTGACGTGGAAAAACCTCTCCTCCGATTCCGGCAAAAACGATTTTCAACTTGTCATTCCGCCATTATCTCGTCCGGCGTCTCGCCGAAAATATCGGTTTCCAATAAATCCTGCTTCCTTGCCTCGTCCTTATCTTCTTGTTTTCCCTGGCTGCCAGTCTCGGTTTTCGCCGTATCTTCCGGCTCGCCCTCTATCTTGAGGAGCCTGTGAATCAGCCCGTCAACATAGTAATTCGTCCTGATTACGCGCATGGAGCCTTCTTTCATCTTTTCGGCCCTTACCTCGCTCTGCAGCTTGTCGTTCATAAGATCTTCGGGCTCCGCGTTGCGGGCCTTCTTTATCTGGTTTTCCAGCGTTTCCTGTCCGCGAAGTTCCAGCACCATCTGGTCGTTCGTCTCCTTAGCGTCGATCTCGCCAAGGAGAATCGGCAGGCTGCTTATGCTGCGCCATCCGGCTTCCAGGTACTCCGCGCTCTCCTCCGCGATGCCGCCGCCCCGGACTAAGAGCTCGCAGATTCCTGAGACGTTTTTCGGGATCACGAGCGAGTAGCTCCTCACGAACGGGGCTTTGCGCCAGGGGCGGAGCGTGATGTCGAATGAAACCCTTTCGCCGGGATGAAACGGCCCTTTCGGAACCTCGACGTCCTCCACGAATATCACCCTAGGCTCTTCGGTTATCTCGACGTCAACATCTATGCCGAAGGGGCGCAATTCCTGGAACTGGTTCACGGCGAAAATCTGCGTCAGCAGGTTGAACTCCTGCAGCATGTCCGTTGCTACGTCTTTCTCGGAGAAAAACACGTTCGTCCTCTTCCAGCCGCCCGGAAGCGTCCCGCCGGAGAATGTAGCCGTGATTTTGGCCGAACCAGCCCCGACACGGCCCCACAGGTTTTCGACCAGTCCCACTATCGAGTAGGCCGTGATCTCCCTAAACTGGAACTTGTCCTGCACTATCTGGAATCTTTTCGTAAACGTCCGTCCCGCGTCAACGTCCCTCAAGTTCAGGGTACAGCTCGCGGCAGGGGCGAAGACGCCAGCGCGCCCCCCTATACCCTGTGGCCTGTCCTGCGTGATTATCCCTATTATTTCGCCGGTGTAGCCGAACTTGAACGGCGTATCCATGCCGGGAATGACCCTCGATATGGTCGCCTCCGTCACAACCGCCGACGTAGGCCCGAAATTGACGAAGGGATGAGCGAACGCAACGAACCTTCCGTCCTCAGCGACCGCCGACAACGTCCCTATCGCGCTCACTTCGACGTCGCCCCACGCAAGCATCGCGCCTATCGCCATGCCCGGAGTGAGCTTCGCTCCGAACTTAGCTGTTTTTTGCCCGCCGGCCGAACCGCCGCCTAAAGGAAGCGTTTTCTTGCCAAAACGCTCTCCAATGCGCTCGGCCATGCGCTCGGAGAGGCCTCCAACGAACATGTGGCCGTTTAGATCCTCAGGCTGCAGCGGGCTGCCATCGTTTACTTTGGAGCCATCCTGGGTGCCCAGGCTCTCGTCGCGGCTTACGATGTCCGGCGATATCAGGCGCAGCCAGCTTTCCGCGATGTCAGGGCTCGCCGCCAGTGTTTTCGGTTTGTCAGGAATGACCGGCGCTGGGTCGAAAGATGGTATCTTTTCCGGGTAGTTCCAGACTTCCATCATGTCCTCTATCGGCGTGACGAGGCCCATGTCGTGCATCGAGAAGCGCCACGCGTAGCCTATGGCCCCGGCGAGCTTTCCGTCAATATAAAGCGGCGATCCGCTCATGCCGGCCGCTATGCCGCCGGACTCCTCTATGATCTTGCCGCTTGCCTTTATCAGTATGAAGTTCTTCGGAGTCCCGCCTCGGGGGATCACGTCCAGAACCTCTACGGGAAACGACACTATCTCCGTTCCCCGGACCACCGTGCGGCATAGGCCCTTCATTCCGGGCTTTACCTCAGAAATCGGGATTATGGGGTCTATCGGGATGAAAGGCTTGAATTTTCCCCTCTCCGCTTCAGCCGCGTCCGCGCCGGTGCCAGGAAAGACCTGCAGCAGACATAAGAGGCATATAGAGAGTATGAAAATTGCGCGGGCCAGCCTGTTATCGCGCGGATTTTTCCCGCGTGGCGCGCATGGGTGCCTGTCCTGAGAGAGCATGTTCCCCAACGTCAATCCTCCTCGTCTACCGCGCCGCAGGTCTGGCCCGTCTTTGCGAAACGCAGGTAAGCCATTATTAGCTCATCGAGATCCCCGTCGAGGACAGCGTTTACGTTACCGACCTCGCAGCCGGATCTGTGATCCTTTATCAGCTGGAATGGCTGGAGCGTGTACGAGCGGATCTGGCTTCCCCAGGCAATGGCCCGCTTTTCCCCCTGCAAGGACTCCAGCTGCTCGCGGCGTTCCCGCAGCGTCCGCTCGAACAGCTTCGAACGGAGCACCCGCATGGCCGTGGCCCTGTTCATGTGCTGGGAGCGCTCGATCTGGCAGCTCACTATTATACCGCTTGGTATGTGTGTTATCCTGACAGCGGAGTCCGTCATGTTGACGTGCTGGCCGCCTGCCCCGCTCGATCGGAACGTGTCCATCTTCAAATCCTCCGGGCGAATCTCAACCTCCACGCTGTCCGGCAGGACGGGGATTACCTCGACGGAAGCGAAGCTAGTGTGGCGCCTCTTGGCGGAGTCAAATGGCGAAATGCGCACGAGCCGATGAACGCCGGCTTCCCCCTTGAGGTATCCGTACGCGAAGTCGCCATCTACCTGAAACGTGACGCTCTTGATTCCCGCCTCCTGATCCGACAGCCCGTCTAAGACCTTTACGCCAAAGCCCCTGGCTTCGGCCCAGCGCAGATACATCCTGTAAAGCATCTCGCACCAGTCCTGCGAGTCTAGCCCTCCGGCACCGGCATGTACGGTGACTATCGCCTGTGAGGAGTCGTACTCCTCATCCAGGAGGACGAATATTTTGTCCTCTTCTATTTTCTTTCCCAGCGCCGTGGCTCTCTCGTAGAACTCGCCGGACAGTTCAGCGTCGTCGGCTTCCGCCAGCATCTCGCAGAGCGCGCCGAGATCACTCATCTCGGAAGCGACCTCTTCCCATTTATCCAGGCGCGAACGGGCAATGGCAAGCTCCCTCGTTGTTTCCTTCGCGTCAGGGCTATCCCAGAAACCCGGTTCCAGCGACAGATGCGTCAGCTTTTCGGATTTAGACAAAAGGCCCGGCAGGTCAAAGGCCGTCACGCAGCTCGCCAGACGACGAACGCAGGTTGGACATGACGGTGCTTATTGGCAGATTTACCATCTAATCAACCCCTCCTCATAATACCGGCTCATTATACCCGTATGGGGCCGAATAAAAAAGCCACAAGGGCGGATAAACCCCTGCGGTCTTTGTTCAGATAACCATCCGCCACACAAAGTTACCGGCTCGTTACGCGAATCGGTAACTTTGTGCCTGTTAGCTGTTTGGCTTTAGCCGCCTATTATGCGCAGCATCCACTTTGCTGTCTGCCGTCCCTCGTATTTGAGATCCCGCAGATCGAGTGCCGAAAGGGGACGCCCGTCGTCGGCGTCGACCAGAAAGGCCTTTCCCTTGGCACCGCCCTTTTGCGTCAGGAGCGTTCCTTCAAACTCGTTTTCATTCTCAGTCTTTTTAAGCAGGAGCTTTATCTCGCCCCTGTCGCACCCCGGCAGGCTGCACGTCGCTACCCCGACGTAGTCGGCTTCTGGGTATATTCCGTACGTATTGGCCACTACCGCCATCCTGTAAGAATTAGCCGAGTCTGGGTCGGGGTTCCAGTCGACGTAGATCCCCCAGAACCCTTCCACGGGATCCCTGCCCTCCCGGAGCGAACGGTCATACGCTTCGCCGGCATCCACCCGTCCCGGCTCGTCGCAGTCGTCGCAAGCACGCGCGGGCTTTGTCATCATGGCAAAAAAATGCCAGTCAGGAAAATCAGCATCAGCGCGGCAAAAAATTTTTTACGGTAAAACGGCACATCAGATGCGTTTAATATCATCTATTGCTCCTCCTAGGGCGCTTTCATGCTCTGAACGATGGCTGTCTCGATGGATTTCTCACTGTGCGTGACGTTATCAGTGAACGTAGCCCGGATGAGATACGCCGCCTCCCCGCCGCTAGTGCCAATGTCGTCAGACGTTATTATCGCGCCAGGTTCCAAAGGGCCCTCTTCCCACTCGCTCTCAGCCCCTGAGCTGTATATGGGGAATGAAGGGGGCAGTTGCGCTCTGTCTTCTGCTGGAATACTAACACTAATGTCGTCGCTTGTATAAGCCATGGAGTATATGTACAGATTCAATGTGCCATTGAGGCCTCTCTCGTTTATATTCCTGCTTGTGAGATGCCCTATTTGTTTGCCATCCTTGTCGCGTATCAGAAGATCCGTTAAATTCTCTATCTTGTCCGAATCAGATTCTTTCCATGTCAGCGGCTCATCTGTGCCCGGTTCGAGCGAGAGAGTCTGATTTCTCAAAAACGCCTTGCCCTGCTCCACTGCCTCCTGCAGAAAGTTGTACTCCCAGGAAGACGACGTTACCTGCATGGAAGCGCCTGAAAACGCCTGAAACGTGTACAGGATGCCTCCGACAAGGGCAAGCCCGGCTATAGCGATCGCGATCACGGCTATGAGTGAAAATGCCCGTCTTTTGCGGGCCTTGATCATTTTGATTAAATTTACGCCTTTCATCCGATTATCAGCTCCCGTAAGGCGCTATCTCTGCAAGTTGCGCGTTCTTATAACTTTGGAGAACTCCTCGTAGTACACGCCAGGCTTGAGCGAAACGCCTCTTGCGTTCCATTTTGCCTCCAGAGCGGCTCTCGAAGCGTCGCGCTTCTCATCTAAAGCGTCACCCTCCGTCAGGACGTCCACTTTTAGATATCTCCAACTGTAATCAGGATCTGCGTCCGTCTCAAACCAGATTCCGGCGATGCCCTCAATCATAAAGCCAGAAAAGAGCGGGTCAGTGTGAGGCGGCGGCGTGGCGGGCGATCCTCCCGGTGTTGGGAAACCTGCATCCCGAAATATTGGGGAATGAATGTTCAGAAAACAGAATGTGTCGTCGCTGTCTACGTAAACCCAGGCGCCTCGGATCATAAATACATCAAGATTTGACCTTATTGTGTTTGCCCCAAAATAGTCGGGAGAGGGCACATAGCTGAGAGGATTATTGTAGATATTCAGCTCACGCGTGGTGCCGGCAAATGGCGTCACTTTGCTATATATCAGGACCGGCATCATGTCCGCGCCGGGAAAACCCAGCAGGGAGGCAGTGGTGGCATTAGAGTCAATCTCTTTCATGTAATAAGGGTCGAGTGAGACAACGTCGCCCGCGTCTATAATCTGCCTATCCCCGATCTGTCTCTCGAAACTAAACGAAGTTTTATGCGGTTTTGAGGGGCCGGACGGTTCGGGGGGAATCTCCGCTCCAATGTGCTTGATGCCAGTGGGGACTCCATAGACGACGCGAAGCTGATTCCCGCTCAAATCATCAAACGGTTGATTATCGCCGGACGCGATAGAGAGAGGGGCGGGCCACGTAAGCATTCCGAATTCGACCTTAGGCAGCGAGTCAACACCGGTAAATGTGAACGCGTGTTCAAGATCAGCGGACGGCACGCCTATGCCAGCATTCTGTATCGGTGTGCTCAGGATGTTGAAGACGTCCTGAGCGCGCATGCGCGCGGAACTCTGATCCTCCGACGCCTCGAACATGTTATAGAATCCGCCGAGGAGCGACCCGGTCATGCCAAGCACGATGCCCATAATCAGCACTACGATCAGCACCTCGATGAGAGAAAAACCGGGCCGCGCGCCCCGGCTAATTTGGAATTTCGCCGATGTTCTGGCTGCCACTGGCGCTCACCTCCCTGTTCATCTGCACTGTGCGCTCCCCGCCAAGCACGCCCCCGCCCCAGGTAACTGACACTCTTATATCGGCGGAGTCGGCAATATCGGCCGATTTGTTAAAATTAGTCCTCGCGACGGTTATTGTGTATATGCCCTCCTTAGTCAGCTCTTTGTCGTCGTAATAATCATTCGAAAGAACCAGAAACGGAAGGGCCTCCAGGTTCTCCAGAGTACGAAGCGCTATATCCGTAGCGCGCGCGCGTTCCTTGTACAGAATCGTTCCCTGAGTGATAAGTATGCCGGCCATCATGCCAAGAAGAACGATACCCAGCACGTAGAGCGCTACGACCATTTCGGACAAAGACGCGCCGCTTCTCCTTTTTTTCAGCATGGAAACTGTCATACTCACACAACCTCGCAAAAATGTCATAACTTAATCATGGAAATTAACGCATTTATCATAAAGCCCAATGGACTAATTTTATAGCATTAAATACCCTTTTGCAATAAGCCTAAAGTCCCTACTACGTCCGTATGTCGTGCCCCCTCAAGACGGAAAACGCCTGTTCGGTCCCGCCCCGTCCGGGGCGCTGTCCGCGCGGGTCACCATACTCTCAGCATGAGTGAATCGAAAGACGCCATAATTTGATAGCTTTTTCCGAAATCGCCTTCGAGTATGTCCATCACGGCATCTTTTTTATCCGCGTCGCCGCCGAAGTCTCCGGTGCCGTCAAACCCCAGGTATATGCGCGAATAGGCATCGTTCACGGGATCCGTTATTATGTTTATCTTGCCGTAGCGCCTCACGTCCGCCGCAAAGTCAGCGCGGTTCGCGTAAATTTCAAGGCTCCGCTGGACGGCAGTCACCTGCGCGGCATCAGTCGGGTCGTAATTCGGAACCCCCAGGAAGGTGTATTTGTCCGCGTTGTACGCTATCCACGCTGAGCGGAGGGAATGCAGGGAACGGACGAACCGCTTGGCTTCGGTCTGAGCGTCGATCCTCTCCGAGGTTGACATGTTAAGAAGAATTAAAGCGCCCAGTATGCCCATGATGACTACTACAAGCAATAGCTCAACAAGAGAAAAAGCCTCCCTTTTTATAACGCGCATTATCGCCAACACCCTTCGTCTTCAGTTTTAAAGCCGGCGTTTACGAGCCTTTATCCCGCTGCCCGCGCTTATTTGAAATCAACCCGGCCTTACGCGGCAAGTGACTTTCTTATCATTATAACGACTCATTTTACGATATAATTGTCCCGGTTTAAAGAGTCTAGAGTCTCATTTTCTAATATGTCCCGAAACCTTTGCGGATAGCTGACTCGCACTCGCCGGGAGGAAGGGCGCGGCTGTAGAGCCAGCCCTGAAAAACGTGGCAGCCGAGAGCTTTCAGCTTCCTGGCCTGCCCCTCGGTCTCAACGAACTCGGCCAGAAGCTCTATGTCCATGCTCCTGCACAGATCGCTTATGGACGCTATGATGTCCGCGCTTATCTTGCTCACGGTCACGTCCTTCACGAGGCTGCCGTCGAGTTTAATCATGGCTACGGGGAACTGCTTCAGGTACACGAGCGAGGTATGCCCCATGCCGAAATCGTCTATGGCGATGTTCACCCCCATGAGGCGTATGTCTTGCAACAGCACATTGTGCCCCATATCGGAGGAAAGCCCGGTCGACTCCGTGACCTCCGCTTTCATGCAGGAGGGATCGAGGCCGTATTTTTTTATGCAGCCCTCTATCTTCTCCGGCAGGTCAGGGTCGCCAAGCTGTTTCACGGACACGTTGAACGACATCACGATGTCCGTGAGGCCCCGGTCGCGCCACTCCCTTATCTGACGGCAGCACTCGTCGCATACCCAGAGGCCCATCTCATCGATAAAGCCTGTCTCCTCCGCAATCGGCACGAAGAGCGACGGCGGTATCCGCCCTATGCTCGCGTGCTTCCAGCGCAGGAGGGCCTCGACGCCTTGGACTTTCCCCGTGGTGCAGTCTACCTGCGGCTGGTACTCCAGAAAAAGCTCATGTTTTTTGATGGACTCGCGCAGGTCGTTCGCAAGCGCCCGGGATATCGAGCCAATCTCTCCCGGCATGTCAGTCAGGCTCGCTGTTTTGCTTTCTATGTTGTCGCTTGCCTGCAGAAGCGCTTTGTACGTAGCCTCGAACCTGAACGTCCGCACCTTCTCGGCGATGCGGACGAATGGCAGGTAGATCAGGAAGCCGACGGAGAGGTTGAAAAACTGCATGAGGCTGCCCGCAATCGATCCAGAGGCGGCATATCCGCTGATAAATACTGGCGTCGTCCAGGCGACCTCCGTTGCGGATTCTGTTAGAAGCCCGGATGCCGCCGCGTAGTATGACGTTACTGTAAGCACCATCGGAGTCGCGATGAAAGGGATGACGTAAATGGGGTTCAGCACTATCGGCAGCCCGAATATGATCGTCTCGTTTATATTGAATATGCCTGGCAAGAGCGATATCTGCGCCACCCTGTTCATCCCGCTTTTCCTGCGCGTCAGGAACAGGGCGCCTAGGAGCGAGAGCGTGTTGCCCGCCCCTCCCATGGAGACGTACGTGTCCAGGAAAGTCTTGGTTATGACATAGGGCGCGCTTTGCCCCGCGGCTATGGCCAGCTCGTTTGCCTTCATCGCCGACGTGTAGATTTCGGTCATCACGGGTTCGAGCGCATTCGATCCGTGTATGCCGAAAAACCACAGCAAATGCCTTAGGAAATTATAGAAAAGCGCCGTGCCGATGTTGTTGCCGAAGTTTTTGAAAGGCAGCGCTATCGCGTCATAAATGAGCGAGTGGATGTCCTTGACGCCCAGCCGGCCCATAGCGACCTTAAAGAGCGCGAATAGCCCGATAGTCAGAACGGCGGGCGCGAGCGCGGAAAATACGCCGGATATCGCCGTGCCGGCATCCTCAGTGAAAAAGCGTATCCTAAGCCGCTTTACGCTGTAAAGCCTCAGGAAAACCTCCGATGAGGCGATGCTTATGATGATCGCCAGAAAAAGCCCGTGTATGCCGATCCAGTTATACGGTATGGCGAAATCCTTTGCGGACGGCTCCATTATCGCAAGAAGAGAACAGAACGCCAGAAGCCCTACCAGCAGGGGAGGGGTCCTATCGAGCAGATGTTTTTGGTTGTAGCGCTCCGATATGCAGTAGCCTATCGCGATGGCCATAACTGGAGAAAGCACCGCGAGCGTTCCGGACCATATATAGCCCCCGAACGCGTGCCAGCCTTCTCCAAAAACGCCCTGCATCAGATGCTGATAAAGCGTTATGGGGAAGTTGTTGAGAAGGACGCCCATCGCCCCGGCAATGACCACCGGAAACGTCAAAGTCATAGCGTCTCTCACTATGCTCAGATATTCGGAATTTGCGATTTTAACCCAGAATAAAAAAAAGCCTTCCTTTTGAGCGAATCTCTCCAGTCGCAAGCGTCACGCCTCCTGAATGCATCGCCTTGTCTCGACGGGCGATCACGATAATATTAGCATATTTAATCATTTTGGATGTATACTCATGAGCGAGGTGGTCTCAATGCTGTCGCTTCGCAAAAGCAAAAGTATCCGAAAGAGCGCCGGGGCGCTTTTACCGGCGCTCTTCTATTGGGCCGCGATAATCATATTCACGGCGGAGTCCTTCATGGCCGGGAAGAAAACGGAGGTTTGCAAAAATGGGTAAGGGCGCAATCGGAGTCATGCTGCTGACGCTGGCCTCGTTCATATGGGGGAGCTCATTCGCGGCTCAGAGCATAGGCATGGAGTACGTCGAGCCGGCGACGTTCAACGCGGCGCGTTTTTTCGTGGGGGCGCTCTCCTTGCTGCCCGTGATATGGGCGAGATCCGTCTGGGCAAAGCGCGCCGGGCTTTTTGCCGAGCCTCTTGCCAGGCTGGAAAGCGGGAAGCTGCTGAAGGCCGGGCTCCTTTGCGGCGCTGCCCTCTTTATCGGCGCTACCCTCCAGCAGATGGGCATAGTTTACACGTCCGTCGGGAAGGCTGGCTTCATCACGGCTTTATATATAATAATAGTGCCGATCCTCGGGCTTTTCATGGGGAAAAAAGCGGCGCCCCGCATGTGGGGCTGCGCCGCCGCCGCGATGGCCGGCCTTTATTTCCTCTGCGGCGTTGACCCGTCGGCGCTCAACAAGGGCGACGTCATGGTGCTGGCCTGCGCTTTCCTGTTCTCTGCCCACATCCTGCTGATAGACCATTTCTCCCCGCTCGTGGACGGCGTGAAGCTATCCTGCCTGCAATTTCTGACAAGCGGCGTCCTAAGCCTTATCCTGGCGTTTATGACGGAGCAGCCTACATTATATGGCATATGGGGGGCGCGAATGCCCATACTCTTTACCGGAGTGCTGTCCTGCGGCGTGGCATACACGCTCCAAATCGTTGGGCAGAAGAACGTGAACCCGGCGCTTGCCTCGCTCGTGATGAGCCTGGAATCCGTCTTTTCCGCCATAGCGGGATGGGCCGTCCTTGGAGAGGTCCTTTCGGCGCGGGAAATCTCGGGCTGCGCTATGATATTCGCCGCCATAATATTCGCCAACGGTCCCGTAAAAAAACGCAAAAAAACATCCGGCTGCTCGCTGGAACAGCCGGATTCCTGAAAAACCGCTGTCGCTTTTTAAATTCTTTACCTTAAATCACTGAAGCAGCGGGGCTAAGACGAGCGAGACGACGGTCATGAGCTTTATGAGAATGTTGAGGCTCGGGCCGGCTGTATCCTTGAACGGATCACCGACTGTGTCCCCGTTTACGGCCGCAGCGTGAGCGGGAGAACCCTTGCCGCCGTGGTGGCCTTCCTCTATATACTTCTTCGCGTTGTCCCACGCGCCGCCTGCGTTGGCCATGAAGATGGCCATCATGACGCCCGTCACTATCGAGCCGCCCAGAAGGCCGCCCAGCGCCGCGGCGCCGAGTAACTTGCCGACGCAGATGGGGACTACGACGGCCATCATGCCAGGCACGACCATTTCTTTTATCGCGGCCGCGGTCGAGATGTCGACGCATTTCTCGTACTCCGGCCTGGCTTTGCCCTCCATGATCCCCGGTATCTCGCGGAACTGACGGCGCACCTCTTCTATCATGCGCTCCGCGGCGCGGCTCACCGCCTGTATGGAAAGGGCGCTGAAAATAAAGGGCAGGACGCCTCCGATAAAGAGGCCGACCATGACATTAGGGTCGTTTAAGTCGATAGTCTCAAGCCCTGTCGCGCTGGAGTAGGAGACGAAGAGCGCAAGGGCAGTGAGCGCCGCGGAGCCTATCGCGAGCCCCTTTCCTACCGCGGCCGTCGTGTTCCCTACCGCGTCTAGCCGGTCAGTGATGCCGCGCACCTCCTCCGGCAGGCCAGCCATCTCCGCAATGCCTCCGGCGTTGTCGCTGATGGGGCCGTAAGCATCCACGGAGAGAACCATGCCGGTGATGGAAAGCATCCCGACCGCCGAGCAGGCTATGCCGTACATGCCGCCGAATGAAAAGCCGGCTAAAGTCGCGACACATATGAAAATGACCGGGGCAACGGTCGATTTCATGCCTACCGAAATTCCGGCCAGAATGTTCGTGGCCGTACCTGTGTTTGAGGCCTCCGCGATCTCCTTCACGGATTTATAGTCGGCGGATGTGTATATTTCAGTTATCTTGCCTATTATCACGCCGCAAGCGACGCCGCCCAAGACCGACCAAAAGAGCGTTATGTCGCCCAGGAAGAGCCAGTCAGTCAGGAAATACGTCCCGGCCACCATGAGAACGCCTGTCGCGTAAAGCCCGGTTGAGAGGGCTTTTTGCGGGTTGCCGCCCTCGCCTACCCTCACGAAAGCTGTCCCGATCAAGGCGGCGACCGCGCCAAGAGCGCAGAGAAGCAGCGGGTACATCAGGCCGGGGGGCCCGTTCGCTATAACCCCTACGGCCATTGCGGCCAGGATCGAGTTCACGTATGACTCGAAGAGGTCCGCGCCCATTCCGGCTATATCGCCTACGTTGTCGCCTACGTTGTCAGCTATCACGGCCGGGTTCCTCGGATCGTCCTCCGGAATGCCGGCCTCTACCTTGCCGACGAGATCAGCCCCGACATCGGCCGCTTTCGTGTAGATTCCGCCGCCGACGCGCGCGAAAAGAGCTATGGAGCTTGCGCCGAAGCCGAATGCCGTTATGACGTCAGCGCGGCCGAATATCATGTACGCGCCGAGGACGCCGAGAATTCCTACGCCGACCACGGTCATTCCCATTACGCTTCCGCCTCTGAACGCTATCCCTAGCGCGGCGTTCATGCCGTGCGTAGCGGCGAATGCCGTCTTCCCGTTAGCCTTTGTGGCGACCTTCATGCCGATGAAACCTGTAGCGGCGCTGCACAGAGCGCCGGCCACGAAACAGACCGCGCTTTCGTAGCCCAGGCAGAAGCTCAGGAGGGCGGCAACCAAAAGAACGAAAATTGTCAGAGCCTTATATTCCCTGTAAAGAAAAGCCATAGCCCCGCTTTGAATTATCTCCGACAGCTCGTTGATTTTCTCGTTTTCTACCTCATAAGCGTCTATCTTAGCGGAAGACACTATCGAATAAATCAGAGCGACTCCAGCAAGCACCGCAATCGCTATTTCCATAAGCACAAATTCGTCCATATCCTTAAAAAAGCCTCCTCTCAGTATTTAACGCGAGCAATTATAGGTCACATGGCTGAATAATGGAAGAGGGATCACTCCGTCTCTTCGCTGGGCAACTTGAAGACGTATCTATAAATTTGCAGGAGGAAGTATGACAGCGAGAGTATCAGCGGGCCAAGGAAAAGGCCCAAGAAGCCCCACGCCGCCAGCCCTCCGATGATTCCGACGAAGACTAAAAGGACGCTTGCCTTGCTGCCTTCCGATATAAACAATGGACGCAGAAAATTATCTATCCCGCTCACCAGGACGACGCCCCATACGACGAGCATGACAGCGGCTACAGTGTTCCCTTTAAGGAGAAGATAGAGCGCGCCCGTGCCCCAGACGAGCGGAGTCCCGACAAAGGGTATCATGGCGAGAAAGAACATGACGGAACCGAAGATGATGGCATTGGGCAGCCCGACGAAACGCCACCCTATTGCCCCGAGCGTGCCCTGAATGGCTGCCGTCAGCATTACCCCGTAGAATATCGCGTAGAGCATCCGCTTGCACCTTATGAAAAAAGCATCCTTCGACTCTTCGGAGAGCGGCAGGATATCCCTCATGAACTGAATGGCCATGTGCCCGTCGTGCGTTATGAAAAAAGTCGCCACCGCGATCACTACGAGATTTACCGCGAGCCTGAACGCGTTCCCGACCATTGCCCTCGACATGCGGGCCAAAAAAGAGGCCAGCTCCCGGCTCGCGTTCGAGAACAGCTCGCCCCATATCGGCAAAGCAAAAAAATCGGGAAAAGACGAGATGACGCTTTTCAGCTGTGGGATCGCCAATATCTGATCAAAAGAGAGGCCGTCTTCCGGATACCTGTTGGCCAGGAACATGTAAAGCCGCCCCGCTTCCTTTGCCGCCGTAAATCCCGCGGCTATCATCGGAAGGACGAGCAGCAGAAGTATAAGCGCCGTATTTATCCCGGAGGCCAGATATGAATATTTTCCGCGAAATATTTTCACCTTGACGAAGCTATATACCGGATATGTAAAAAACGACAAGGCCGCTGCCCAAGAAAGCGCCGGGGCGAGCGGCTTTATTACAAAGCAGCTGAGAATCACGAAAAGACACAAAAGGAGAACGAACGGGATAACGCTGTTTTTTGCCTTTAAAACCTTTTTTGCTTCGGATGAATCGGCCACAAAAATACCCTCCCATAAAACCATATAATAGGTCATTATACTTAAAATTATAAAAATTTCGCAACAGGAATTTCCTCCTATTGATTTAATGAGGCAGACGAAGTATGCTCATAGCCTGTCGAAGGCTTTGCAATACAATACTAACCGTCGTCAGTAAAGCAAGCTATTGGAGGGTATTATGGCTGTCCCGAAAGAGGTAAGGGTCCCGATTGAAATGCTTGGTTCCAGCGAGGGAGTGGTGGCGAAAGAAGTCGTCACGCAGGACGGAGTCGTGATACTTCCGCTTGGCGTAGACATAAGCCTCTTCGAGGCCTCGCTGGACGTGCTCGTTGATAAAATGAGACAGAGCGGCATATGGTACGTATCCCTCACTCCCCCGCAGCAGCTGTCTGAAGACGACATAGAAACGATAATCGGGAAAGTCTATTCCGACGAAGACTCTCTTATCAGCAAGCAGAAGGCAAGGGATGTCGTGAAGCGAGTGGACAGCGTTTTCAACAACATCCGCGCTGAGGGCAGCATAAGGCCGGAAATGGTGAGCGCCATGACAAACCTCGGATCCTCCCTGACGGAAGACCTGCTCCGCAACCCATCCGTGACGTTCTCGCTCGGGAAGGTGCAGGAGGTGGACGAATACACGTTCGTCCATTCCTTTAACGTCGCGGTGCTAACGGGCTATCTGGCCAATAAGCTCCATCCCGGCGACGAGAAGTTTCTCCAGAAGATGGTGATTGGCGGCCTCATGCACGACCTCGGAAAGGCCAAAATCCCTCTTGAGATACTGAACAAGCCGGCGCCGCTCACAAAAGACGAGTTCGATCAGATGAAGCGCCACCCGAACATCGGAGTCGAAATCGCGATAAAGGCCGGCGTGAGCGATAAGGACGTAATCGCTGTAATAGGAGGGCATCATGAAAAGTGGTCAGGCGGCGGATATCCCAACGGGCGCAGGGGCAACGAGATTCCGGATGCCGCGAGGATCGCGGCGATTGCGGATGTTTTCGACGCGCTCACCGCGAAACGCGTCTACAAAAAACCGATGTCCTCACGCAACGCCATGACCATTATCCTAAACGACGCCGGCGCCCATTTCGACACGAGGGTAGCCCGGGCCATGCTGCTGAGCCTCGGGCTGTATCCTCCCGGCTCGATCGTGTCGCTGTCCGACGGGCGCGTCGGGATAGTCATCTCAGGCGGCGGCAAGGATCTCGTCCGGCCCGTGATCATGCTGACGGATTTAAAGAAAAAGGATGGCGGCGCGCCTAATTTCATCGACCTGAAAAATGAAACGTCGCTCTGCATTCACGGCTACCTTGGACACGCGGACAAGAGGGAGCTTGGGCTATGAGCGGCAGCAAGCAGCTTTCAGTGGCAATAGGCTTTTATACCAATTTAAAATTAGCAGAAAACGGCCCCGAAAGGCCGCTCTGCTCGTCGCTCATGTCAGCTTTTTAAATCGTTTCAGTATTTCTTGAAGTTCGTTCCCTTCGCCTTGCATATCGGGCACATGTCCGGGACGCCGTCTTTCTCGATGTAGCCGCAGACAGGGCAGAGATAGTATGACGCGCCGCTCTCGTTGGCGATGTTGTCTAGGGCTTCCTTATAAAGCTTGGCGTGAACCTTCTCCGCTTCCTTGGCAAAGCCGAATATGCGGAGGGCCTGCTTGTTATCCTCGCTTACGGCATCCTTCTCGAAATCCGGGTACATCGTGGTAAACTCGTATGTCTCGCCCTCAATGGCAGCCTTGAGGTTAGCCGTTGTGTCGCCCAGCTTGCCGGCAAGCTTCAGCTCCCCGGTGGCGTGAATGTTCTCAGCCTCCGCCGCGGCCAGGAACAGCTTCGCTATCTCTTTGTGTCCTTCTTGCTCGGCCACGGCGGCGAAAGCCGTGTATTTACGGTTTGCCTGAGACTCGCCCGCGAAGCTCGCCATCAGATTGTCGTGCGTCTTCATGATAAAAATTCCTCCCATTCGTTTTTGCTTCTAATGCCAAATTAACTCCCGTTTAAAAGGAGTCTAGGTCAAAGGCATTTTGGTTTATTTTAAAACCATTTTAATTTTACTCATCTTTTGGATACTGTCAAGCCCGCCCCGAATGATTCCATCACTTATCAGATGTGACTGATGTTTTAGCGTTCTTCACTTCAGGGATCACTATTTCCGGGTCTTTAGCCCATATGCGCTCCCTTACATGCCTCAGCCTGCGTTCGTCCGGCGGATGCGAGTTGAAGCCGGACGGAGTGGTCTCGCCGCCATAAAGGGCGAGGCGTTCCAGCGACGTATAAATGCCGGTCGGATCCTTGCCGCCCTTGAAGGCGAGATCGACGGCATAGTCGTCGGCTTCGACCTCCTGTTCCCTGCTAAAGCCCGCGACGGCAAGATTCGCCGCCACTCCGACCGCCGCGTTCCCTATGGCATTGTCGCCTAAGACCTTGCCCAGTAACAAAGACGCGATGCTGACGCTCGCCACATTGTTGACCCTGCCGCCGTAGTGATTCAGCACCACGTGCCCGACCTCGTGGGACAGCACGCCGAAAATCTCTTCTTCTCTTTCCAGAATGCCCATCAGGGCTGTCGTGACGGTCACGGACTCGCCGGCTGTGACCCACGCGTTCGGCGACTTATCGTCTTTTATCGAAAGCGGAAGAGGCTTGATCTCCGCGATTGCGCAAACAGCCGTCCAAGCCTCCCTGACGTCTTTCTCGCTCAGGGCAGCGGATGACACCCCGCACAAAAGCGTCAGTGCCGTGAGTGCTATGGACATCGCCGTTAGGGTTTTCCAAAAATTCATTTTCATTGCTGAAGTCACCTCAAATCAGCGCGAGGGCAGACCGCCTATGATGGAGTTGGCCCACATCTCTGTTATGGTTTTGTTGGCGAGCCACTCTTCAAGCTCGTCCTCGTCGATCCTGTAAAGTAACGTTTTCCCGCCCGTTTTATCCAGCACTATGATGTCGTCCGCGCTGAATTTGTTAAGCAGCTCCGTCGATTGCGTCGAGCAAATCACCTGCCGGTAATTTGATACGAGGTTTATGATGTGATACAGGAGTTCAAGCGCCTTTGGGTGCAGGCTCAGGTCAGGCTCGTCTATCAGCAGTATGTCAGGCCTTCGCTCCTTCGGGTATCTGAAAACGGCCAGGAGGCACGCGAACCTCAGAACGCCGTCTGAGAGAAGATCCGCGCCAAGCGGCTTGTCGCAGCCGGATTCCAGCCATCTTAAACGTATCACCGCGGGGTCATTCTCATCCGGAGCGAGATAAAAATCATCAAAAAACGGCGCTATGATCCGCAGCCGTTTCACTATCCTTATATAGTCCCCGAAATGACTCTTCTTGAGGGCATATAAATAGGGCGCGAAGTTGCTGCCGTCCTGAGATAACTTTTCATATTGCCTTACGGGCTGCGGGTGCCTGATAGGGGATCCGGCGCTGAACTCATTGAAATGGAATGCCTGACAGTTAACGTCCGATATGTTGCTATCGTACTCGCGTATGCGCGTCTCAAAATGTCCGCCGCAGATGTTTATATTGTCATACCTGTCGTTCGTGAGTCTCTCCTCCGAAAAGACTAGCCTGCCGTCTTCAGTGGGCCTTAGCGCGGCGTGGTAGCGGCTTTTGCCGAAGTAGAGCCCCAGCTCCATCTGCTTGGTCACTCCGCTTCCGAAACGCAGAATGGCGTCCGGCCCGCCGTGGCTCGCGACGTATTCCTGGAGGCACCCGTCGAACATACAGTTGATCATGTTGAAAAACTCTATAAACGCGGACTTGCCCGCGCCGTTAGAGCCTATCAGTATGTTGAGGTTTTTGAGCTGTACGTCGCAATCGTCAATTGATTTATATCCTTTGATGGAGATCCTCGATAGGTGATTTTGATTCATCGAACGCCAGCCCCCCCAGCGAAATGATACAACGGCACAAAATATGGCGCGTTGGCAAATGAACGCTTCATAATGGTATTACGTTAAAAAAGTTTAATACTTTTTTGTGCTTAAAAAATCAGCAAATTTAACCGCCAGGCTATCCGTCTCCGTTCACCATGCCGCAACGCAGCCGTCGGTCCTGGGCTCTGTGGCGCCGGCAAGCGTGCCGTGTCCGGTCATGACGATCATTTCGCCTCGGCCAAAATATATGGAGTCGCCCAGCACTTTTATATCGTGGCCCCTTGCGGCAAGGTCAAGGATTATGTGATTCGGGACGGCCTGCTCCATTTGAACCATCCTTTCCTTGATCCACTGCCACCTGGGCGCGTCCAGAGCTTCCTGAGGGTTCATCCCAAAATCAATCATGTTAGTGACCACTTGCAGATGTCCCTGCGGCTGCATAAAGCCTCCCATCACCCCAAACGGGCCGACTGCGGCGCCATCCTTCGTGAGGAATCCCGGAATGATGGTATGGTAAGGTTTTTTCCCTGGCGCCATAAAATTGCTGGATTCAGGGTCAAGGCTGAAATTGTTCCCTCTGTTGTGCAGGGCTATGCCGGTGCCCGGCACGGCCAGGCCTGAGCCGAAACCCATGTAATTGCTCTGGATCATGGAAACCATGCAGCCCTCTCCGTCAGCCGTCGCGAGATAAACCGTCCCGCTTTTATGAGGCGAGCCGGCTTCGGGTTTTAGCGCCATTTGCCCTATCAGCCCGCGCCTGCTGGCGGCATACTCGTCGGACAGCAAATGCTCCGTCCCGACAGTCATGAAGCGCCGGTCCGCGACGTATCGCGCGCCGTCCGCGAACGCGAGCTTCATCGCCTCAATAAATGCGTGATACGCTTCCGAATTTTCGCGGCATTCGGGAAGCTCGTAATTTTTGAGGATGTTGAGAGCCATAAGCGCGACTATGCCGTGACCGTTCGGAGGAATCTCCCATACGTCGTAGCCCCTGTAGTTCACGCTGATAGGCTCAACCCACTCCGGGTGGAATTCCGCGAGATCGGACGCCCTGAGCCAGCCCCCGTGCGCCCTTGCGAACGCGTCTATCTTTTCCGCGAGTCTCCCTCTGTAAAAATCCTCCGCGCCGCTTTCGGCAATTAGCGAGAGCGTTTCGGCATGTGCCCGGGAACTCCATTTTTCTCCCGGAAACGGCGCCCTGCCTTCGGGGCAGAACGTCTCCGTCCAGCTTTGAAATTCCGCGCCCTTGCACTCATGCGCGTACCTCTCAGCCGCTTGGGCCCACAATTTAGCGGTGGTGGGCGATACGGGATAACCGTCACCGGCATACGATATCGCAGGCGCCATGACCTCCCGGAGCGGCAGCCTGCCGAATTTTTTCGAGAGTTCCGCCCAGGCGGACGGGGCGCCCGGCACAGTGACGGAGTGCCAGCCAAACTTTGGGACTTCCTTCAGTCCGGCAGACAGCAGGACGGACGCGTCGGTCATCTTCGGAGAAAATCCGCTGGCATTCAGGCCGTGCAGCTTGCCTTCGTTCCATACCAGCGCGAAAGCGTCCCCCCCGATCCCGTTGGATGTCGGTTCGACGACGGTCAGGCAGGCCGCGGTCGCGACAGCGGCGTCTACGGCATTCCCGCCCTTTTTGAGAATTTCAAGCCCGGCCTGCGCCGCTAAGGGCTGGCCAGTGGCAACCATGCCTTTGACGCCGTATACGACCGCGCGCCTGGATGAGTATCTGTAGCGCTGTGCGTTGAATTCCATATTTTTACCCCCCTATCCGCCGACAAGTTCCTCCTGCAGAACTGCAAGGGCTGTGCCCAGCTTTATCCGGCAGCCGCATCGGACGCAGGCTCTTTCTATCGCCGCGATGAGGGAAACGACCATGCTTGGCGTCAAGTTCCCCATGTGCCCTATGCGAAAACCGGCGCCGGTAAAATCGCCCTGACAGGCGGAAACGTGCGCCCCTTCGTCATATACCGCGCTTCGGAACCGCGTGTCGTTTATGCCGCTGCCCTCCGGATAGAAAAAGACCGAGACGGAAGGCGCGGCGAGATCGTCAGGCGTCCCGGGCCTGAAACCTAAAGACGATACGGATCTGCGCACCGCCGAGGCAAAAAAACGATGACGCCGGATCCGTTCTTCGAGCCCTTCCTCCTTTATGATACGGACCGCTTCGGCAAGCCCCCAGATCATGTTCACCGGCAGCGTGCCCCAGTAAGCCATGGCATCCTCCATGACGGGAATCCACTTAGCGAAGTCAAGAAATGACTCGGCGATGGGAGGCATGCTCAGGCGCTTTTGTATTGCCCGCTTGCTTGCCCAGAGTATCCCTAGGCCAGGGGCCATTCCCATGCCCTTTTGCGAGCAGGTCAGCATCACGTCGATTCCCCAGTCCATGTAAAACTCAGCCGCCCCGGCTGAGGCGACTCCGTCCACGACCAAAAGAACCTCCGGATGCTTGCGCCGCGTCATTTCCGCAAGTTCCAAAAGAGGGAGCATGACGCCTGTGGAAGTCTCGACATGCGTTACCACGAGGACGGCCGTTTTTTTCTCGCTGAGGCTTTTATCTATCTCGTCTAAGCTGACGGAAGCGCCCCAGGGCGCTTTTATCGCGTCCAGGTCGTAGCCCTTGCGCGAGCATATATCTATGTACCTGTCTCCGAAATGCCCGTTAGAGCAGACAAGCACCCTCTCGCCTCTTGCGGCCACGTTCGAGACGGCCATCTCCATAGCCATCGTTCCCGAACCGGCAATGACGAATGCCATCCCGTCGCATCTCCAGAGCGTTTTCAGTTCCAGTATGAGGGAGTTGAACTCCGAAACGAAACGAGGATCGTTAAAAGAGATTGTTTCCCTGCCCAGCTGATCCTGTATGGATCTGGCTATTGGCGTCGGGCCCGGTACCATAACCAACGGATTGATTGGGATCATTGCTTAAACCTCCTTGTTTATAGGACTGTGCAATATTACCATAAAAATTCATGAATTGAGCGCTTAGGCATAACCGTATGTACAACAAACTCGTTCGAGACTATACTTGAAATGCTGGAAAAATGTTTTCGAGGGGGCTAATGTTTTGTCAAAACATTACAAAAATAGATGCGCGCGCAGGATGCGCGCCTTTGCGGCCGCGCTGCTGGTCACGTTTTTTTTAGCTGGGCAATCCACGGCCTCTTCATTCGAACTGACAGGGCAGGAAAAGGATTATCTTGCCTCCATGCGCGAAAATCCCATCATTCTCGCCTACTCCTTCGACTTGCTTTACGCAAGCGACGAAAACGGCGAACGGGGCATGCTCGTTCCGCTGATGGCCTTCATGAAAGACAGTCTCGGACTTGAAATCCTGCCCAGGAAAATAGGCTGGAGCGACGCCTTCCTTGCCGTAGAGCATGGATCTGCGGATCTGCTGGGCTTCGTCGGCCTGACGGAAGCCAGAAGCTGGAAATACATCGTGAGCGACTCGCTCTTCCGCACTCACGCGCAGATTGTGACTAGGCGCGATTACCCGCTCGGAAACCAGCTATCCATGCAGAATAAAAAAATCGGGCTTTTGACGGGAGACATCTTGAGGGAGGGGATATCGTCGTACCTGTACCCCAACGGGACAGCCATACATTACGAGTCCATGCGGGAACTGCTTGAAGCCCTCCGGGGCGGTGAGATCGACTGCATCCTTGCGCTCAACAATACCGAGATCGAAATTATAGACAGCGCCTTTGCCAGGCATGAGTTTGCCGACCAGAATTTTTACACGGAGCAGAGCCTCATAACGATGAACGAAAACCTGAGGCCGCTCATCGGCATTTTAAACCGCTTCTTAGCCTCGCCCGCCGGAGAGGGTCTAAAGGAGGACATGGCGGCGGCAAGGATCGAAGCCATATATAGCGCGGCAAGAAAACGCTCCGCGGGATTGATAGAACAGGTACACAATCTTTACCCGGAGATCAGGATGGCGGACGGCGGAGACATGTATCCCCTAAGCTACCTCGAAAAAGGCGAGCATAAAGGGCTCCTCGTCGAAATAAACGAAATTTTTGAAAAACTGACAGGTAAGCCCATAGTCATCCAATATATCGGCACCACGGATACGAACATCTCCGCGGCCGACCGCATACGCTCCGGAAGGACGCACTTCGCGATGGACGCGTACACGAATCCGGGATTCACCGGCGACCCGAGCCTCACTTTCTCCATCCCGTTATGGGTCGACAACATCAGGACATACTCTTACAGGAACATGGAGAACTATAAACTGGACGAGGTACGTTTCGGCACCACGCGGAACGGGCTCACGTACATAAACTGGGAGATAATGCCGGGCAATCGCCCGAAAATATACAATTCCCGCGCGTCCTTGCTGGACGCATTGAAGAGCGGCGGATCAGAAGTGGCTTTCATGAGTGAGATGGCGTTTAACTATCAGTATACCGTGCTGAAGGATTATGATCTTCGCGAGTTCGACAATACTCAGGCAATGGTCAGCGTCAGGATGATGTCCAGCAATGAGAACCCCGAGCTGAACCGCCTGTACGACGAAGCGATACTTATGCACCAGACGCTTTACCCCCTGTCCCGCGACAGATGGAAGCACGTCTCCGACCGCTATAAGTCAGACTACATAAGGCTGCGCGAGTCCCGGAAAAACATCCTGCAGGCCGTCGCGGCAATCGTAGCCATCATGTCGGGAATGATGCTCTACTCCTTCCGGCGGCTATACGTGTACGACAGGCAGATATCGCGCCTGATAAGGAAACAGCAGACGTTCGACCTGACATGGGGCAATCTGAGGACAGGGCGGCTCGTAAGCAAGGGGGACATCCCGGTATTCAAGAACTGGGGATTCAAGTTCAAAGACCAGGAAAATACCATTGACGGCATCTCCAAAGCGATCAGGCACGATCTGCGCAAGGAGTATGCCGCCGAGATGGAGTACATGAAAAAAAACGGCGCCGACATGATCGTGACGCAAAAAATGCTGATATCCCCCGAGGATGAAAAGCGGATGTATTACAGGCGCTATCTGCACTACCTGAACGATCACGAATTCATGGAGTGCCTGCAGGACATCACCGACGAAGTGAACAACCTCAACGCGCTTAGAACCGCCGCGGCTACGGATTTTCTCTCCACGCTCCTGACGAGGCGCGCCATGAACGACCGGCTTCTTCAAAAATGCACGGAGCTTCTGCACAACGGCGGGCGCGCGTTCCTCATAATGCTCGACATAGACGATTTTAAGACGGTAAACGACACATACGGGCACGATGTCGGCGACAACGTGCTTAAGAGCGTCTCGTCGATAATAAAGAACGCCGTGGGCGCGAATGGGCTGACGGCCCGCTGGGGCGGGGAGGAATTCATCGTGATGCTGGACGGTGACGATATCGAAGCGGCTAAAGAGTGCGCGTGGGCCATAGTCAGGGCGGTAGAGGCCTCGGAGGTCGCAGTAGGCGGGGCTGAGAAGAAAGTGAAAACGACCATTTCGGCCGGCATAGCGGAACTGAGCCCGGAAAAACACTACAACGTCTCCGTGCGCTTTTCCGATAAGGCGCTGTACGACGCAAAACACAGCGGGAAAAACACAGTCCGGATCTGGGACTCCCAGTTAGGGCAAAGCATGTGACTGAATAAGCCGCCTGTGGTAAAATATAGGACACAATGATTTAAACTAATGAACAAAGATTAAGGAGGAGTTTTTTTGTCTGAGGCGGTTTACTTGGTTCTGTCGAACGGCCGGACATTCGAAGGGAAGCCATTCGGCGCTGTGAACGTGCCCGGCGCCGTGGGGGAAGTCGTCTTTACAACTGGAATGACCGGCTATCTGGAAACTCTCACCGATCCGAGCTATCACGGGCAGATCGTCGTTCAGACTTTTCCGATGATCGGGAACTACGGCGTGATCCCTGCTGACTTCGAGAGCGCGCGAGCCCAGCCGAAAGGCTACGTCGTGAGGGAACTGTGCCGGGCGCCGTCTAATTTCCGCAGCGAAAACGATCTTGGCTCATTTTTGGCGGCAAGCGGGATAACGGGGATACTCGGAGTGGATACCCGCGCGCTGACTAAGATCATACGGGAATCGGGAACAATGAACGGCGTGATAACGAGCGACCCGAGGGCAGTGGACTTCGAAGCGCTCAGAAGTTTTTGCATACAGGACGCGGTGGCGAATGTCTCAGCCAAAGAGATGACTTCCTATTCCCCGCCTGACGCGGAGCGGACTGTCGTCCTCTGGGATTTCGGAGCGAAGGAAAATATCATCCGGTCGCTTGCCGCCAAGGGCTGCCGCGTGATAAGGATGCCGCACAGCGCAAGCGCGAGCGAGATACTCGCCTGCAAGCCGGACGGCGTGATGCTCACGAACGGCCCTGGCGATCCAACCGACAACCCGGGCATCGTAAAAGAGCTTAGGGAACTCATGACGCATATGATCCCCACGCTTGGAATATGCCTCGGGCATCAGATCCTGGCGCTTGCGGCCGGGGGGGCGACCGAAAAGCTCAAGTACGGGCACAGGGGCGCCAATCAGCCCGTGAGGGACGAGAAAACGGGGCGCGTCTCAATAACGACGCAGAACCACGGATACGCGGTGATCGCCCGGAGCATCGACCCTGAAATCGCCGGCCTGCGCTACGTCAACGCGAACGACGGCACATGCGAGGGCATGGATTACAAGACCATGCCCGCCTTCACGGTGCAGTTCCACCCGGAAGCCGCGGCTGGGCCCAGGGACACGTCGTTTCTTTTCGACCGCTTCATCGGCCTGATGGACAGGGGGAACGCCAATGCCGCTTGATCCCCATCTCCGCAGGGTGCTTGTGATTGGCTCAGGGCCGATCGTGATCGGCCAGGCGGCGGAGTTCGACTACGCGGGCACTCAGGCGTGCCGCGCGCTGAAAGATGACGGGCTGGAGATAGTGCTTGTGAACTCGAACCCGGCCACGATAATGACCGACTCGGCGACCGCGGACGCGATCTACATCGAGCCGCTCACCACGGAGGTCTTAAAAAGGGTCATAGAAAAAGAGAAGCCGGACGGCATCCTGCCGACGCTGGGCGGGCAGACCGGCCTTACCCTGGCGATGAGGCTGGCAAAGGATGGCTTTTTGGAGCAAAACGGAGTGAGGCTTCTCGGCGCGAAGCCCGATACCATAGACAGGGCGGAGGATCGCAGGCTCTTCAAGGAAACGATGCTCAAAATCGGGCAACCCGTCATACCGTCAAAGGTCGTCGATAACGCGGACGACGCGGTGGCGTTCGCTGACGAGATAGGCTATCCGGTGATAGTGCGCCCCGCCTTCACTCTCGGCGGGACGGGAGGCGGCATGGCCGACAGCCGGGACGAGCTAAGGAAAATAGCGCGGGACGGGCTTCGCCTGTCGCCAATAACGCAGATACTGGTGGAAAAATCCGTAGCCGGATGGAAGGAAATAGAGTTTGAGGTAATGCGGGACTCCGCGGCTAACGTTATCGCGGTATGCAGCATGGAAAACTTCGACCCGGTTGGCATTCATACCGGGGATAGCATAGTCGTTGCCCCGGCGCTTACATTGGCCGACATGGAGTACCAGATGCTCCGCACTGCGGCGCTCGACATAATTACGGAGCTTGAGGTGGAGGGCGGATGCAACTGCCAGTTCGCCCTTGACCCGGACAGCTTCGAGTACGCCGTCATAGAGGTGAACCCAAGGGTATCGAGGTCGTCGGCGCTGGCATCGAAGGCAACGGGATATCCTATCGCTAAAGTGGCAGCCAAGATCGCGGTCGGCTATACGCTGGACGAGATCCCGAATGCCGTGACAGGGAAAACATGCGCCTGCTTTGAGCCCGCTTTGGACTACGTAGCCCTTAAGTTCCCGCGCTGGCCTTTCGATAAATTCTCGCACGCCCCCCGCTCCATCGGCACGCAGATGAAAGCTACGGGAGAGGTAATGTCGCTTGCCTCAAGCTTCGAGGCCGCCCTCATGAAAGCCGTCAGGGGAGCGGAGATACACCAGCAGACGCTTTATCTCTCCAAGCTGGAGGATATGCCAGACGAACGGCTGCTGTCGCTTGTCGGGCATGCCACCGACGAAAGGCTGTTCCAGATTTTCGAGGCGCTCCGCAGGGGCATCTCCTGCGAGGAAATTCATGAGATCACGAGGATAGATCTCTGGTATCTCAATAAGCTCAGAGGCCTTGCGCTATATGAGGCCGGTCTGCGCGGCGAAGGCCTCACGGACGCGAATTACAGGGAGGGCAAGCGCCTTGGCTATCCCGACGCGGTTCTGGAAAAGATTTCAGGGGAAGCCGTAAAACAGCATCTGCCAGCCTCCTATAAGATGGTCGATACATGTGCCGGAGAGTTCGCGGCTGTCACGCCGTACTTCTACGCCACGCACGACGCGGAAAATGAGGCCGCCCTGGTCATCGACGCGAAAAAGGCTCATAGCGCCGGCGGCAAGGGGACTATCGTCGTTCTCGGCGCCGGGCCGATACGCATAGGGCAGGGAATAGAGTTCGACTACTCGAGCGTCCACTGCGTCAGCGTCCTAAAGCGCCTCGGCTACGAGGTCGTGATGATAAACAACAACCCCGAGACCGTCTCGACCGATTTTGACACCGCCGATCGCCTTTACTTCGAGCCTCTTGCTCCGGAGGACGTGCGGGATATCCTGGAACTGGAGCGCCCCATAGGCACCGTGGTGGCCTACGGAGGGCAGACCGCCATAAAGCTGGCCGGTTTCCTGCACGAAAACGGATATGACATCATAGGCGCGCCGTTCGACAGCATCGACATCGCGGAGGACCGTGAGCGTTTCGACTCCATGCTCGAATCCCTGGGGATTCTGAGGCCTTCAGGCGGGACTGTTCGCTCCAAAGCGGAAGCCATCGAGGTGGCGAACCGCCTGGAGTATCCGGTGCTAGTGCGTCCCTCCTACGTCCTTGGCGGACAGAACATGACGATCGCTTTCTCGGACGAGGATTTGAACGAGTATATGGACATAATCCTTTCCGAAAGCATCGACGCGCCCGTCCTGATCGACAAATACCTGAAGGGAATAGAGATAGAGGTCGATGCCGTATGCGACGGAGAGGACATCCTGATCCCAGGCATAATGGAGCACGTCGAGCGGACAGGCATCCATTCCGGGGATTCCATAGCGGCGTATCCCGCCCTCAACATCGATGACGGGCTGATAGAGCGCATAACGGATCACACGCTCAGGATGGTCCTGGCGATGAATATGAAGGGGCTCATCAACGTTCAGTATATCGTACACGAGGGCGATCTGTACGTCATAGAGGTAAACCCCAGGGCGTCGCGCACCGTCCCCTATATCAGCAAGGTCACGGGCGTTCCGCTCGTTGAGCTTGCCACCCGCGCGATGCTGGGCGAGCGCATCAAGGATATGGGATACGGCACGGGGCTGTACCGCCTTGTCCCGTACACAGCGGTGAAAGTCCCCGTATTCTCGTTCGAGAAGCTTCACGGCGTCGATGCCCAGCTTGGGCCGGAGATGAAATCCACCGGAGAGGTTTTGGGCATCGGAAAGACGCTCGAAGAGGCGATGTACAAGGGGCTCACGGCAGCCGGCTACAAGCTGGAGAGGGGCGGCGGGGTTCTTTTCACCGTCCGCGACGACGACAAGCCGGAGATAGTGGAGGTAGCGAAAAGGTACGCGGCGCTGGGATTCACGATATACGCCACGAAGGGAACGGGCGCGGTGCTGTCCCGCGCCGGGCTTCAGCCGATAGTCATACATAAGATCAACGAGGCTTCCGACAACGTGATCACGCTTATGGAGAGCGGAAAGGCCAGATACGTGGTGTCAACGTCGAAGAGGGGGCGCGATCCGGCAAGGGAGAGCGCGCAGCTTCGAGCGCTCGCGACGAGGCTTGGGATTCCATGCCTGACATCCATAGACACGGCGATGGCCGTGGCGGATAGCCTGAAAAGCCGCTACAGCGAGCAAAACATCGAGCTGGTGAACATAAATGACATGCGCGGCGAGAGGAAGACGCTCCGCTTCTCAAAAATGCACAGCTGCGGCAAGGACGACCTCTACTTCGACTGCCTCGGCGGAACGGGCCAGAGCATCAGCTCCCCGGAGTCGCTTTCCATCATGCTTGGCGATCGCCATTACGGCGTCGGCGGGCACGGGGTGGTCCTGATATGCGATTCGCGGATCGCCGACGCGCGGATG
>JAIROA010000120.1 GCA_031257775.1 Synergistaceae bacterium
TAATGGCCGCTAACAAAACTGTCACAGAGGACGGCATAACGATTCCTAAGAGCTTTCTTCTGCAAGCCAAGCGTATATTTGCTCGATGGAAAACGTAGGTACAAAGTATGGTTTTATAAACGGCAACAAGTCTTCCCTGCTTGCGTTCTATAAATTTTAGGGCATGTTTTTAGGAAAACATACCGATCGACACAATGCGCTGATTTTACCAGCAGGCCAGAATGACACTGATACTTTACACTCATTCTTCCCCACCATATCCGCGAGAAATTCGAAAATGACAAGCCGATTTTCGTCAGTTTTAATATCGAATTCAACTTGAACGACTTCCTGCAACTCTATAGAGCCTGACATAATGCCGGGGTATTCCGGCAGATCCTTAAAATTGCTATATAAGTTTTCAATTTCGAAACATAGCGTACTTACGCCCGGCTCCCAAACCAATCGCCGAACGACTGAATCATGCAACAATCCCATCCGTTCGAGAAATAACGTCAGTTCACTCATAGCGTAATTCATTATAGAATACCTTCTCCAGATGTAAAGCGCGAATTTTTTCATTCCGTGTGGCGTACATCACGGCGATGCCGGAGGACGAGAACTCCTTTGAGCTTTTCGGACAGCGACTTTGTCCATTCGACAATGCAATTCATATTTCTCATGCGTTTTCTCATGCGTATGCCCTGTATCCTTGTTTAAATTCTTGTCTGAATTCATAAAAAGTGATACAATTCGATCAATAATGAATATTTCGGGTTGTATCGACGAGTTTATTCTTTATATTGGCTCTGCCTTAGGGCGCGCTGACAATACGGTGGCTAATTATGCCGTCGATCTCGCTCAGTTCGCGGATTACGCGGAAGCTGGCGGCATCATGTCGTCAGCGCAGCTTGATATGGCGGTCCTCAGGGGATTCATCAGGGAACTGTCAGGTTACGGTTTTTCCGCAAGCTCAATAGCCCGCAAGCTTTCGGCAATCAAAAGTTTCGTCAGGTTCCTCGTCGAAAGGGGAATACTGGACAGGGATGTCAGCGCTGGCTTGCGGGGGCCTAAGCTCCAGCAGGGGCTTCCTAGGGCCATTGCTTACGAGGATATGATGAAATTGCTCGATGAGGGGGTGCTGGGGAACAAAAAAGAATTGAGGGACTCCCTCATACTTGAGCTTCTCTACGGATCCGGCCTCAGAGTGAGCGAGCTGACCGCGCTGGACTGGGAGGACGTCGATATGCCGCAAAGATGGCTGCGCGTTTCCGGCAAGGGATCGAAAGAACGTCTCGTCCCGTTCGGCAGGGAATCTCAGCGGCTTTTAAGGCAGTGGAAAAACTACGTTCTTGCCAGAGGATTGCAGGCCGAGGGAGCTTTTCCTGTGTTCAGCGGCGAGAGGACGGGGGCGGGCAGGCTGACCGAACGCACCGTACATCGAATGGTTGTCGCCGCCGCGCGAAGGGTCGGCATATTCGGCGTCACGCCGCACACGTTGCGCCACAGCTTCGCTACGCACATGCTGGAAAACGGTGCCTCCTTAAGGGTGATTCAGGAACTTCTGGGACACGAAAGCCTCGTCACGACTCAACGTTATCTGACAGTGACTGCTGAACAGATGAAAAAGAGCTATATGGAGTCGCATCCGCGCTCCGGTCTGGAGGATATGGGATAAATGCGGGATAATTCACACATGGAGGGCACCACGATAGTTTGCGTCAAGAAGGGCGGGCGCGTGGCTATGGCAGGCGACGGACAGGTCACGTTAGGCTCGCAGGTCGTCAAGTCGTCGGCCCGCAAGGTTCGCCGGATCAAGGGAAGGGACAGGGGGGACGTCATTGCCGGTTTTGCGGGAAGCACCGCCGACGCCATGACGCTTCTGGAGCGTTTCGAAAAACAGCTCGACGAGCAGCACGGCAACCTTCTCCGCGCGGCTTCGGCGCTCATGAAGGACTGGCGCACCGACAAGTATCTGCGTAGGCTGGAGGCGATGATGATCGTCGCCGATGGCACGGATGTCTTTTTGCTCTCCGGCGCGGGGGACATACTGGAGCCGGAAAACGGGGTCGCGGCGATAGGCTCCGGCGGCGGCTTCGCTCAGGCCGCGGCTCTTGCCTTAATCGGCGGGACTGATTTGACGGCGGACGAGATAGCCCGCAAAAGCATAGAGATAGCTTCGAAGATATGCATATACACGAATGATTCGATAATCCTGGAGGCGATAGGCTAATGCTGTCTATAAAAAACGGGGCTTCGCTCACCCCGCGTTCGGTCGTGGCATACCTCGACCGTTACGTGGTCGGGCAGGAGGCGGCTAAACGCTCAGTGGCGATCGCGCTCCGCAACCGCATACGCCGGAGGGCGCTGCCGGATGAGATGAGGCATGAGATCGCGCCGAAAAATATTCTGATGGTAGGCCCGACCGGGGTTGGCAAGACCGAGATAGCCAGAAGGCTTGCCAGGCTGGTTGAGGCACCGTTCGTAAAGGTCGAGGCCACGAAATTCACGGAGGTCGGCTATGTCGGGCGCGACGTGGAATCCATGATAAGGGACTTAGTGGAGGCGTCCGTGCAGATGGCCCGCCGGCAGAAAATAGGGGACGTTCAGGAATTGGCGGCCGAGCGGGCCGAGGAGCGCCTGCTTGACGCCCTCCTGCCGGGACAGAAAAAGAAAATGCCCGCGCCTAACGTCTCTGAGATCATGAAAATATTCGGCGTGTTCTCCGATAAGGAAGATAGCGGAAAAACAGCGGAAAACGCCGCGCCTGATGACGCTGCGGAAGAGGAAGAAAAGCCGTCGCATACCAGGGAGAAGATGCGCGAGATGCTCAGGGCCGGCAAGCTCGATGCCCGAGAGGCGGACATCGAGGTAGAGGAGAGCGCCAGGATGGGCATGAATTTAATAGGCGGCGGCATGGAAGAGATGGGGATAAACATTGGCGAGATCCTGGGCGGGATGATGCCGAAAAAGCTGCGTAGGAAGAGGATGCGCGTGGACGAGGCCCGCAGGGTCCTTCAAGCTGAGGAGGCCGAAAAACTGCTTGACATCGAGCAGATAAGCAAGGAAGCGCTCGAAAAGGCTCAGGAAGAAGGCATAGTCTTTATCGACGAGATAGACAAAATAGCCTCCGGCACTGCCGCGGGCCGCTCCGGTCCTGATGTCAGCAGGGAGGGCGTTCAGCGTGACCTCCTGCCGATCATCGAAGGCTCTGCCGTCCAGACGAAATACGGCCCGATACGGACGGATCATATACTCTTCATCGCTGCCGGCGCGTTTCACCAGAACAAGCCTTCAGACCTTGCCCCAGAGCTTCAGGGGCGGCTTCCGATCAGGGTCGAGCTGGATCCGCTCTCGGAGGACGATCTCTGCCGGATCCTGGCGGAGCCTGAAAATAGCATGATAAAGCAATACGTGGCGCTTATCGGGACTGAGGGCGTCGAGCTCGTCTTCACGGAAGGCGCGATAAAATCAATAGCGAAATACGCGGCACTGATGAACTCTCAGATGGAGAATATCGGCGCCAGGAGGCTTCACGCCATGATGGAGCATCTTCTTGAGGAAATCAGCTTTGACGCGTGCGACGGCGAGGCAAAAACAGTCGAAATAGACGAGGCTTTCGTGCTAGGCCGGCTGGAAAACCTGGTAGAGGACAGCGACGCCAGAAAATACCTCCTTTAGGAAAAGCGTCACGCGCTCGCCAGGCTGATTTGTAAAAAAGATTAAATATTTTTATGGCATATAATCAAATGTGCGGGAAGGATGTTTTCCATGGCAAGAAAGGCCGAAGTTTTTGATGGCAGGAAAGCAACAAAAAACGAAGCCACAGAAATGGAAGATTTGCTGAACAAAACGAGAGCGGTGAGCAGGGTTCTTCAGAACATGACCGATAGCAGGCTGCCGGATTATCAGCGCCTGGCGAGGCTGCTCACGGAACTGTCGACAGCGAATGTCTACATCATAAATAGAGAAGGGCGCATTTTAGGATACTCCTGGGTAAGCGAATACAACTGCGAGATCATGGAGGAACTGCTCAAGAACAACGTGATGCCTACGGACTATGTGGAAAAGATCAATATGGAGCGCGCATCGGTGCTGAACCATACGGACAACGGGCACTGCGCTTATTCCGACAGGCCGTGCGTCTATTCAAACAAGCACGTGCTTTACGTTCCGATCAGCGCTATTTCGGAAAGGCTGGGGACTTTGATACTAGCCCGCTTTGGGGAGCCGTTCGCGACGAAGGATCTTGTCCTGGGCGAGTATTTGTCCACGGTCGTCGGGCTTGAGATCCTGAACGAGCGCGGGCGCAACATAGAGGAACGCGCGAGAGAAAGGCTCGTCGTCCAGATGGCGATGCGGGCACTTTCGTTCTCCGAGATCGAATCCATAAAGCACATCATCGAGGATTTAGGCGGCACGGACGGCGTCGTGGTGGCAAGCCGCGTAGCCGACCGGGTCGGGGTAACAAGGAGCGTCATAGTGAACGCCCTGAGGAAGCTTGGCAGCGCGGGAATAATCGAGAGCAGGAGCCTCGGCATGAAGGGCACGTACATAAAGATCATAAGCGGCCTCTTTCTTGAGGAGCTTGGCATATAAATAATTGCTGGCACCCGTAATTCGTCTCTATACTCAGTCCATTCAGCATGATGCGCTTCTCCGGGGCGAAGGAAAGCAAGCGCGGAGAAGCGCAGGATTCGAATAACGGCCTATGGTCTACGTGATAGCAAGGTTTTTTAGGATAGCGATTTTTATTTTGGACGGTATTTCGCACGGTGTGCATAATCGTTGGGCAAGATATTCTATGGGCTTTGCGCGCCAACCGACCACGACAGTCCAATGCGACTATATCCGTGTCCAACCAAATCTGGAAGATGCGATCTCCCATTTAATTATGAAGCTAGTTCGAATCCCTGAATAGCCGCTTCAAAAACGCTTCACGCGAGAATGCTGTTTTAATAATGAGGCTGCAACCTTGAACCCTTGCAAGGCAAGGTTTTGCGGAGTCACTTACCCCCGGCAGATCCGGGGGTAAGTGACTAGGGTTACCTGCCTAGCGTCCCATCCATCCCCGCTTCCTCAAAGATATCGCAAATGCAAGCGCAAACAGCGCTGGGATGGCAAATATCGCCGCCGAGGCACAGCCACCGCCAGATCCTCCGTTAGCCCCCACGCGCTCAGGCTCAATCGGAGCCGGCAAAGTATCGTCGTGAGGCAATTCTTTGACAGCCTCCATAACTGTGGCCGGAATGGCGTCATACGCGTCGACCTTCCAGACCGGCATCAAAACAGCTACGCCGGCATCGCTTGCTCGGGTGCTGAACCTGTCGTAACGGGAACTCTCATTGTAAATCTGGTTGTCCAGGATGTTCCAGGCCGCAAACCCGTCCACGCACTCCGGCTCGAGAAGCAGTGCCGCAAGCGAGCCGCTCTTCTGAGCGGTGGAGACTACAAGGCTATTGGCGGGCAGGGTGAGATCTCTAGAGACAACCCAGTTACCAGAAATAGCGTTCCTATAATGCCCCTCGTAAAGCCGCGTGCTAGTGTTCATGCTCTCTATCTCAAACCACTTGAAGGCATCGATATGAATGTCCTGCGTGAGTTTTTTTACCTCTATCCCATGCATCAAAAGCCTTTCAAGGGCAGTATCACACCCAGGCCTGATTATATACAGCGCTCCCATAGGCTCGGTGCCCTTTGGCACGAATTTACCGTAATAAGTGGTGTCGTGCGTCTCTTCCCCGTCAGGAAACTCTATTTTTAGAGGAAAACCATCCGAATCATAAGTTATGGAAGGGTGTATCGTTCCGTCAGAAGCGGTTTTGTAGCTGTCCACCAAAAGACGGCCGGCATCCACATCGTCGAGGGGAACCATTTCCGAATCAAGCGCCACCGCGTCGCTGGCGGAGATTCCGCTTGAGGACCTGGAGAGAGAACGCGCGTCTGCCTGAGCGATCAAGCCTTTTATTTTAACCTTGTCCTCCGCCACCGTCTGAAGCGCGCCGTAAATACACGCATATTGGGTATCCACACGGGTTTTGAAATCGTCATAAGAGTAGACCTCTAGGAGCAGCGCAAGACGATTGCGCAATCCGGCGTAGTTTGTCGTGTAACGGGGATAATCCTCGAAGGTCCACCAGCCTTCCGCTACGATGTCGCTATAATTCTGGCCCCAGTTCCCGTATGGCACGGCTTTGGATCCAAGCTGTTTGAAAAGATAGGAATCAGAGCCTATGGCCTTCCTGGAGAATTCATCCCTGTTGTATGCCATTATGTCCGGATCCGTGTTGGGGTGCAGCCCCCAGTTGTAAGTAACGGCGTGACGCATGTATGAACCGTTTGTCGCGTGGGCGTCAATGAATATGACGGGATCCCACTTATTCATCACTTCAACCATCGCCCTGGATTCGTACGCGTCGAGCTTGGTCATGTCGCGGTTGATGTTATACCCTTGCCCGTTGTCGCGGGTTCCAACAAGTTTAGGGGTAAACTGGCTTCTCCTGCGCCACGTCCCGAGATTGTCGTTGCCGTCAGGGCTCATGTTCGGATTCAGGAGTATGACAAGATCCTTGAGCAGTTCGTCATGCTGCCCCAGCGCAACTTCGCGCGCAAAGATCAGCATCGACTCTTTTCCCTCCACCTCCCCTGAATGGATGTTGCAGTTGACAAGCGCAATCGCCTTGTCCGAAGGCACTTCCGACGGATTTGCCGGGGCGGGGTTGCCCATGATAAGGAGAGGTTGCAGACGGCCCTGCACCGTCCTGGTCAGATATTCAAGCCGTATCCTCCCCCCGCTTTTAATCGCGACCTCAGCGCAGAAATCAAGCACTTCCTGGCTGGAGGTCGTGCGCTCCCAATTGCTCAGTTCCGCCGGCGTCTTTAAGTCATTGAGGGAATCAGCGGCCAACGCTGAACCGCTGGAAAAAAGAACCACGCACGTTATAATCACGAAACACCATGCCCTTTTCAAATATAGCGCCTCCTTTGTCAACAAGAACAGTCCTAATGATAGCCGTTGTTACATTTTTCGGAATTCATGCGATAAACATGCCGTTGCTAATCACCCCCTGCCGGTCAGCCGCGAAGCTGGTCATTCCTCCCGTTCCGTATGAAAAAAAATCACCCCCTGTTCCTGGAGCATCATCAGGTTCATCAGTCTTTGATACACAAGCCCAAGTTCAGCCTCGACTGCCCCTTCGTCGCCGTAGAACATGCGGAGGAAAATTTCCTGCGCATCGCAGAATTTTTTCCATGCCTCGCGTGACGCGGATTCGTCCATGCGATAACGCTCGTTCATGACGTATTCGATATGAGATCCTTTGTCCTGAATGGCGAGTTTTAATTCCTGGACGCTTTTCTCCGGCTTGAATGCCGTGCTTTTAGGGCTGCCAGCCCATCGCGAAAGATCCATGACCCGCTGTTCGTAAATCGCCATGAGGTTGTCCCTGAATATGTTGGTAATCCGTTCTTTATTCTTGTCTCCATAAAAGACCTTGACTTCCGCGTCCAACGTACGCCTCAAGACGCGGGCATATTTTTCAGCCATATCCAGCCAAGCGCTTTGCGCCCTGGCAAGGGATTCAAGCTTGCGCCCGTTAGCGGATAATGAAATCGTTGCGTATGCTTTTTCCATTTTCCCATTTAGCGACATTAACCGCTCCTCGTACTCCTTCTCTGTCATATCGACGGTTTCAGTCCTTGGCGCGTATTTATCGAAATGCAGGTTTGAAAGAGGCATGAGGTGATCGCTCGCTTCCGCAAAGAACGGATGCCAAAGGGGGCTGTCAAGCATAATGAAATTGCACAGAGCCAATAGGAAAATCTTTGAGCGCAGCCCCCCAAATGCGCCCGTTGTGGATTTTCTTCCGCGCGCCGATGGAACATAGCTGTCTGTTTCGATTGCGCATTTATAAGCGATTCTGAATCTCCGGTGAAGAAAAAATCTAACACACATCTACGCCACAACCTTTTGCGTCGCCATGATCATCTTATGACATATGGAAGATTGAACAATTTTATATTACAATGCGAAAATTTACAATATTTTCAGGAATATTAGCAGGGCTACCATCACGATAAAGCGACTCTCATCTTGTGGTATAGTCCTTGACAGTATCCGAGGATGCGCATTAGCCTCCAGCTACCATCAACAGGGTATGACGCTAATGCAGGAATTTCGGGCTATCCGTATCGGGTGGCCCGATTCCTTTATAATGCGTTTCCCCTTCAAGCGCCAAATCCCTCACAGCACCGTCCCCGGCTCTTTGACCGCAAATATCTTGACTACTTTGCCGAGGATGCCGAAATCATCATTATGCGCGGCCTTTTTTGCCCCGTTTCACAGAGTGCCTTATTTTCATGATCGCGAAGTTTATCTCTATCGTCGTTTCGTCGCCGGTTACCTCTAAAGTGCCGTCGTCGAGGATGTCGGCTAAAATCTCGCCGCTCTTCTGCATCAGGGCCTTCTGACGCGGTTTTTCCTTCGTCTCGGACAACTGGCTTACGGCGCGGGACAGCTCGCGGATTTTCGCGAAGGTCTCTACGATGGCGATAGTCGTCTGAGCCGCCTTGGGGCTTTTCAGGATGGTAGCGAGCATGTATAATCCTTTTTCGGTGAAGGCAGACGGTGCGGCTGTAGAATGTTTTAGCTTGTCGAACCGGTCGAAATTTTCGACCAGTTCCTTTTTTTCTTGATTGCTCAGCGTAACGACATAGCCTTCAGGAAACTTATCAGGATTGTTGCCCACCGCCTCGTTTACCCTTTTGGTCTCCACCCCGTAAAGCTCAGCTACGTCCCTGTCCAGTATTACGCCCTGCCCACGTAGGGACAGCACTTTTTCCTCGACTTCCCTGAAACTGATTATTTCGCCCGCTTCCGTCATATTCATCCCCTCTTGATTTACCCCTACCCGCTTTTCTTCGCGCTCTCTATCGCCGCGCTGATCACGTCGGCGGGCGTGCCTTTCGGGAACTCCATGTGAAGGTCGCCAAGCTGTATGACTATATTCTCTGGCGGCATCTTTATCTGCAGCGACGCATTCGTAACGCCGTTGTTGTTGTTGCTTATGTTTTCGACCAGGCAGTTCTTTGAGTCGCCGTAATTTATGGTTTCGACTGCGCGATCCCCGAGATGTGGCGGCGAGGGGTCGTCCGTCTCTCCGAGGAGATAGGCGACGGAGGTGTTCAAGGCAAGGGCCAGCTTAACGAGTTCATCGGAATCTGGTCTTCGATCCCCTGATTCCCAGCGCCTCACAGTTGAAAATGAAACTTCCACTTTGTTCGCAAGGCCCTTTTGCGAGAGCCCCTTCGTTTTTCGCTTTGCCGTTATTTTTTCGCATAGCTCCACTTGGAACACCTCTTAAATAAATAATACCATCTTGTGACAAATAGGCAATTAAGCAAAAAGGAACATTATTCTGCTCTGGTCGGAACATATTTACTCTATGCCCCTTAACAGAGCGGTAAATTCCTTTATACTTGCTATAAATAGAGCAGATAACCCGAGGAGTGGCGCTGAATGGGACAAACTAATTTCATCCGATTTTATAGACTAAGGGCCAGATTGTCTCAAAAAGCGTTATCAGTTTTAACGGGAGTGTCGTTTATGACTGTCCGTCGTTGGGAGAGTGGCCTTCGCGAACCCCGTACCTCCGAATTTCAGCCTGACCTTCTCGAAGTTTTCGCGCAAAAAACGCTCTATAGCGTCGCATGTGCCGAGCGGCGTCATTGATCAACCCCCTATGTTTTATGCTGGGATGATTATAAAAAACCGCCCCGGAGGGCGGATGTGCTAAAATTCGTCTCGGAGAGACACGGACTGATTTCCCGTGGTGCTGTCAGGCAAAGAGGGGAAACCTCCCAGAGAGGAGGTGACCTGAATGAGAAAAAAGGAAAAGAGCCAGCTTATGAATTGGCTGGCCCTTGCCCTGCTTCTCGGAGCTGCCGCACGGCTCCTTGAAGCGCTCGCGGAGTTAATCCGCATACTCATTTAGCGTCGCACTTGGCTGGTTCAGTCGCTGGCTGAGTGTGGTAGCACTCGGCCAAGCCAGCCA
>JAIROA010000124.1 GCA_031257775.1 Synergistaceae bacterium
CGTTCTTTGCCGAATTCCTCCATATCAGCAAAATCTTCTCCAAGACAAATCGTGGATAATAGGCCTATGATGATTATATCCTCGAGCTTGTGACGAAAATTCCCGTATGCCACCCGACGCGGGTCATTCACTACCGCTATTTCTTCTTTCAATTTTTGTATATTCATTCTTATATTTTGACTCTTCTCTAATCAAAAGTAAATGTTGTTGCCCTGCCCGCTGTATGTCCCTATGTATAATTTTCCGGGATTTTAGGCTATAATGATTCCATTCGCAAATTAAAAATTATTTATATTGTGAAGGGGCGTTGCATATGCCGAAAAAAAAAGGCCGTCTCGAATTTCTCGAGATGAAGAAAAAAGGAGAGAAGGTAACGTGGGTCACCGCCTACGACTACCCGACCGCGACGTTCGCGGAGGCTGCCGTACTAGACATGATCCTTGTTGGGGATTCCCTGGGCATGGTCGTGCTGGGCTACTCGGGAACGATACCGGTGACGATGGAGGACTGCATCCGCCACTGTCAGGCTGTCCGCAGGGGAGCGCCCAATACTTTCGTCATGGGGGACATGCCGTTCGGCTCATACCAGGTATCCGATGAGCAGGCTGTCGCCAGCGCCGTGCGTTTTCTCAAAGAAGCCGATATGGACGCGGTGAAGCTCGAAGGCGGGGTCAGGGTCAAAAGCCGCATCAGGGCCATTGCCGACAGCGGGATCTTAGTCTGCGGGCACATAGGGCTGACTCCCCAAAGCTCGGGGCCGATGGGCGGCTTTAAGGCCCAGGGCTTGACGCCTGAATCCGCAAGGTACGTCATTGCCGATGCGCTGGCGGTGGAAGAAGCCGGGGCATACGCGGTTCTGCTTGAGGGGATTCCGCCGGAACTGACGGAATTCATCCACAGGCGCCTCTCAATACCGGTCTACTCCATCGGCGCCGGCGCGCCTTGCGACGGCCAGCTGATAATATGCGGCGACATGCTGGGACAGTTTCAGGCATTCACCCCAAAATTCGTCAAAAAATACGCTAACGTCGCGGAAGTCGTGACCGCCGCGTTCCGGCAATACGCCGACGAGGTCAGGAACGGCGTTTTCCCTGGCGATGAGCATGTGTATCACATACGCAAGGGCTGCGAGGAAGAGTACGCTGAGATGCTGAAGGAGTACGAATAGGCATAGCCGGTTCCAATTCAGGCTTTTCCGCTTATTGCTGCCCGCCAGGCTGAGTCATGCCGGGAATCGCGGCGGGGGCCGGGGGACCGTCCGCTTGCGGTGATTGCGCCGCTGGCGGGGGAGGCGGCGTAATGCCTTGCGGCGTCTGCTGCAGCCCAGGAGGCGAAGGCGGGGAGGGCGGCGTTGATGACGCTCCGCCGTACCAGCCTCTCATCGTTACCGTTCTTTTCGGGGTGTTGTCCATGCGGAACGAGACGCTCGTGCCCGGCATGGCTGCAATGTCCGTGTTGTTCAGCGGGCCTATTATTATTATCTCCGGCGTGATGAATTTCCGCGCGTCTATAGTAGCTTTGGCTAAGGAATTGACGCGGATCACCGCTGAAGTATCGGCTTTCCCCGTCAGCACCAGGTTGCAATCCCTGTCGATAAAGACCGCTGGCGACTCGTCCGTCCCCCATGCCGAGGCTTCGATGCCCGCTATTCTGGCGAAGGCCGGCCCTGACAGGGTAATCTGTTTCGCGCCCGCCTTGAGCGCAAAAAGCCTCGTCGCGATGTCAAGCTCTATGATGTTCTTTCCGGCGTCGAAAGGGATCCGCTCCTTGCGAGGGACCCTCTGCGCCTCCCCGCTGCTGATGTAAATCCGCGACGGCTCGCTGTTTTCCATCTGGAGCGTGAGGCTGCCTCCGTCATTCAGTATGAGGCTGTCCAGCGGAGTCTCCCGCGACGCGTCCGCCGAGGCGGGAAATAAGACGAACAGGACAGCGGTCAATATGGATATGAAGCGGGAATGCCGTCCGTTGAGATATTTTGTCATGTAGACTCCTCCTAAAACTGTGCTAGAATAAAAATGCGGCAAGTCACCGACAGATACTACAACATGAGGGAGAAAATTACAAATGAAGACCCGTTTTCTTCACTGCAACATCAATGTGCTGGACATCGAGAAGAGCATCGCGTTTTACGGGAAGGCGCTTGGCCTCAAGGAAGCAAAGCGCAACGACCAGAAAAATTTCACCATCGTCTATCTTTCGGACGGTTCAACGGATTTCCAGCTTGAACTGACGCTCCTCAAAGACAGGAAGGAACCCTACGAGCTTGGCGACAACGAGTCTCACATCGCCTTTGAGGCTGAGGACTTCGATGCCGCTCATGAGCTGCACGAGGAGATGGGCTGCATCTGTTTCGAAAACCATGACATGGGGATTTATTTCATAGAAGATCCCGATGGTTACTGGATGGAGGTAATCCCTCAGCGTTAAGGGCGCTCTTTGATTGATTTCCTAAGGAATCGCTGATTAAATGTTCTTTGCGCGAAATGGAGCAGATCCGTTCGCTTCTCGAAATGGCGG
>JAIROA010000051.1 GCA_031257775.1 Synergistaceae bacterium
GCTTTCATCAATGGTTCGTTCACTTCAAGGGCTCTTTTCAATCTTTCCGGTTCATTCTTTGACTCGTCAAGGTTAGCGGAGTTTTTCAGCAGAATCCACTTCGTTCCCTTCAGCAGCGCTTTTTCATCGGCGTCATGGGTCGCGTGGTACTGGCTCCTATGCCTGTATCTCTCTACCTCTTCTATAAACAAGCCGCTTTCGTTGTACGCACAGAAAGAAATATGCTCCAATCGCGTAAATCCTTCCGCCACGCTCACGTCCAGCTTTACGCCAAACTCGACGGGGCGTTCGTTTCAATTGAGGGTTTTTTTATTGTTAAAGTTGACAATGTGGATAGCGATGGCTCAGTATGATAATATGGCAGGATAAGGGGGGCGATGTCATGAAAAAGATAAATATGGCGCTTCTTTGGGCTATGCTATTTGGGGTGCTTCTGGCCAACGCCGCTTCGGCGCACCCTCCAAAAGGCGTGTCGCTTTCATGGAGTCCGGACGGGCGGCTCGCCGTGAACGTCGATCATTCCGTAAACGACCCGCAAAAGCACTACATAAATAAAATCATAGTATACGTCAACGACAGCATAGCCGTTCAGAAAGAGTACACATCGCAGAATTCGGGTGCGGGACAGTCTGACGTGTTTGTGCTCGGGACGCTGCCTTCGGGAACGAATATCAAGGTCGAGGCGTTTTGCGTGATAATGGGGTCGGCTTCAGGGGCGATGGCGGTTCCGTAGGGATAATCCTGATAAGCCAGTCATATTGAAAACAACACAGGCGAGGGATCGCTACGGTTCCTTGTCTGTATGGTGATTAAAGGGCAATATCAAAGGGTTACTTAGCCGTGATAGGCGTTATTTGCGGTTTTCCCCCTTGTAATTCATTCCAGAAATGGGCTTATAATAAACAATAGATTGAACGGCATCGCGGACGGCGGACGGGCGAATTTAATTTAAAGACACGCGTTTTCCGCGGAGGCTGTGTTTTGTGGAGGGGATCTGATGGAGAGCTTTGCTTTTGCCTCAGCCGTCATGTGGTTTCTGTTCGGATATCTTATGGGTTCCTGCCCGACGGGCTTTATTCTTGTCAAATTCATGCTTGGGGAGGACATCAGGAATTTCGGATCCGGAAATATCGGCGCGACGAATGTCGGAAGGGTTCTTGGCAAAAGATGGGCTGTGTTCACGGCTGTTACCGATATGCTGAAGGGCGGGCTCGCTGTTCTGATAGCGATTCTTGCGGGGCAGCATTCTCCCCAGATGCTGGCGCTTATAGGGTTTGGCGGCGTGCTGGGGCATGATTACCCCTTGTGGCTTAAGTTCAAGGGCGGCAAGGGTGTCGCCACCACTTTCGGCGTATTTGCATGCTACGGTTTCTTCAACCCGATGCCTGCGATCTTAGGCGGCCTGGTATGGCTACTGATAAGGGAGACAACCTGCTTAGTTTCGCTCGCGTCCATGCTCTCCCTGCTCGTGGCCGCGCTTTTAATGCCGGTGTTCAAGATGGACAGGGCATATTACATTGCCGGCCTTTTCATGGTGGTTCTCACCGTATGGAGGCACAGGGAGAACATAAAGAGGATCATATCCGGGACCGAGAATAAGGTGAAGAGATTTTTTTAAATCGCGAAAAAATCCTTGACTTATATTGACTATGACATATAATCGCCATAGAAGTCAATAGATTGGAGTGGCGCGTATGTCAAGCCTTACGAAGGCTATAGGTGATTATCTCGTGACTCTGTTCGATGATTCGGACAAAAGCGAGATAGTGTTGCGGCGGAAGGATCTGGCCGAGAAATTCGGATGCGTCCCAAGCCAGATAAATTACGTGCTCCGCAGCAGGTTCTCTCCGGAGCAGGGTTTTCTGATTCAAAGCCAGCGCGGGGGGCATGGATTTATCCGGATCATGCAGCTTCGCTTCGCTGACTGTGACGAATATGCCGAGCATTTGGAAGATCTCGTTGGCAACGCCATATCCGAGCAAGACGCAAGGCGGCTTATGGTAAGCCTCCAGGAGAGGGAAGCGATAACGGCCCGCGAACGCCTGCTGATAGAGGTCAGCCTTCGGAACCAGGACGAGCAGGGCAGGATTCTCTTCGACCTGCCGCCTTACAAGAGGGATACGCTGAGGGCCGAACTGCTCAAGAGGATACTTGTGAGCCTCGCGATGTCGTGAGGGGATGGTGGCAATGATTTGCAGCAACTGCGGTAAGCGCGAGGCAGAGGTGCTCATCAAGCAGGTTGTGGATGGCGACGTTCGCAACCTGAGCCTCTGCCGCGTCTGCGCCGAGGAGCTTGGGTTCATATCTCCGGATATACCAAGCATCACGATATCCTTTTTGCTCGGAGGCCCGGATTCGATGGATCAGAAAAGGACAAAAAAGATACGCCTTGAAAAGCGCGAAAGCTCATACGACTCTCTCGTCTGCAACTCCTGCGGAATGAAATATGGCGCTTTCCGCAAGACCGGCCTTCTGGGATGTTCCGGGTGTTACGAGGCGTTCCGCTTTCCCCTTGGGGCGCGCTTTCAGAGGGAGCAGGAGGCTGAAAGCCACTGGTGCGGGTCTGAGACGTTCAGCGAAATCGGCGTCGTCAGGGACACTGCCGAAATAGCGGATATGGAGCGGGAAAAGAGCGAGCGGAGGGCAAATATAGACAGGCTGAAGCACGAGATAGAGGATGCTGTTTCACGTGAAGAGTACGAGAGGGCAGCCGAGCTGAAAAGCATCCTGAGCCCTCTTCTCTGCGAGAGCGAGGAGAAAGATGGCGATTTCTGATCCTTTCGCTAAAGTGACTCCGGCGTGGATCGAAACCCATGACCTGGATAACGGGGCGGACACGATAGCCATCATGAGCGGGGTAAGGATAAGGCGCAACATTGATGGCTTCGCGTTTCCTGGGAGATGCGAGAAATCTGAGCTTTATGACCTTGCCGCGCTTGCTCTCGGCGTGATCGGGCACAGCGACAGATGGGAGAGCTTCGACTTCCGCATGATGGACAGCTTAGACGGCCTGTCGCGCAACATCCTGCTCGAGTCGAGGATGATAACGCCTGTCCTGGCTCAGGGCGGGCCTGGGCGTTTCCTGATGCATGACGCCGATGGCGAGATCGCCTGCATGATAAACGAGGAAGATCATCTGTCCGTATCGATGACGAGGCCGGGAGTCGACCTCAGCTACGCGCTCGACAGGGCGGAATCCCTTGTGGAATCTTTGGATATAAAATTCATGAAGGATTCGGTGCTTGGGTATCTCACCGCAAACCCGAGCTATGTCGGAACCGGCGTGAGGTCGTTTGTCCTGCTTCACCTTCCGGCGCTCGACGCCCTGGACGAGATGCCGAAGATATGCGATTCCCTCGCGAGAGACTGGAAGAGGCTTTCGTTCTATAGGCTTCTTTCGGATAAAAACAACGATTGCGGGAGTTTTTTTCTGATTTCCAACAGGGTCACTCTCGCGGTCACGCCGGAAGAGATCACGGAAGAAGTGGCGGACGCGGCTCAATCCCTCGCGTCGAAAGAACTCTCCGCAAGGCATAAGATAAGGGCGTCGAGGGACGTCGAGATAGACGACAGGCTCTGGAGGGCGTGGGGGATTCTCCGTCACGCTAGAAAACTTTCCTTCAATGAGGCAATAAACATGTTTTCTTTGGTGAAGCTTGGTTCCGATATGGGAATTCTGCCTCATATATATAATAGGGAATGGAAAAAAATGATCCTGGGCGCGCAGAAGCATCACCTGGCGCTGGCTTCGCAGGGAATAATCAGGGAACAATCCGAGGAAACAAGGGTGCGCGCTGCGAGATTCAGGCAATTCATGGAGAAAAAAAGCTCCGCGGCTTCCTTTGAATCCGGATTGGGATAAGGAGTTGTAATAAGATGTGGCAATTTTTCAATGAAAAAGGGAAAAAAGTCGTTCAGATGGCCCATAAAGAAGCTCTGAGGCTCGGTCATGACGTGATAGGGACGGAACATCTGCTGCTTGGGATATTGGGCGACGTGGATCCGGTCTGTTCGCAGATTTTCGATGCATACGGGGTGTCCGTCTTCGATATAAAGAACCAGGTCGACGCTTTAGTCGAGAAAGGCCGCCCGAAGGAGAAGGTAGTCGATCTTCCTCTTTCGCCGAGGGCCAAGAGGGTATTGGACATATCAATGAGGGAAGCCCGCGGCATGGGCATCAACTACGTCGGGGCGGAACACATACTCCTTGGGCTCGTCTCGGAGGGGGAGGGGCTTGCGGCTCAGATCCTCGCCAACTTCGGCATGAACGTGCTTCGGATGAGAAAGGATATACAGGGAATCGCGTCTGACTCCGGCGAAATGCAGCTGGCGGGCATGACGCAGGGCGCGCGGGCGGATAACGCCAGAAAGGCGGACTCTACGAAAACGCCTACGCTGAATCAGCTCTGCACCGATCTGTCCGAGCTTGCGGCTAAAGGAGCGCTGGATCCCGTGATAGGGCGTGACAGGGAGATAGCGCGGATTTCGCAGATACTCACGCGCAGGACGAAGAACAACCCTGTCCTGATAGGCAGCCCGGGCGTCGGCAAGACCGCGGTCGTGGAGGGGCTTGCCAGCAAGATATCGAGCGGCGAGATACCGGAGATGCTAAAGGGCAGGCGCGTCGTTCAGCTTAACGTAGCGAACCTCATAGCCGGCACGAAGTACAGGGGCGAGTTCGAGGAGCGGATGCGCCGGATTCTGAAAGAGCTTAAGGATTCGAAGAACGTCGTGCTGTTCATAGATGAAATACACACCATAATCGGCGCAGGCGGCGCCGAGGGTGCCGTCGATGCCGCCAATATCCTGAAACCGAGCCTCGCGCGGGGCGACATCCAGGTGATAGGCGCCACGACGATAGAAGAGTTCCGCAAGTACATCGAGAAGGACAGCGCCCTTGAGCGCCGCTTCCAGCCCGTGATGGTGGATGAGCCGTCCGAGGAGAACACTGTGCTGATACTCCAGGGCCTCCGCGAACACTATGAGGCCCACCACAAGGTTAAATACGCCGATGAGGCTTTGGCGGCGGCCGCAAGGCTTTCGAGCCGGTATATCTCTGGCCGCTTTCTCCCTGACAAGGCCATAGATCTCATTGACGAGGCCGCAGCCAGGGTGCGGCTCGACACGATGGAGTCTCCCGAAGAGCTGAAGGAAATGGAGCGGCGCCTTGCGGAGCTTCGCAAGGAGAAAGAGGCCGTCGTCGTGGCGCAGGAATTCGAGAAGGCGGTAGGGCTCCGCGACGACGAGCGCATGATGAGCGAGCAGCTCGAAGAATACAGGAAGAGCTGGCAGCACGCCCGCAGCATGCTGATCCCAGAGGTCGGGGTTAACGACATAGCGAACGTGGTGGCGGAGTGGACAGGCATACCGGTAGTCCAGATGACTGAGGAGGAAATGCTGCGGCTTCGCAGGATGGAGGATGAGATTCACAAGCGCATGGTCGGGCAGGACGAGGCCATCGGCGTGGTTTCCCGCGCCATCCGCAGGGCCAGAAGCGGCATGAAGGATTCCAAGCGCCCTGTGGGCGGTTTCCTCTTCCTCGGCCCGACCGGGGTTGGAAAGACCGAGCTTGCGCGAAGCCTTGCCGAATTCCTCTTCGGGAACGAAGACGCGATGCTGCGTTTTGACATGAGCGAATACATGGAACGGCACGAGGTGGGGAAGCTCATCGGCGCTCCTCCCGGTTACGTCGGCTACGAGAATGGCGGCAAGATGACGGAAATGGTTCACCGCAAGCCGTACTCAGTGATTCTTTTCGATGAGATAGAAAAGGCCCATCCGGACATTTTCAACCTGCTCCTCCAGATACTGGAGGACGGGCACGTGACGGACGGGCAGGGGCGCAAGGTCGATTTCCGCAACTCTGTCATAATCATGACTAGCAATGTCGGAGCCGAAAACATCGTAAAAGGCCAGTCTCTCGGCTTCGGGCTCGACGCTGACGACAAGGACAAGGCCGAGCAGGACTGGAAGCGGATGAAGGACGGCATAATGGACGCTATAAAAAAGACGTTCAGGCCGGAGTTCCTGAATAGGGTCGATGATATCGTCGTATTCAAGCCGCTTGACAAGAATGAGCTTCTGCTGATAACGGAAGTGATGCTTCAGGACGTCGTCCGCCGCGCGGCCGCCCAGGACGTGGATCTCTCGATAAACGAGGAGGCTTGCCAGCTCCTGCTGGACGAGGGATTCGATCCGAAATACGGGGCTAGGCCTTTGCGGAGGACTATCCAGAGGATGGTGGAGGATAAGCTGGCTGACATGCTGCTTGAGGGCTCGATCGTTTCCGGGGATCATGTCAGCCTTGCCACGAACCTCAATGCCGAAGGGTCTGACCGAAACAGCCTCTGCTTCAACAAGGAATAGGCCGCGGCTATACCATCCGCTGCGTTGCGTAAAAAGGCCCGGGGGACTCGAAAATTCGAAAAGTCCCCCGGGCCTTTTTTTATCCTTATTTTACTGGAATGAAATTATTTCGGCCCGAAGAGCGAGAGAAGTATTCCGGCCGCTACGGCTGAGCCTATGACACCGGCCACGTTCGGCCCCATCGCGTGCATGAGAAGGAAGTTTGATTTGTTCGCCTTCTGTCCCTCGACCTGCGACACGCGGGCAGCCATCGGGACGGCCGAGACGCCTGCCGAGCCGATCAGCGGGTTTATCTTGCCGCCGGAGAGCCAGCACATTATTTTTCCGATGATGAGCCCTCCGACGGTGCCGAATTCGAATGCCGTGAGGCCCAGCACGATAATGCCAAGCGTACGCCATTGCAGGAACAGAGCGCCCTGCGCTGTCGCGCCGACCGTGGTGCCGAGGAATATGGTCACTATGTTGATGAGGGCGTTCTGCGCTGTGTCGGAGAGGCGCTCCACTACTCCGGACTCCCTAAAGAGGTTGCCAAGCATCAGCATTCCTATAAGAGGCGCGACGGACGGCAGGAGCAGTATGCAGAGCATCGACACGACGACAGGGAAGCAAATTTTCTCTGTCTTGGATACCTTGCGCAGCGCCTCCATCTTTATCTCCCGCTCTTTCCTCGTCGTGAGCAGCCTCATCACTGGGGGCTGTATAAGGGGTATGAGCGCCATATACGAATAAGCGGCTATCGCTATGGGCGCCAGAAGGTGAGGCGCGAGGCGGGTCGCCAGGTAAATGGCCGTCGGGCCGTCCGCGCCGCCGATGATCCCGATGGAGGCTGCCTCCTGAGGGTTGAAGCCAAGGAATATCGCTATAATGAATGCCACGGATATCCCAAGCTGGGCGCCCGCGCCCATGATGAGGCTGCTAGGGCGGGAGATGAGAGGCTCGAAGTCGGTCATCGCGCCGATGCCCATGAATATCAGCGATGGGTATATGCCAAGCTTGACGCCCTGGTAGAGATAGTACAGAAGCCCGCCGACATGAGTAGGCGAGTCCTCGGCGCTCATCATGAGATTGCTCAGCGGCAAATTCGCGAGGAACATGCCAAACGCTATAGGCAGCAGAAGCAGCGGTTCGAATTTCTTTACGATAGCGAGATAAAGCAACACAAAACTTATGACGATCATCGTGAGTTCCTGCCACGTCATCGCGGCAAAGCCGGATTCCGACAGCAGCGTTAAGAAAGCTTCCACAAAAAACATTACCCAACCAATCCTTTCATTCCTGCCTTAAGAAGCCATTCCAGAGCCGTTAGCAGGCCGATTTTCGCCAGTTACGATATTGATTGCCTTGTTTGAGAGAATGATCATCCCCCAAAGGGCGCACAACACAATGTACACGACTAAATTGCAAAATATCGCGATTGGTATGCTTTCCAAAACCGTCATTGATTTCACCTCGCTTGCTAGTTAAAATTAATTGACTATTCTGACAAAAAAATAAGGAGAATTCCCAAAGGATTTCCCCGCTTCGAAGTTGAAAAGAGGCATATGCTGTAGAATTCTCTCAATAACCGCCAATTCATCATTAGAAAATCTTATCAGGAATACGGAGCATGTCAACCGATTTAGGTGTCCAATATCAGATTTTGCTGATAAACAGAAAACGCCTTGATGTGGGATGGCAATCTAAGGCTTGGCATTGCGTGTTTCTCGTGCCGTCTTGATTTGTATGTTAAAATGTATGAGGATTCCCTAGACGAAAAGGGCGGTGGCTTTATTGTTTTTTAAAAATCTCTCTGCCGGAAGCACGCTTTCAAAGCTAAGAAGGGCCGTCACGCTTTCTCCGCCCGCGAGGAACGAGATAATGTCGCTTATGAGGGAAGTGGCGTCGGATATTGTGGACGAGGCTGAGAGCATGTCATTAAGCGGTGACTTATGGGAGACTTTCCTGGCTCTGCGCCTCGCGCAGGACGACAACGCGCTTGGGCGGGCGGCGGAGCTTAGTTCCGTCCCGGCCGGCTCGGTGGTGGGCCTTGCGCTGTCGGAGCTGTGGTCCCTTCACAAAATTGTCGGCGCGGCACGGACGATTGTGGATAACTCGGCTGAGCTGGATGGCCTGAGGCTTCTCAAAAATTACGAACCGGCCCTCAAAAGAGCTTTTCCGCCGAACCCGGCGCTCGGATCCGTTTCGAAGCTGGCTGAGGCCTTCGCCGAGTCCTTGACGCCTGGCGAGATGATGTCCGCGCTTCTCGGGTTTTACACCTCCTGCGGTTCCGGCATGTTCTCGCTTCACAAGGCGTTTTTATGGCTGCCGGAGACAGGGCTGATGCCTGTAAAAGACCCTGACCCTCAGTCATTTGCCGCCCTTTTGGGCTACGACGATCAGAAAGCCGAGCTTCTGGCAAACACGAAACTGTTCTTGAGCGGGCAGGCCGCGAACAACGTTCTTTTGTACGGGGACAGCGGGACGGGAAAGTCGTCGTCTGTCAAAGCCCTTATGAACGAGCCTGATTTTATCGCAAGCGGCCTTCGCATGATAGAGGTGGGCAAAGAGCAGATTTCCGAAATACCTGAGATCATGAGGATCATAGGCTGCAGGAATTACAGATTCATTCTATTTCTCGACGACCTCTCGTTCGAGGATTACGAAGTGGGGTACAAGCACTTAAAAGCCCTGATAGAGGGCGGGGTAGAGCGCAAGCCTGAAAATGTCGTGATTTACGCTACGTCGAACCGCCGGAACATCGTCCGCGAGGTCTGGAAAGACCGCAAGGCTTCGAGCGACGATGTCCACGGCTGGGACACGATGCAGGAAAGGCTGTCGCTGTCGGACAGGTTCGGGATAACGATCTGGTACGGCTCGCTCGACAAGGAAAGGTATCTGGAGATCGTGAGGTTTTTTGCGGACGAATACGGAATATCAATCGCGCAGGAAGAGCTGGAAAGGCTCGCGATGCGATGGGAGATCGGCCGCGGGGGCTTTTCGGGCAGAACGGCCCGCCAGTTCGTCCAGCATCTCTTGATAGGCGTAAAGCGGCTGTAGAAAATACTGCGCGGCGCAGTCCCATGCCGATGATTATTATATGGATTTGCTGGATTCTGCCTTTTTGCCTGGCTGGCAATGCTGATTTGCGGCAAGAAGGCTTTTTTGACGCTAATCGGCATGAGGAAATGTGCGCCGCATAGTGTTAATATTGCCATTGACTTTGCCCTGCTAATTTATGATCATGCTAAGATGAAGCCCGAAATTCCGAGGAGGGATTTTACATGTTTGGAAAAAGCAAGAATATCTTTTCAGTCCTGTCTCCCCTGGCAGGGGAAGCAGTTCCGATCTCAGACGTGAGCGACCCTACTTTCAGCGAGAAGATGCTTGGCGAGGGCGTGGCTATAAAGCCGTCCGTCGGCAGGGTGGTCTCCCCGGTCGATGGGACGCTGAACGTCGTGTTTCAGACAGGGCACGCCCTTGCGATAACGTCGGAGGACGGTGTCGAGATACTCATTCACGTGGGGATAGACACGGTAAAGCTCAAGGGCGATCATTTCGAGGTTCACGTCAGCACCGGGGACAATGTGAAAATCGGCGATCTTCTGATAGAATTCGACATCGAGGGCATAAAGTCGAGCGGATACGACCTGATCACGCCCGTAGTGATAGCGAATACCGGAGAATGGAGATCCGTTGAGCCGAAGGCTTTGGGGAATGTAAAAGAGCTGGACGAGATCATCGCGGTTCATAAATGATTTCAGATTTCAAATATGCCGGCAAGGCACGGATGGGAGGAATGCCGCGTGAGGATATACAGGGGCAAGGATTATAAGGACATGAGCCGCAAAGCGGCTAACATACTGTCAGCGCAGGTCATTTTAAAGCCCTCCTGCGTCATCGGGCTCGCAACCGGATCGAGCCCGCTTGGAGTCTATAAGCAGCTCATCGAGTGGTTCATAAAGGGCGACGTGGATTTTTCGGAGGTCACTACGATAAATCTTGACGAGTATAAAGGGCTTGAGCCGGAAAACCCGCAGAGCTACCGGTATTTCATGAACGATAACTTTTTCGGCCATATAAACATCAGGCCGGAAAACACGAACGTGCCGGAGGGGCTTGCGCCGGAAGCCGAGGAGTGCGCGAGGTATGACAGGGTGATCCGTCAAGCCGGAGGCATAGATATGCAGCTTCTCGGCCTCGGCCGCAACGGGCATATAGGGTTTAACGAGCCGGGCGGGGCGTTTGACAAGGACACGCATTGCGTCACGCTTACGGACAGCACGATAGAGGCCAACATGCGCTTTTTCGAGAAGGCCGAAGACGTACCGCGCCAGGCATACACAATGGGCATCCGTTCCATAATGCAGGCGCGGCGCATCGTCGTGTTAGCGAGCGGAGAGGACAAGGCAGCTATAGTGAAGGAGGCATTCTTTGGCCCCATCACGCCGCAAGTCCCCGCCTCCGTCCTCCAGCTCCACAACAACGTGACGCTGGTAGGCGACGAAGCGGCCCTTTCGATGATGTAGCCGGTTGCGCGTAAGGAGTGGTGAACTTGCACGAGGAGTTTAAGCTGGAACGCAGGATCGAACGGGAGATAATGAGCTTTAGCGGGCTGATGGGCCTTTACGCGGACGATTTGAAGGGCCGCGTCGTGGAGATGAACGCCGACGTTGAGTTCGAGACGGCAAGCACGATCAAGTCCTTTGTGCTTGCGGAGCTTTTCCGGCAGGTGCATGACGGCAAGAAGAGCCTGAGCGACAGGCTTGCCTTTACCGAGGAAAATTTCATAAGCGGCAGCGGCGTGCTCAAGTCGCTTGAAACGGGAACTGAGCTGTCGGTCAAGAACCTCGCCACTCTGATGATCATAGTCAGCGACAACGTAGCGACGAACATCCTTATTGACTATCTCGGCTTGGAACAGATTAACCGGAACATCGGGCGGCTCGGTTTCGAACGGACGAAACTGTTCCGCAAAATAGCCGACAGCGGCGGGGAGGACGGCGCATGGCCGCCTCTTGGCGTAACCACTCCGAGAGAGTACGGGCGCCTGTTCGCGATGATTGCGAGGGAGGAACTGGTTTCTCCGGAGGCGTCAAGGGCAATGCTCGATATTTACCGCAAGCAGCATTACAACGGGACTCTCACGGACTCGCTGCCGCCGTACTATTTGGATGAGGATAACTTCGGCAAGGAAGCGCCTCTTTACATCGCGTCGAAGAGCGGGAGCATGGACAACTGCCGCAACGATGGAGGCATTGTGGGCACTCCGTTCGGCAGCTACGTGATCGCGATATTCACGAAGGATTTCCGCGACAGGCAATACCACAGGGGGCATGAGTCCCAGGTCTATGGCGCCCGCGTTAGCCGTCTGCTGTTCGACCAGTATCTGGCCCGCGAGGGCGATTTTTAAAAGAGCGTTCGGTTAATCCGATCAACTGGCATTAAAATCAAACGCGCGCGGAGGAGCGTTTGGCTTAGAAATAGAGAAATAGAGCTGGAAGTTTTTGGGGAGGAATTTTGAAATGAAGCAGATAATGACGGGCAACGAGGCAATCGCGCGCGGGGCCTGGGAAGCGGGGTGCCACGTCGCGGCGGCTTATCCCGGAACCCCGTCTTCTGAGATCCTCGAGAATATCGCGGGCTACGACGAGATAGACGCCGAGTGGTCGACGAACGAGAAAGTCGCCCTTGAGGTGGCTTCTGGGGCCTCGATCGCGGGGGCGCGGGCTTTAGCCGCCATGAAGCACGTTGGCCTGAACGTCGCGGCTGATCCGTTCTTCACGATGTCCTACATAGGCGCGAGCGGCGGTTTCGTCGTGGTGACGGCGGACGACCCGGGGCTATTCAGCTCCCAGAACGAGCAGGACAACCGCTGGTACGCTCTTCACGCGAAGACTCCGATGCTCGAGCCGTCTGACAGCCAGGAGTGCCTGGACTTCGTAAAGGACGCGTTCGCGCTTTCCGAGCGATTCGACGTCCCCCTCTTGTTCCGGGTGACGACGAGGATCTGCCACAGCAAATCCGTAGTAGAGCTTGGCGAAAGGGCGGAAACCGCGGTCAAGCCCTACGGGCGCGATCCCGCTAAGCGCGTCATGACGCCGGCATCCGCAAAGGTGAGGCGTCATATCATTGAAGAGCGCGAGAAGAAGCTCCGCGAGTTCTCGAATTCCTGCCCATATAACCGCATCGAGCGGGGAGAAAACCGCAAGGCCGGGATCATTGCGAGCGGCATCAGCTACCAGCATGCCCGCGAGGCATTGGAGTCGGCCGGATTTCCGTTCCTCAAGCTCGGCTTCACATATCCGCTGCCTGACGAGCTCATAAGAAAGTTCGCTGAGGGAGTGGACAAGTTATATGTTATTGAAGAGAACGAGCCGTATATAGAGACGTTCGTCAAATCCCTCGGCATTGAATGCGAAGGGAGAAGCATTCTTCCCGCCGTCGACGAGCTGAACGCCGGGATCATCAGAAGCGCCATTCTTGGCGAAAAAACTCAGCCAGGCCCTATGGTAAGCGTCATACTTCCGCCGCGCCCCCCGGTTCTCTGCCCCGGATGCTCTCACAGGGGGATTTTCTACGTACTGTCGAAGCAAAAAAACATAGTCGTGAGCAGCGACATCGGCTGCTACACCCTGGGCGTCGCGCCCCCGCTTTCAGTGACGGACTCGGTAATCTGCATGGGCGCCAGCGTCTCCGCCGGCATTGGCTACGGGAAGGCGTTCATAAAAGCGGGCGGGCCGGGGGAAAACATGAAAAAAGTATTCAGCGTCATCGGCGACTCGACTTTCTTTCACTCAGGCATAACGGGCCTTATAGATGCCGTGGTGAACAAGAGCGACTCCGCGCTATTTATCCTCGATAACAGAACGACGGCGATGACAGGGCACCAGGACAATCCAGGAACCGGGGTCACGATAAAAGGCGAAAAAACCGTAAAAATCGATCTCCGCGCACTGTGCGCAGCCTGCGGCGTGCGGGCTGAGAATATCCGGACGGTCAGCCCTTATGACATAAAATCCGTTGAGGAGGCTGTAAAAGACGCTATTGCCTCCCGCGAGTTCTTCGTCATCATAGCGGTGGAGCCCTGCGCCCTGATAAAGGATGTCGCGCGGAGGAGGGCGGTTCTCTATTGCCACGCGGACAAGGAAAAGTGCGTCGGCTGCAACGTCTGCCTCAAAGCCGGATGCCCGGCACTCGTGCCGGCAGGAGGCAAGATCGAAATAAACCGCGACATGTGCAACGGCTGCGGGATCTGCGCGCAGATATGCCCGGCCGGAGCGATTTCGCTGGCAGGTGAATCGGATGAGCGATAATATGAATAATAAACAGGAGAGGGCAGGGAACATCCTGCTAGTCGGAGTCGGCGGGCAGGGGACGATATTGGCGTCGAAGGTGCTCTCGGAAGGCCTTCTGCGCGCCGGGTTCGATGTGAAGATGTCGGAGATACACGGAATGTCTCAGCGCGGCGGAAGCGTCTCCACCCACGTCAAGTTCGGGAGGAAGGTTCATTCGCCCGTCATTCATGAGGGCCAGGCGGACATGCTCGCCTCCTTTGAAAAGGCCGAGGCTATGAGATGGCTGTCATATCTGCGGCCCGGAGGGATGCTCGTGGTGAACGACTTCGAGATTCGCCCTCTCTCTGTCCTGACAGGAGCGGCGGAATATCCCGACGGCCTGATAGGCCGCCTTAAAGAGGCAGTGCCGGGGCTTCTGGCCTTTGACGCGGGCGCGGCAGCCTCGGAGCTTGGCAACGCGAAAGCTCAGAATATCGTGCTTTTAGGCGCTCTCGTGAAGTGCATGGGGCTTGGGGACATTGCCTGGCCGGAAGTCATTAAAGACGTCGTTCCGCCAAAAACATACGAGCTGAACGTCCGCGCGTTTGAAGCCGGGCAGAGAAAATTTTAAACGGTTTTGCCGCGGATCCCGGCGATTTTTACAGACGCCTTATTGACGAACAGCGCGAAGTGGCGTTAGACTCGTCATTGGCGGCGGCGTATTCATTACGATAGCGAAAGGAGCCGGAAATGGACAGCGGCGTTCCTGAACCTGCAAGTAGCGATCTCGCAGCGGATTTATGTACGGCATGCATTGAAGAAAGGTTTTCCTTGCGGCTTCCGGATTAAAAGCGGCCGGCAAACGCGCTTCCACTCGCGAAGCGCCGCGCCCTTTGCGCCGGACGCTGCCGGCGCGGGGGAGCGAACCTCTCTAGCGTTTTTTAAAGCATGATATTTTCAAGAATTCGGAGAGGAGCTGGCGCCATTGCTCAAAATCTGCTCTACTGCATCTGACTGTCTGATAGACATGGAATACCAGCCCGGTGCCCGAGTCGAGCCTGGGGCGTGGTTCAGCCTCATACGCCCTAGCGCGTATGAGCTGCGCGTCGTGTCGGAGATCACGGGGGCGCCGCTTGATATCTTAAGGGCGGCCCTTGACCAGGATGAGTCTTCCCGCATAGAGTTCGACGAAGATATAGTGATGATACTCACGAACATTCCTAAGAGCGACGAGGGCCTTACGTTCGGCTATGACACGATCCCGCTTGGAATAATCATCTCCGAGCAGTACTTCATCACTGTCTGCCTGGAGGAAAACGAGGTCCTGGAGGATTTCGATGCCGGGCATTATCACTACTTCGACACGGCGAAACGGACGCGGTTCCTGTTCCAGGTGCTTTACAGGACGGCCGTTCTCTACCTGAAGGACCTGCGCCTCATGAACAGGAAGACCGACGAGATAGAGAGGGCGCTCAGGCTATCGATGAAAAACAAGGAGCTGTTTTTGCTCCTGGATCTCCAGAAAGCGCTCACGTATTTTACGGTCTCGCTCAGGTCGAACAGGGCCGTGATCGAGCGCCTTATGAGGCTTTTCGGGAACAAAAACGTGCATCATCTCGTGAAGCTCCGTGAGGAGGACGAGGAGCTGCTCGAGGACGTAAGAATCGAGTACGATCAGGCAATCGAGATGATTCAGGTTCACAGCGACGTCCTGTCCAGCACGATGGACGCGTTTGCCTCCGTGATTTCGAACAATCTCAATATAGTGATGAAGTTCCTGGCATCCGTCACGATAGCGATGGCGATCCCCCCGATGATAGCGAGCTTCTTCGGAATGAACGTGCCAG
>JAIROA010000128.1 GCA_031257775.1 Synergistaceae bacterium
CCAGTGATTCGCGGGCACATCCATGAACGGATTGGTTGCCGCGAGCGCGGGCGCCGCGATCATTGCCAATGCCACTACCAATACTGCCGCCAGTAACTTTTTCATAATGTACAACCCCCGTGGTTGTTTTTATTTTTGCGGCCTTGCGTCCTGCCGGGGATTGTCAGCCATCCGAGGTAGTCTCCACGTTTCCTTCTCGTCCGGCATGATCTGCCCGCAATCCGCTTCAGCTCGCCTCTTGCTCCGCTCGTCCGTATTGGCCGGGGGTCTGCACCTCCTTCCTGTGCCGTCAGGAGTCTTCACGGAGTTATGAGCTTTCTTGCGCCGATCAAAATCGGCGTTGCCCTGTCCAGGGATCCTGATTGTCATTGTGCCGATACGCAAAAAACACCTGCTTGCGTAACAGGTGTTTTCAAAGTGGTCTTAAGCCGCGTTGCGTTGTGACTTTTTCTGTGGATATAAAACTGTGACGCGGAAGTGATATATAAAAACAGGTGTCGTCGCGCTATATCTTCAAGATAGGGAAATCTCAGCCAACGGCGCCAGATTCGCGGTGTTGCGGCGGGCCTCGGCGCTCGAATGATAATAACGCTTCATCATCTCCATGTTAGAATGACCGACTTGATCCCTCAGATCGTAGGGATTAGCGCCCTTCATCAGCGAGTGCGTGATGAAAGCGTGACGCAGATCGTAAGGTTTGATCTTTATCCCGGCCTCCCTTGCCCTTTTGCTTATGATATGGAACCAGGAGCGGGTGCAGAGCGTCCTTCCGGCGCTATCGCAAAAAAGCGCCGCTTCTTTCGGAAGCTCGGCTTTTACATGCGCTTTTATCATTCTTTTCAGGAGGTTTATAAGCGTCTTGTTTTGCGGGATATAGACGACCCTGCTCTGCCTCGTTTTGACATGCTCCCCGCTTATGATCGCGTAGAACTCGCCAAGGTTGAAGTCGCTTCGCCGAAGCCTCAGCCCCTCGCCCGGACGAACCCCTGTGCCGATGGCGAACAGGACGCAGGCGTAATTTCGAGTTTTCTCCCATTGATTGGGTTTCGCTTTATGTTCGTTTCTGAAAACCGCAAGAAGTTTTTCGATGTCCGCGATATTGACATTCGCGACCGAGTGTTTGTTAATGAGGCGCTTTTGAATATTTTCAGATGGGTCTGTTTTTCTGTGCCCCTCGCGGATGGCCCATTTCCAGAATCGCCCGCAGGAGTCAAGCCTGTGATTTGTGTGGATCTGAGGCTCGCCGTTCCAGTCGAGGAAATGAAGCCTCTCGTCATCCCAGCGCGGACATTTGCGGCGGTAAAACCGCGAAATCTGATCCCTGTATATAGCGATCGTATTTCCGGAGCGCCCGCACCCGCGCAGATACGCCAGATAATCCTCCAAAACCGTCTCCCATTTCGTGGTTTCATCGTCATCTCCTGCCGTGATAGACATAAGGTTTTTACTTCTTGACACGCTAAAATCCCCGCCCTTTCGCGTTTTAGTAATTTCCTTTCAACAGCGTGGATTATATATCAAAAACAGATTTACGATTCCCGGTTTCTATGGCTTACATTCGCAAGAATAAGGCGCTTTAGCGGTTTAATTTAGGCATGATAAAGATCACATGGCACAGAGGGAAAAGATGCGAGGTGAATTGACTGAGGACTTGATATAATAACCCAAACAACAAGGGGATGGTGCGGCATGGAATGAGCGAACATTGGATTGACAGGGCGTGGAAGGACGTTATCAAAGAGAACCCGGACGACGCAATTGCTTTCTTTATGCCGGAGCTAGCCGCAGAACGGGATTATTCCCAGAAGCCATCTTTTGCCGATCCCGCGCGTCCCTCTATTGGCGGCAAATCGGACAAAAGGGGAAATATTTCGGATATATGTATGGCCTTGCCGTTGATAACAGGAGACGTGCCCCGCGCCCTATTTGTCGTAGAACAGCAGCACGAGGAAGACGATACTCTGCCGTTGCGGGTCTTTCGATCATGGTATCGGGCAAGCGATGAGTATGCGATTCCTGTAACATCTCTAGTCATATACACAGGGAGCGCAAAGCCGGTAAATGCATATACATGGATGTGGCGAGGAACGTCGGTTAATTTCGTCTTCAACGCCTACAGCGTGGCTGAAGCGGAAGAAAAGAAACTTAAGATAGACGATCGGCCTTTCGCCCTTCCGTTGCTGGCCGCCAGAAGAATGCTGGACGCACAAGGAAATCCCGCGAAGCGCGGAGAATATTCCCTCGAACTCCTTGAGATGATAAGGGCGCGCGGTCTTGGAGACTTAAAATCTTGGTCATTTCAGAAATTTACGTCTCACATTCTGCAAATAGATAAAAAAGATATAGACCCGAAAGTGAGGGAGGTATGGAAAGTGCAATTCAGACCGATGGATGAGGTGGTCAAGGAAATTCAGATACGCGACGCTAAGGAAGAGGGCAAGATTGAGGTGGCGCGGAATTTACTGAAAATGGGATTGCCTATTGAGCAGATAGCAATGGGGACTGGCCTTTCAGTTGAGGAAATCAGTAACCTCTCGCTATAAAATGCGCTTTAAACGGCGGGCAGCAATAAAACACCGACCGCTTGATGCCGCATCTGAACGCCCCTTCATGTCACGAATTTTTTATGTTCGGGTTTTCTCTGATATAATTACTTTAACGAAGGGATGTGAGCCGATGAACGAATCAATCGACGAGGAATATCTTGAGGAATCATATTCCACAGAACTCGACGAACTGATCCCAAAAACAAGGGACGACGCTGTGGAGAGGTTGAAGCAGGGAAATCTTTTTCGCCTTCTCGACAGCATCGTTAAGTTTCTTCTGGCCCGTCCCGAGAGCGAGGAAATTTGCCGCGACTTCCTGAACGCCGTCATTTTTCCAGAAAGCCGCAAGGAATTTGTGAACATCGAACTGCTCGACAGAAACCTTTCGCCCGCGCGTCTCAGGGGGCGTGGAAGCCGCATCGACCTGTACGGAACGACTGACGACGGATCAAAGGTAAACGTGGAGATTCAGCTCAGTTACGACGCCGCTCACGCGAGCAGGGCCGTTTACTATTGGTCTCTGGTACACACGAACCAGCTTGAATCCGGCGATCTGTACAAGGACGTCGACAGGACCGTGAGCGTCAATTTACTCGGCTTTGACATGCTGAAGCTCGAAAAAAATTTCTGCAACACCTATTCCATTCGCAATGACGGAAGCAGCAGAGTATTGACCGACGACCTGAAAATTATCTTCATCGAGCTTCCAAAATTCATCCGCGAACTCAGGAAACCCGGCAGGAAATTAAAGACCAAGCTCGAAAAGTGGCTCTGTTTCTTCGTCGGGCTTGAGGGCGAATTTATGCCGGATATTGCCGAGGCCGAACCGGTAGTGGAGCTTGCGCTCAAGCAGGAGCAGATCTTCCTGATGGACGAGCGGATGCGTATGGCGTACATCGACGACCTGATGGACATGTATTCCGAGCGCAAGAGGGGGGCTCGCGCCCAGAAGCTGGCGCGGGACAGGCACGAGCTTGCGGAGGAAAACCGTAAGCATGAGCAGAGGGAGCGCAAAGCCGCGATAAAATTATTGGAACTTGGCATGTCCATCGGAGAGATCGCCGCGACGATGGGCTTGCCGGAGAGCGACGTCCGCAACTATATCGCGTGACATAGATTTTTCGCTTTCAGGCATCCTTTTGTAGGTGCGCGCATTGCGCGTCCGCGTTCATCTCGAATAATCAAGATTAGGTGGATATGTTTAGGCATTATCACATATACGCCGACTGTTGTGGTAATTTGTAAATATGAAGGATGTTCTCTATCGCAATTTTTACGGCCCCACCGATTTCTGATAACGGCGGACGCGCAATGTGCGCCCCTACGCCTGAAATCTCCAAAATCTACGCCCAAAATCGTCCCGAAAAAATCACCCCAAAATTTGACAGAATGGCAATATTGCGTATAATTACGACGTGACAGGCAATGAGCTGTATGCGCTGCCTTATCTTTATGAGAGGTTTATTTGTTACGCAAGCAGGTGTTTTTTGCGTATCAGCACAATGACAATCAGAACCCCTGGACAGGGCAACGCCGATTTTGATCGGCGCAAGGAAGCTCATAACTCCGTGAAGACCCCTGACGGCAAAGGAAGGAGGTGCAGACCCCCGGCCAATACGGACGAGCGGAGCAAGAGGCGGGCTGAAGCGGATTGCGGGCAGATCATGCCGGACGAGAAGGAAACGTGGAGACTACCTCGGATGGCTGACAATCCCCGGCAGGACGCAAGGCCGCAAAAAATAAAAACAACCAAGGGGGTTGTACATTATGAAAAAGTTACTGGCGGCAGTATTGGTAGTGGCATTGGCAATGATCGCGGCGCCCGCGCTCGCGGCAACCAATCCGTTCATGGATGTGCCCGCGAATCACTGG
>JAIROA010000076.1 GCA_031257775.1 Synergistaceae bacterium
GTAAAAATGGCCGCAGGCGTAGCAGAGCTACGGTGAGGATCATTTTTGCGGCTGACATAAAGGGAGCGGGCGAAGATGCCCATTGCAGCCAAAGGTTATTTAATCAGCGGTTCCTTAAAATCATTTTTTGAATATCGCGCGCGGGCTTCGGCAGGGCATGCCCTGCCGCGGCGGCGTTATTGACTGGAGGTTTTTTCGTGCCGTTAGGCCCTGAATTGATAGAAGCGCTGTCCGGCGAGATAACAGAGGCGTTTTGCCAGAGCAGGCTTCGCAGGGCTGAGTCCGGCGACCGCTGGATGGCCCTCTTTTTCCCGGGCGGCAGGATAATTTTTTTCTCGTGGGACGCGGAACTTTACGGCTTGTGCGAGGCAGGGGCGGACGAAGTGCGCTCGCTTTCTGAGCTTGCCTCGTCGCGCCCGCCGATCCAAAACGCCGTGAAAGCCCACTTAGCCGGCGCTCAGATCACAAGCTCCAGAGCCATAGGCCGGGACAGGCTGCTGGAAATAGTTTTCCGTCGGGAGGTCGGCGCCGGATTCAGCCAGGAAAGAAAGCTCGTCTTCGAGGCTTCCGCCAGATACAGCAACCTCATTCTGCTTGATGAGGAGGGAACTGTCATAGAAGCGGCAAAGCACATCCATCCGGACACGAACCGATATCGGTCCATAATCCCCGGAGAGCCTTATACGCCTCCGCCTCCGATAAAAGGCGAGAAACTGGAGGATTTCACCGGCGGGCCGGACTCGCTGAATAATATATCAGGCCTTGGCAAACCGCTCTTGGAGGCAATCAAAAAGAAGTGCGAAGCGTCGGGGGAAAGCAACGCCGGGGAGATAGCGCGGCAAGGCTTGCGGGCCCCGTTCATATATCAGAGAATCGGCGGGTACGTGACGCTGTTCGGGGAATTGCTGCCGGAAGCGGATCGCGTCGGCTCGGGCAATGCGCTTGCGGCAGCTCGGGAGTGCGTCATTCTTCCGCTGCTTGAAAGGCATGCCGCCAAAGCGCGCAAAAAAGCCGCTTCCAGGATAGAGAAGCTCGCAAGGGCGAACGCCAGGAAAATAGCCGACGCCGAAGCCGAGCGGGATGGAAGCGCGGAGGCTGAAGCGCTCAAGCGGGACGGACAACTGATATTAGCCAATGTCTGGAGGATCCCGCCCCGCGCGGAATTTGCCGATCTGCCTGAATGGGGCGAGGAGGGCAAAGAAGGCGAAACCGTCCGCCGCGTCAGGCTTGACCCTGAACGTGACGCGCCGGGGAACGCCGAGCGCTACTTCGCGAAGTACAGGAAAAAACGAGCGTCATCTGAGCGGGCAAGGAAAATTTTGCCGGGGCTCTATCTTGAAAGGGACGCGATAAGCGAGCAGGAGGCGCTTCTTGAGTGCCACACAGACGCCGTCACGACGCTATCCATGATCAGCGAGCTTTCGCCACCGGAATCCCCGCCGAAGGGGAAAAAACAGCGTGACAGCTTAAAGCCGCCGCACAGGCGTTTTGAGTTCGCGGAGGAAAACTCTGTGATCCTGATAGGCCTGAGCGCCGCCGGCAACCACTACGTGACGTTCCGCCTGGCGTCGGGCGACGACATCTGGCTTCACGCCCAGGGCATTCCCGGCGCTCACGTAATATTGCGCTTCGCGTCAAAGCCCGGACAGGAAACCTATGCGCGGATGATCGAAATAGCGGCGTCCGCCGCCGCCTTCCACAGCAAGGCCGCGCGAAGCGGGCGCGTCCGCGTCGACTATACGGAGCGCAGGCACGTGAGGGCTATACCAGGCGCGGGCATCGCGCAGGTCACTTACAGGGAGTTCAGCTCCATAAACGCGGACGCCGCGCTCTGGAAAGACATAAGCCTCTAGGATAAAAGACTTATGCTGATAGGGAAGTAGTTTCTACTTCTTATTCGCGTCCTGTGTCCCGCCAGCGTCCTGAACGGCCTCGGTTCCAGCTGATCCTACGCGCCTTTGCCGTCTCGCCCGCTCCCGCCGCACGACCCGGCTCAAACTGTAGGGCTTTGAGCCTTCCGGCAGGAGGCCGTTCGCCTCGAAGGCTTCGCAGATGGCGGCGTAGCCGAACCCTTCCGCAGTGAGCGCGGTTATGTCGTCGAACGCCCGCGGGCTATGTGGGCGTAGGGGTGCCTAGGCGCCGTCTCCCCGGTACCCGGTTTGCCCTGACGCAGCCGGCCGCCTGGCGTATCGCGTCGGCAACGCCCTTTTAGCACATGCCTCTCACCTCCTGGGGAAAGGGTATCATCCTTTTTCGCGCCGACGATAAAAATAGCCGTCGCGCCCAATTCTCCGTGTTGCATCGCGGTTTCGGCTGTTTACCCACCTGTCGGGCGTGTCCGTGTGACTTGGCTGTCCAGCAGTCTAGTTGTCCATTTGTCCATTTGTCCAATGTAAGGCTGTTTTACGGCTTGAGATTGTCTAGACGTCCATAAACTGTCGAGGTTGGTTGTTCGATTACGGCGTATTTCTGTCTAGTCATCTGCCCTTACGTCGTCGCTTTGTCTGGATGTCCAGGTATGACAGGCTCAAATCTTTTTTCAGATAACCCAGCAGTTTATGTGATATTAATTTAAGGGGCCGGATCTCTTTGACCCTGTTCGTAAAACGTATTGATTTATTTCGATGTGTGGAATATAATATTCATATTGAAGATAATCGATTTGAGGTGTCTGTTTCTGTGGATAATGACTACCTGGACAACGCGAAAGTATTTAAGGCGTTTTGCGACGAGACAAGGCTCAGGGTTTTAGAGCTTTTGCGGAGTGGTGAGAAATGCGCTTGTGTCTTGCTGGAAAAGGTCGAAATCGGCCAGTCCACGCTTTCCCATCATATGAAAGTCCTCGTGGACAGCGGAGTTATTTTGCCGCGAAAGCAAGGGAAATGGACGTACTATTCCATCAGCGCGGAAGGAAGCGAGAATGCCGCCAGACTTTTGCGGGAACTTACGACCGTGACTATAGCGTCAGACAACGATGAAAACACTAGGTGCTGTGAATGAGCAATAATTTTCGCTCTGCCGAAAATTGCTGTCGTGTCGGCAATAATAATATTGCTTCAGCGCCCACGTCGCTCAGAGCGAGGGATTATCTAGGGGCGTTCAAGGCGCGTTTCGGCATTGGCCGGATGAACTACAAAATCGATCCTGGGCTTTATGCCGTCGGAAATCCAGATAAGGTTTCGTCTGTGCTGGTAAGCGCGAATTACAAATTGACGTTCGACACTCTGCG
>JAIROA010000110.1 GCA_031257775.1 Synergistaceae bacterium
AGCAGAGCTACGGTGAGGATCATTTTTGCGGCTGACATAAAGGGAGCGGGCGAAGATGCCCATTGCAGCCAAAGGTTATTTAATCAGCGGTTCCTTAAAAAACACATGAGGAGGAGCGAATAATGAACTTTCCGGCTGAACTTTCATACTCGAGGACGCACGAATGGGTGCAGGATATGGGCAACAGGACAGCGAGGATTGGCATAACGGACTACGCGCAGCACGAGCTTGGTGATCTGGTCTTCGTCAATCTCCCTGAGATTGGCGACGAGGCAGCGAAAGGGGAGCGGATAGCGGACGTCGAGTCCGTAAAGGCAGTGTCGGACGTCATGAGCCCGCTCACAGGCATCGTGAAGGCAGTCAACGCCGCCGCCGCCGACAGCCCGGAGCTGCTAAACAGCGATCCCTATGGGACATGGCTCGTCGAGATAGGCGATATCTCGGATCACGAAGAGCTTTTAGGCGCGGAGGACTACAAGGCATTTTGTGAAGAGGAGGGATAGCTGTGGCGTACTACGTTCCGTCCACGGAATTCGAACAGCAGGAAATGTTGGAGAAGGCTGGAGTCAAGGCCTTTGACGATCTATTTGCCGCCGTTCCGGATTCGCTAAGGATAAAGGGCCTCAATATTCCGGACGGGCTCTCTGAATTCGAGGCAAGGGGCAGGATAGAGGCTATCGCGCGGAAAAACAGGTCCTTCAAGTCCGTGTTCCGCGGCGCCGGCGCTTACAATCACTACATCCCGGCCATCGTAAAGCAGATAGCCTCCAAAGAGGAGTTCGTCACGGCGTATACGCCGTATCAGGCCGAAATAAGCCAGGGCGTCCTGCAGTCGATATTCGAGTTCCAGACCATGATGTGCGAGCTGACAGGGCTCGACGTGTCGAACGCCTCTGTCTACGACGGCGCTTCCGCAGCGGCTGAGGCGGCGGGGATGTGCCGCGACAAAAAGCGCTCGGCCGTATTGATCTCTGAGTCCGTAAACCCGATCGTCTCAAGCACGATAAAGACTTACTGCTACGCCGCCAACGCCGCTGTGAAAACTGTCCCGCTCAAAGACGGCGTCACTGACGCGGACGCTCTCGCCTCGATGCTGGACGGCGCGTCCGCCTGTTTTTACATGCAGCAGCCGAATTTCTACGGGCTCATAGAGGATGCCGGGAAACTGGGGGAGGCAGCGCACGGCGCAGGCGCGAAGTTCGTGATGGGCGTTAACCCGATAGCCGCCGCGATCCTCAAAACACCGGCTGAATGCGGCGCTGACGTCGCCTGCGGCGAAGCCCAGCCTCTCGGGATGCCTATGGCCTTCGGGGGCCCTTACCTTGGCTTCATGACGGCCACGGCTGAAATGTCGCGAAAGCTTCCCGGAAGGATAGCCGGGCAGACGTCGGATATCGACGGCAAGAGAGCGTTTGTCCTCACCCTTCAGGCAAGAGAGCAGCACATAAGAAGGGAAAAAGCTTCATCGAATATATGCTCGAATCAGGCACTTTGTGCCCTCACGGCCTCCGTATATCTTACGGCATTAGGGCCGGGCGGCCTCAGGAGCGTGGCCGAGAGTTGCGTTTCGAAGGCTCATTACGCGGCGGGGAAGATCAGCGCGGTCAAAGGTTTTGGCCTGCTTCACGGGGGCGAATTCTTTCACGAGTTCGTCACGTCCTGTCCTCGTGACGCCGCGTCCGTCGAAAAGAGCCTGGCGGAGCGCGATATCCTGGGAGGCTTGCCTGTCCCGGGCGGCCTGCTCTGGTGCGTGACGGAGATGAACACGAAGGAACAGATCGACAGCCTCGCCGAGGCCTTGAAGGAGGGAGCGATATGAAGCTTAGTTTCGAGAAGAGCCGGAAGGGGCGCTCTTTTCCTGTGTTGCCGCTGCTTGACGTCCCTAAAAAAGACCTGCCGGGAGAACTCGTCAGGAAGACCCCCCCGCGCCTGCCGGAAATGGCCCAGCCGGATATCTCCCGTCACTACACTGAGCTTGCGAAGCGCACTCACGGCGTGAACGACGGCTTCTATCCGCTTGGTTCCTGCACGATGAAGTACAACCCGAAGCTGAACGATGAGATGGCCTCCCTGCCCGGCTTCACGGGCGTTCACCCGCTGCAGCCGCCCGAAACGGCGCAGGGGTGCATGGAGGTTCTCTTTGAGGCCGAAAAGCTGCTCTGCGAGATCACAGGCATGGACGCGATGACGTTCCAGCCGGCGGCGGGAGCTCACGGCGAATTCACAGGCGTCCTCCTCATAAAGGCATGGCATGACTCCAGGGGCGATAAGAAGCGCACGAAGATAATAGTGCCGGACTCCGCTCACGGCACGAACCCAGCGACTGCCGGCATGACGGGCTATCAGGTCGTGAACGTCCCGTCCGGCGCGGACGGAGGCGTGAACCTGGATGAACTGAAGAAAGCGGCGGGGGACGACACGGCGGGCCTCATGCTCACGAACCCGAACACCCTGGGCCTGTTCGACAAAAACATTCTCGACATCACGCGGATAATTCACGAGGCAGGCGGCCTCAATTACTACGACGGCGCTAACCTGAACGCGGTCATGGGCATTGCCCGCCCCGGTGACATGGGTTTCGACGTCGTTCACCTGAACCTGCACAAGACATTCTCTACGCCGCACGGCGGCGGAGGCCCTGGATCAGGCGCTGTAGGCTGCAAAGCGCTCCTCGAGCCGTTTTTGCCGAAGCCAAGGATAGTGCGCGGGAACGGCGCGTATTCGTTTGAGGATCCCGGGCAGAGCGTCGGCAATGTCAAGGCGTTCTATGGGAATTTCCTGGTCACGCTGCGGGCCCTCACGTACATACTCACTTTAGGCGCAAACGGACTTGCCGACGCGGCAAGGAACGCCGTGCTCAACGCGAATTACATGATGAAGGCCCTGTCGGACGTTTACGACGTGGCGTACCCCGGGATATGCATGCACGAGTTCGTCCTGACGCTCGAAAATCTCAAAAAAGAGCGCGGCGTTTCGGCAATGGACGTGGCGAAGTCCATGCTCGACTACGGAATGCACCCGCCGACGATGTATTTCCCGCTGATCGTAAAGGAAGCCCTGATGATAGAGCCGACAGAGACGGAATCCAGAGAGACTCTGGATGAGGCCATCGCGGTCCTCCGCGAGATCAGATCCAGAGCCGGCGCCGACCCGCAGAAACTTCACGATGCCCCGCTCGGCACGCCGGTCAGGAGGCTGGATGAGGTGGGCGCGGCAAGGCGCCCGGTCCTGAAATATAATTTTGACGGCAACGGTTAGCTTGCGCGCGTCACGGGCCGCGTAAACTCAATAACCGATGCCATAAGGGCGGCCGATACAGGCCGCTCTCAATTTTCCCCGTATCTGCTGAGGAGGCTTTCCAGCTCTTTTGCCGGGAAGTCATGCCCGTGGGAGGGGTAGACGTGCTTCGCGCCCCTTTCGAGGAGCATCCTCCAGCTTTTCTTTATGTCTCGGGCGGACGAGCCGTATATCGGCATGTGAGACCAGATGCCCGGCAGTGGCTGAGATATGGCCAAGTCGCCGCTGAACAGGCTTCCGTCGTCCGCGAGAAGGCTTATGGAGCCCCTTGAATGTCCCGGCGAGTGGATTATGGCAGCGGGAAATCCGAAGCCGTCTATGCGCATCTCGCTCTCGACGATTATGTCCGGCTCTGCCGGCTCGAAGGCGAACATCGACCTCGGCGCCGCGTGCCGCCCGAGGAAGGCGCGTACGCGCCCGAGCGCGTTCAGCCCGTCCGATATCTCAAAACCGCCCGTCCGCAGCAAGCCCGCCTCTTCCCCGTGAATGGCGATGGGGGCGCCCGTTTCCCTCTTGAGCCGCCCCGCGGAGCCCACGTGGTCGTAGTGAGCGTGGGTTATGATTAAAAGCGATATGTCCCTGGGTTTTAAGCACGCTCCGGCAATTCCGTCAAAAAGCGCCCCTGATGTCTTCGGCTTTCCGGAATCCACCAGGAGCCAGCGCCCGCCATGCCTGGCCAGCCACGCGTTCACGCGCGGCATTTTTATGCGGAAGATCGAGAAAAGCCCGCGCCGAGCGAAGCTCACAGCTCGATGCCAAGCAAATTCTTGACCGCCATCCCAAGCATGAACGACAGGAGCGCGACACCCACGCTTAGGCCGGCCATCATGGCGAATCCGCTTTTAAACGGCCTGTCCAGCGTCACGGATATGTACCAGTTCAGAAAAGCCGTGATCCCTACGGCTATCGCCATAGCGCACAGAAGCGAGCCGATGTACCCGTCCTTTCCGGCGAAAAGATATGGCAGGATGAGCAGGGCTATGGTCAGCAGATAGGCTATGCCGGTGTAGACTGAGGCTTTCAACGCGTTTTTGTCGCCTGAAGCCCGCGCTGAGAGGAAGCTGGAGGCCGCCATGGAGAGGGTGGCGGAAAACCCTGTTATGAGGCCGGCCATCGAGATGAGCTTCGTGTCCCTCATGGCGAGCGTATATCCGGCAAGGGCGCCGGTCAGCTCGACTAATGCGTCGTTCATCCCAAGCACGGTGTTGCCGATGTAGCTCACGCGCTCCTCATTCAGCATGTCAAGCAATATTTTTTCATGCTTCTCCTCGTCGCTTAAAATCCGCCTGATCGCCTCCGCTTTGCCAAGAGAATTTTTATCCCGCTCAAGCGCTTCTGCTTCGCCGTATCTGCCCTTTATGTCGATTTCGTTTTTCTCCATGAGCTTGATGGCGAAGGTGTATCCGAGGGAAAAATTTATTATGGCGTATGCAATGACTTTGAACCTGTCCGGCAGAAGCTCCTTCTGCGTGTAAGAGCGCATCACGGCCGCGTGGCGGGCCTCGTCCTCCGCGATCGACGTTATGATGTCGCGGTTTTTCCCCTCCGGCATCCCTCTGGCTATTCTTCTGTAAAGGGCCGCGCCGTCGATCTCCGCCTGCTGGAACTTCAAAAGGAACAGAAGATCGCTGCCGTCAGTTTCCGCCCGCTCGTCTTTCATGCTAAACCCTCCGATCGAATTAATCCTGGGCCTATTTTATAACATTTCCGCGGCAACAGGCAGAGGGCGTATGCGCCTTATAACTACGCTGATGAGAATAGGATTCACGGAGGGCTCGAAATTTTTGACAATCCCATCCTTCTTCTGTATAGTTATTTTTCAGTCGTTCGGCCTTGCACGAAAGGGGCGTGAGGATAGGGTTGAAAGAAAAGATCCAGCTTTATGGTTTCAACAATCTGACCAAGACATTGAGCTTCAATATTTATGATATATCTTACGCGAAGACGGATCGGGAAAAGAAAGATTACATCGCATACATAGACGAGCAGTACAATTCGGAGAGGCTGACCGGCATCCTCTGCGGGGTTACGGATATCATAGGGGCATGCGTGCTGAACATATCGAAGCAGGATTACGATCCTCAGGGCGCGAGCGTCACAGTGATGATATCCGAGGAGATGGTGCCTCCGGATCAGATGGACATCTCCTGCAACCAGGGATTTCTGGCGAAAGAGCTTCTTATGGGCAGGGACAGTCTGGTCGTAGCCCATCTTGACAAGAGCCACGTAACCGTTCACACTTACCCGGAGTTTCACCCAAACAAAGACATCAGCTCGTTCAGAGTGGATATAGACGTATCGACCTGCGGCAAGGTCACGCCCTTAAAGGCGCTCGACTATCTCATAGGCTCGTTCGACTCCGACATAATCACCATGGATTACCGCGTCCGGGGCTTCACGAGGGACGTCGACGGCAAGAAATGTTATACGGATCACGAGATCAACTCCATTCAGAACTATATCTCCAAAGACACCCTCACGAGATACGACGCCATAGACGTCAACGTATACCAGTCGAATATCTTCCATACGAAGATGATGCTGAAGGAAATAGTGCTGGGAGACTACCTCTTTAACGTGGATCCCAGGGAGCTTGCGCCGGAAACGCGCCTTTCGATAAAAGATCAGATAACGAAAGAGATGCTCGAAATTTACTA